>JAIEOO010000406.1 GCA_019750475.1 Acetobacteraceae bacterium | reverse complement strand
GTCGCGCAGCGCATCCCCGCGCCGCCCCCCGTGCCGGGCCTCGACTGCCCGGCGCTCACCATGCTCGCCGTCGCCGCGCGCGCCTCGCCGCAGCGCTTCGCCCACGCCCGCGCCGCCGGCTTTCCCGAACTCGGCGCCGCACCCTGCCCGCAGCTCTTCCTCGACGTGCCGGCGCTGCTGCCCTTCCTGCTCGACCAGGCGGTCCTCGTCACCGGCGAGGTCCGCCTGCCCGGCCTCTACCCCATCGCGGAGAACACCGGCCTCGACGCCGTCATCGCCTCCGCCGGCGGGCTGACCGACACGGCCGACCTCTCGGCCCTCGAACTCGCGCGCGAACCCACCGATCAGTCGGCCAACATCGCCCTCACCCGCCTCACCCTCGACCTGCGCTCGCGCAACTTCACCGCCGTCCGCCTCTCGCCGCGCGACGGGATCCGCATCCCGCGCGGCTTCGGCGACCGCGACACCGGCCC
Source organism: Acetobacteraceae bacterium (assembly GCA_019750475.1). Classification (GTDB taxonomy): domain Bacteria; phylum Pseudomonadota; class Alphaproteobacteria; order Acetobacterales; family Acetobacteraceae; genus Roseococcus. The sequence continues at coordinate 8,526 of JAIEOO010000406.1, read as the reverse complement.
CGTCACCCTCCTCGGCGAGTTCCTGCGCCCCGGCGTCTACGACATCCGCCGCGGCGAACGCCTCTCGGAAGTCATCGCGCGCGCCGGCGGCCTCACGCCCCAGGCCTATCCCTACGGCGCCGTCTTCACGCGCGAGAGCGTGCGCGCCCGCCAGCAGGACGGCTTCGCCCGCACCGCGCGCGAGATCGAGCAGGGCCTCATGCAGGTGGCCGCCGGCCAGGCCGTCATCGGCGGCCGCCAGGGCACCGACGTCGCCGGCGCCGTCGCCGCCGGGCGCGAGATGGCCAATGCCCTGCGCGAAGCGCGCGCCGCCGGCCGCATGGTCGTCGAAGCCAACCCCGTCATCCTCGCCTCACGCCCCGAGCTCGACGTGCTGCTCGAACCCGGGGACCTCATCGCCATGCCGAAGCGGCCGAACGAAGTCACCGTCGTCGGCGCCGTGCAGAACCCGGGCTCGCTGCAATTCACCACCGGCTGGCGCGCCAGCGAGTACGTCCGCGCCGCCGGCGGCAGCCAACGCTTCGCCGACCCGTCCCGCGCCTTCCTCGTGCTGCCGAACGGCACCTCCGTTCCGGCCGGCCTCGGCGCCTGGCAACAAGGCGGCCCGCCCGTTCCCCCCGGCAGCCTCGTCGTCGTGCCGCAAGACCCCTCGCCCTTCGAAAGCTGGGGCTTCCTGCGCGACGTCACCCAGATCGCCTCGCAATTCGCCCTCTCCGCCGCCGCCCTCTCGGTCATCGTCCGCAACGGCGGCAGCCGATAGGCGAGGACCACGAGAGCCATGGCCGCAGGGGAGGCGCGCTGGCGCCGGCAGTCCTGGGGAGAGGGCGTTGCCCTCCCCCCAGACCCCCCACCCACCAAAGGCCACGGGCCTTTGGAAACCATTCGTTTGGTCGGGGTTGGGGAAGGGGCCTGGTGCGCCCGTGATCAAGGGCGCGACAATTGAGGCCCCTTCCCCAACCCCGACAAGGAATCGCGGGTCCAGGGGGCCGTGCCCCCTGGTGGGGGGAGGTCCGGAGGGGGGCAACGCCCCTCTCCGGGGGCCGCAGGCACCGACGGCGCCCCCCCGGCCGCCTGGTGCTCGCGCTTCTAGCCTGTGGGGCTGCCGCCGTTCCAGCCGAGGCCGACGACGCGGTGCCGGGGACGGGCAGCAATTTTGGGCGGGTTGGTCTGATCGAGATGCCCAACGCCCGCATGCGGCCGGATGGGGTGGTCGAGACGGGCGTGGCGTTGCGGCGGCAGCGGTCGTTCTGGTTCGTGAATTTCCAGGCCTTGCCGTTTCTCGAGACGACGTTCCGGCTGACCGATCGGCTGAACGGGACGACGGGGCGCGGCAACACGACCGACCGGGCCTTCGATCTGAAGTTGCAGCTCTGGACGGAGAATGCCTGGCGGCCCGCGCTCGCGGTGGGGGTGCAGGATGTGATCGGCACGGGGCTGTATGCCGGCGAGTATGTCGTCGCCTCGAAGCGCTTCTGGTCGGTGGACGTGACCTTGGGGATGGGCTGGGGGCGGCTCGGGACGGGGGCGGATGTGCGCAACCCCTTCGGCCTGGCGTCGGATCGCTTCCTGGTGCGGCCGCGGAGCGTGGGCGTGGGGGGCGTGCCGGCGCTGGGCGGGTTGTTCCGCGGGCGCGATGCGGCCGTGTTCGGCGGTCTGGAGTGGTCGCTGCCGAGCATCCCGACGCCGTTCGGCGACATCGAGGGCTTGCGCGCCAAGGTGGAATGGTCGGGCGACGCGCTGCGCGACGAGCGTGGCGGCTGGCCGGCGCGCACGATGAATCTGCGTGGCCGCGCGGCGAGCCGCGTGAACGCCGCGCTGCAATGGCAGCCCAACGAGCATGTGGATGTCGGGCTGTCCTTCGTGCACGGCACGGATGTGCTCCTGCGGGCCTCGCTTCGCCTCGATCCCTGGGCGCCGCCGGAGCTGGTGCCGCGCCAGCCGCCGCCGCGGATGGTGCCGCGCCCGACGCCGGTGGCGGAAACCGGCGGCGCCGCGCCCGATCCGTCGGTCGGCTTCGACTGGCGCCGGCAGCTGCTGCAGGCGGCGTCGGGTGTCGGCGGCACGGTGCGCCTCGGCCGCGACGAGGAGGTGGAGGGCGAGGCCGAGCGCAACGCCGCCGTCGCGCGCCGCCTGTTCCCCGCGCTGCGCGACGCCGGCTTCATCCCGGTCGCGCTCGACATCCAGGGAGAGGAGGCGCGCATCACCGTCTCGGGCGGGCGGTATCGCACGCTGGCCCAGACGGCCTCGCGCGTGATGCGTGCCGCGCAGCCGCATCTGCCGGCCGAGGTGGAGCGGCTGCGCCTGGTGTGGGAGCGTGACGGCGCGACGGTCGCGCGGCTGATCCTGCTGCGCGAGGCCTTCGAGGGCGCGGCGCGCGGCCAGGGCAGCGCGGAGGAGATCTTCGCCGGCGCGCAGCTCTTGCCCGCGACGCCCGAGCGCGGCGCGGCGGAGGCGCGCGGCCCCGCCGTGCGGCTCGACTGGGGGATCGAGCCGCGGCTGTCGTTGCAGGTCGGCGATCCCCAGGCCTCGATCCGGTGGCAGGGGGGCGTGGCGGCGGGGGTGCGGCTGTCTCTGCCCTACGGCCTCGCGCTCGCGGGCAGCGTGCAGCAGGCGATCGCGGGCAACCTCGACCGTGGGCTGCCCTCGGACAGCCTGCTGCCACGGGTGCGGAGCGACTACGCGCGCTACGCGCGGGACGGTCGCACCTCCATCCCCGCGCTCTACGCCGAAGGCATCTGGAATCTCGCGCCCGACTGGCATGCGCGCGTGACGGCCGGGCTGCTGGAGCCGATGTTCTCCGGCGTCGCGGGGGAGGTGCTGTGGCGCCCGCAGGGTTCGCGGCTGGCGCTGGGGTTGGATCTTGCCTGGGTGGCGCAGCGCGACTATCGCGGCGGCTTCGGCGTGCTGGGCTACAACGTGGTGACGGGCCACGCCTCGCTCTACTACGACCTGCCCTGGTGGAACCTTTACACGGTGTTGCGGGCGGGGCGTTACCTCGCCGGCGACTGGGGCGCGACCATCGAGGCCGGGCGGCGCTTCCCCTCCGGGATCGAGGTGGGCGGCTTCGCCACCTTCACCAACGTGCCCTTCCGCACCTTCGGGGAGGGCAGCTTCGACAAGGGCATCTTCGTCCGCGTGCCCTTCGACGTCTTCGGCCTCGACACGCGCAGCCGCGCGAGCCTCAACATCCGCCCGGTGCAGCGCGATGGCGGGCAGCGCCTCGCGGTGGACAACCCGCTGTGGGAGCTGACGCGGGATGGGAGGGCTTCGGCGCTGTCGGCCGGGTTCCAGGGCTTCATGCGCTAGACGTATTCCCCACGACAACGCTTCGCGTTGCCGCGGGGGCCCCAGCTGGGCGCTCATCCTCTGGGCTCCGCTCCGTGCGCGAGGCTGAGCCTCGCTCCCGACCGGGGGGCGGCGGGCTGAGAGTGCGCGGCCCCTCCTGCCAAGGCTTCGCGCACCCCCCGGTCGCATTCCCCGAGGTTCCAACCGCATGCGTCCGGGGCTAGTGTCCCGCGCGTGTCGGCCGCCCTGCCCTTCTGGCGCACCAAATCCCTCGACGCGATGACGCGCGCCGAATGGGAGAGCCTGTGCGATGGCTGCGGCCGCTGCTGCCTGCACAAGCTGCGCGACAACGACACGGGCCGCCTCTACTTCACCGAGGTCGCCTGCCGCCTGCTCGACACCGCGACCGCCCGCTGCTCCGACTACGCCGACCGCAAGGCCCGCGTGCCGGATTGCGTGAAGCTGACGCCCGCGAAGCTCAAGACGATCGACTGGCTGCCGCCCACCTGCGGCTATCGCCTCGTCGCCGAGGGCCGGGACCTGCCCTGGTGGCACCCGCTCGTCTCCGGCACGCAGGCGACCGTCGCGCAGGCCGGCGTCAGCGTCGCCGGCCGCGCCGTGCGCGAGCGCGACGCCGACGCCCTCGAGGAGCATGTCGCGCGCTGGCCCGGCCAGGTGCCGCGCCGCGCCCGCCCGCTTCCCGAACCCCGTTCACCCACGAAGGACAACGCCGCATGAAGGACGCCCTCTACGGTGGCATCAACGCCGCCGTTCTCACCGCCATGACGCCGGATTTCACGCCGGACCTGGACCGCATGGCGGCCCATGCGCGCTGGCTGCTGGCGAATGGCTGCAACGGCCTCGGCATCCTCGGCACCACGGGCGAGGCGAACAGCTTCTCCGCCACCGAGCGCAAGGCGATCCTCGAAGGGCTGGTCGCGCGCGGCATTCCGGCGGCGAAGATGATGCCGGGCACCGGCGTCTCCTCGATGACGGAGACGGTGGAACTGACGCAGCATGCCCGCGCCCAGGGCTGCCGCGGCGTGCTGCTGCTGCCGCCCTTCTACTACAAGGGCCCGTCGGATGACGGCCTGTTCGCCTATTTCTCCGAGGTGGCGAAGCGCGTCGGCGGCGGCATTGCGCTGTACCTGTATCACTTTCCGCAGCAATCGGCGGTGCCCTTCAGCCTCGACCTCATTGGCCGGCTGCTCGACGCCTTCCCGGGCGTGTTCAAGGGCGTGAAGGACAGCAGCGGCGACTACGCCAACATGAAGGCGATGGTGGACCGCTTCGCCTCCCGCGGCTTCGAGGTCTATTCCGGCAGCGACGAGTTCGTGCAGCGCATCCTGGCCGATGGCGGCGCCGGCTGCATCACCGCCGCCTCCAACGCCAACTGCCCCTGGGGCGGGATCGTCTACGCGAAGCGCACGGGCCCTGAGGCCGATGCGGCCCAGGCCATGCTGACCGCGACGCGCAAGGCCGCGACCGCCGTGCCGCTCATTCCCGGCCTGCGCGAGATCATCGCCCGCAGCACGGGCGACGATGCTTGGCGCGTGATCCGCCCGCCGCATCGGCCGCTCGATGCGGCGCAGGCCGAGAAGGCATGGAAGGCCTGGTCGGACGCCGGCGCCCTGCCGCTGCCCGGCATGCCCGCGATCAAGGCCGCGGCGGAGTGAGCGGCCTCGGCGGCAATCCGCTCGGCAGTCCCGGGGCGCTGCGCTGCCGCCCGCCGGCGGTGGCGACCGTGCAGGTGGAGGACGACAAGGTCCGCGTCACGCGCTGGGATTTCGAGCCCGGCGCGGAGACGGGGCACCACCGGCATGGCTGGCTCTACGTCGTCGTGCCGGTGCATGACGGCCAGCTGCTGATCGAGTTCCCCGACGGCACGACGGCGACGGCGGAGCTGAAGGCCGGAATCGCCTACAGCCGCCCGGCCGGCGTCGAGCACAACGTGGTCAATGCCGGCGCCACCCACCTCGCTTTCGTCGAGACCGAGGTGAAGGCGTTCCCGGGCTGATCGGCCTCGCCGCGTGCGGGGCGCGCCCCGCACGCCGCGGCCCTTCACAGCAACGTCCAGGCCGTCCCGCCCGTGCCGGCGCCGGTCTGCGCCGAGAGCGTCAGCCCGTCCATCTGCCACAGCAGCACGTTGTTCGCCGCATCCGTCCACAGGATGTCGGCGCGGTCATCGCCGGTCGCATCCGTCACGCGCGCCGCCGTCCAGCCGGCACCGCCGCGCCCGATGAAGCCGGCGGACGCCACGCCTGTCCCGCCCGCGTCGACGATCAGGCCCCACACATCGCCGCTCGACGCCTGGCGCAGAACGACATCCGCCCGCCCGTCGCCGTTCAGGTCGCCCGCGCCCAGGACCGACCAGCCCGCGCCCGGACCGGCCAGCGCCGCCTGCGCCGACACCACCGCGCCGTTCATCTGCCACACATATAGATCGCCCGTCGTCGCGTTGCGCCACAGGATGTCGGCCTTGAGGTCGGCGTTGAAATCCGCCACCGCCGCCACCGACCAATCGCTGCCGAGGGCCGCCATCGCCTGGCTGTTGAAGGTCGTGGCCGTCGTCGAGAGCGTCGCCGTGCCGTCCATCCGCCGGATCGTCACCACGCCGGCATGGACCAGCACCAGATCCGCCTTGCCATCTCCATCCGTGTCGCCCATGCCGGCGAGCACCTGGCCTGGGGCCAGCGTCCCGATCGCGCCCTCCGTCCCGCCCAGCAGCTGGCCCGAGAGGTTGCTGGAGGCGTCCTGCCAGACGAGGTCGGCGCGGCCATTCCCGTCGAGATCGCCGCGCCCGACGAGGCTTCGGGTCGCGTCCGGGCCGCCGGGGAAGCCGCCGCGCGCGACGCTCGCCGCCCCCTCGAGCTGCCAGAGATAGAGCCAGCCCCCGTCGGTCGCGCGCCACAGCAGGTCGGCGAAGGCCCGCCCGGTCAGGTCATCGGACCGCACCCTGGCGGTGCTCATCGTCCCGTCCGCGAAGACCAGCCGCTCGATGCTGGTCACCTGGTCCGAGCCGTCCGGCCCGGTCACGGTCCAGCCCGCCCCCGCGTTCTTCGTCACCGTCGAGGCCGCCAGGGTGGCGGTGAACACCACGCTGTCCACGCCCGCCCCGCCGTTGATCGCATCGTCGCCGGCCCCGCCCTCGAGCCGGTCGTTGCCGGAGCCCCCGGTCAGCGTGTCGTCGCCGTCGCGTCCGTTCAGCCGGTCTGATCCGGCGAAGCCGAAGAGCTGGTCGTTGCCGGCCCCGCCGCCCAGGCTGTCCGCCAGCGTGGTGCCGCGCAGGTTCACGTGGCCCGTGCTCTGGCTGAACAGAAGATAGCCCGAGCCGCTGCGGCTGCGCCCGTTGTTGCTGGCCCCCGACGCCGACAGAAGCAGGTCGGAGAAGCCATCCGAATCGAAGTCCATGCCGGGCGAAACGGCGATGCCGACGCGGTCGCCGGTCGCCTGCCCGACGATGCGGAAGCCTTGCGCGCCGAGGCTCGCCAGATCGATGTTGGCGAAGCCCGATGCCTTGCCGAGAACGACATAGGCGGCGCCGCTGTCGCGCTCGATGCCGTCGGTGTCCGGCGCGCCGATCGCGAGGTCGGCGAAGCCGTCGCCGTTGACGTCGCCGGCCGAGGCCACGGAGTAGCCCGCCTTGTCGCCCGCCGTCGGCCCGTCGATGCGGAAGCCCTGCGTGCCGAGCGCGCCCAGATCCACGTTGGCGAAGCCCGCGGCCTTGCCGAACAGGACGTAGGCCGAGCCGCTGTCGACCCGCCCGTTGCTGCCGGCCAACGGCGCGCCCACGACCAGGTCGGTGAAGCCATCCCCGTTCACATCCCCGGCCGAAGCGACGGACCAGCCAGCCTGATCGCCGGCCGCCGCGCCGTCGATCCGGAAGCCCTCCGTGCCGAGCGCGGCGAGGTCCAGATTCCCGAAGCCCGACGCCTTTCCGAAGACGACGTAGGCCGAGCCGCTGTTGGCGCGTCCGTTGTTGCCCGCCGTCCGTGCCCCGACCACGAGGTCGACGAAGCCATCCCCGTTGATGTCTCCGGCCGCGTCGGTGGAGAAGCCGGTCAGGTCGTTGAGGGCGAGCCCGTCCATGCGGAAGCCCTGGGTGCCGAGGGCGGCGAGATCGACATCCGCGAAGCCCGAGGCCTTGCCGAACACCACGTAGGCCGAGCCGCTGCGAACGCCGCCACCGTTGATCGTCCGGTCGGCACCGACGAGGATGTCGCCGAGCCCGTCGCCATTCACGTCGCCGGCCGCGGCGACGGAGATGCCGATGGCATCGCTCGCCATCGCGCCGTCGATGCGGAAGCCCTGGGTGCCGAGGCTGGCGAGGTCCACGCCAGAGAGGCCGGACGCCGTCCCGAACAGGACATAGGCCGAGCCGCTGGACGCGCGCCCGTTGTTGTCGGCGAAGGTGACGCCGAGGATCAGGTCGTCGAAACCGTCCCCGTTGATGTCACCGGCCGCCGCGAGGCTGCTGCCGGCGAAGTCGCTGTCGGCCTGCCCGTCGATGCGGAAGCCTTTCGTGCCGAGGGCGGCGAGGTCGATGTCGGCGAAGCCCGAAGCCTGCCCGAACACCACATACGCGGCGCCGTTGCTGGTGCGCCCGTTGGTGCTGGCGCTGCGCGCGCCGATGGCGAAATCGACGAAGCCGTCACCATTCAGGTCGCCGACCGACGAGATGCCGGAGCCCGCGAAGTCGCCGGCCGCCGCGCCGTCGATCCGGAAGCCCTGGGCGGCGGAAAGAGTGTTCAGATTCAGCGGATTGGCGAACGACACGCGATTGTCTCCGGGCCAGGACCAAGCTCGGGCCAGCTTTGAGCCGATGGTTCTCGCTCAGCAATCCAATTTCCTTGAGCCCTCCGACCGATCCACCCCTGAAAGGAAACGGGCGATCGGGATGAATCGCTTGCGATGGAATACGCCTCCGTCCGTCCCGTTGACCGGCGGCTTCGCCGGATGCGCAGCGGCCGCGCCAGCGCCGCCGCTACTCCGTCTCCGCCGGCGGTTCCTGCGACGTGCCGCGCGGCAGCGGCCGCGGCGGCACCCAACGCCGGTCGCCGCGATGGGCGCGGTCGCTCAGCACGCGCCCATCCGCCAGCACGGCATGCGCGCCGTCGCGCCAGACGGAGAAGCGATCCACCACCACGCTGGCGGCACAGCGGCCGCGCAGCGGCTCCGGGCTGAGCAGCACCGGCGCCGCGCCGCAGGCCGGGTGCGGGCCAGAGGGTGTCGCGAGCGGCT
>JAIEOO010000319.1 GCA_019750475.1 Acetobacteraceae bacterium | reverse complement strand
GGGCCACTGCCGGAGGGGCCGCCACCGGAGGGACCGCGCGGCGCGGCGGCGACGGCGCCGCCCTCGGCGTCGAGCCGCTTCAGGATGTCGCCGGGTGTGGGCATGTCCGCCACATGGGCGAGGCGGATCAGCAGCATCTCCGCCGCGAGGCGCCGGTCCGGCGCCGCGTTCACCTCCTCGATCCCCTTCAGCAGCATCTGCCACGTCCGGGAGAGGACGGGGACGGAGAGGGCGGCGGCGAGCGCCGCGCCGCGGGTGCGCTCGGCCTCGGGCAGGGAGGGATCGCGGGCGAGCTGCGGCACGGCGGCGAGGCGCGTCAGCGTGTGCGTCAGCTCCAGCAGGTCGCCGACGATGACGCCGGCATCGGCGCCGCTCTCGTGCGCTTCCTCCATGCGGCGGAGCGCGGTGGGAAGGTCGCCCTTCATCACCGCTTCCATCACGTCGAAGACGAGGGCGCGGTCGGCGAGGCCGAGCATGTCCCGCACGGCCGTCGCGGTGACGCGGAGATCGGGGCCGGCGAGGGCGATCGCCTGGTCGAGCAGCGAGAGGCCGTCGCGCACCGAGCCATCGGCCGCGCGGGCGAGCATGGCCAGCGCCTCGTCCTCGGCGCTCGCGCCCTCCTTCGCGGCGATGCCGGCGAAATGGGCGCGCAGCAGGTCCTGCGGGACGCGGCGGAGGGAGAAGGACTGGCAGCGGGAGCGGATGGTGACCGGCACCTTCCGCTGCTCGGTCGTCGCCAGGATGAAGGTGACGTTGGCCGGCGGTTCCTCGAGCGACTTGAGCAGGGCGTTGAAAGCCTGCTCCGTCAGCATGTGGACCTCGTCCAGGATGAAGACCTTCTGCCGGCCCTGGATGGGGCGGAACCGCAGCGCCTCCCGCAACTCCCGCACGTCGTCGATGCCGCGGTTGGAGGCCGCGTCCATCTCGATCACGTCGGGGTGGCGGTCCTCGAGGATGGCGCGGCATTCGCCGCAGACACCGCAGGGATCGGCGGTGGGGCCACCCCCCTTGCCTCCGTTCTGGCCGGCGGCGCCGACGCAGTTCAGCGCCCGGGCAACGATGCGGGCCGTCGTCGTCTTGCCGACGCCGCGCACGCCGGTCAGCAGGAAGGCGTGGTGCACCCGGCCCTGGGCGAAGGCGTTGCGGAGCGTGCGCACCAGCGCGTCCTGCCCGATCAGGTCGGCGAATTCGCGGGGGCGGTATTTGCGCGCCAGCACGCGGTAGGGCGTGGCGGCCGGCGCGGCCACGACCGGGGTGGGAGCGGTGTCGTTGGGCACCGGGTTGGCGGGCGGGATGGGCGCGGGCGCCGGCGGCTCATCGAAGCCGAAGAGGCCGGGACCTTCGGGGGGCGGGGGTTCGGGCAGCCCCTCCTCGACGGGGCCCAGGAGGTCGCTCGGCATGCCGGGGAGCCTCTAGCACGGTGGGCGGGCGCCGGGCAGGGGCGCGAGGTGGAAGGCCGGATGACGACCCGGGCGAGAACCCGTTACGGCTGCTTCCTTCCGGACCTGACCGGGTTGGCGAGGAGCCCGTCCGCCGCCGACCTTCCGCCGCCACATATCGGCCCTCGGGCAGGTCTGGGCAAGCCCGTGGGGCAACCGCCGCCGCAGCGTCGCGTTGCCGCTTCATGGAAAACGACACGCGCCCGCACGTCATGGACAAGGTGGAGGCCCGCCAGGGCGACCGGAAGAAGCTGAACTACAACGTGCTGGTCTGGTCGGTGGCGCTCGTCATCATCGGCTTCATCGTGGCCTATTTCCTCGCCTGAGGCGATCGCGGCGAACGCGACGACGACCTCCGGCGGCCGACGCCCCGGGGACGGCGGTGCCGTCCAGGGGCCGGAAGCGGCTGGGTGCCCATGCCGGCGATGGTCTCGAGCCGCGGCGCGAAGCCGTGCTGCGGCGCCGTCCCGCCCCGATCGGCCGGGCGCCGACCGCATCCCCCGCGGCGGGCGGGGGACCCCACGCATCGCCGGTCCTTGTCTCGCCAGCGGACCACCGCCCGCTTCCGTCGGCGGCGGGCTGATTTCCCGGCGCCCGGAACCGCCGGGGGCCGCGGCATTGGCGCCCCCGCCCGCGCGTGGCATCAAGGCGGACAATGCTCTCGATCCCCGCCAGCCGTCCCAATGCCTACACCGGCAGCCCGCTCGACCGGGTGTCGGCGCAGCGGGACGATGCGGCCTGGGTCGCGGCCGCCCTCGCCTCGGATGGGGCGCTCTTCGCGCCGGTCTGGCGCGCCCGAAGCCTGATGCGCGGGGTGGCCGAAGGCACGCCCGAGGCCGTGCTGCTGACGCGGGAGGCCGCCGAGCAGGTGCGGATGGCGGGCGGGCCCTGGGCGCTGCTCGGGCTGTGGGAGGGGCGGCCGGTCTTCGCGGTGGATTGCTCGGCGGCCGATGATCCGTTGCCGCTGCTGCCCGAGGGCTTCGGCGCCTTCGCCGATCTCCGCCAGGTGGCGGGGCTGCTGCCGCCGGGGGAGGCGAGCGTGCTCGCCCACGCGCGCGGGCTGATGCATTGGCGCGTGAAGCACCGCTTCTGCGGCGTCTGCGGCGCCGGCTGCGAGCCGCGCTCGGCCGGGAACGCCATGGCCTGCGGGAGCTGCGGCGCGCAGCATTTCCCCCGCACCGATCCGGCCGTGATCATGCTCGTGGTGCGCGGCGACCGCTGCCTGCTGGCGCATTCGCAACGCTTCCCGAACGTGACGATGTATTCGACGCTCGCCGGCTTCGTGGAGCCGGGCGAGAGCCTGGAGGAGGCGGTGCGGCGCGAGGTGCGGGAGGAGACGGGCGTCGAGGTCGGCGCCGTGTCCTATCACTCGTCGCAGCCCTGGCCCTTCCCGGCTTCCATCATGCTGGGCTTCCACGCCGAGGGCCTGTCGGACGCCATCACGATCGACCCCGAGGAGCTGCGCGACGCGCGCTGGTTCACCCGGGCCGAGCTAGCCGACGCGGCCGCGCATGGCTTCTCCCTGCCGCGGGTGGACAGCATCGCCCGCCGCCTGATCGAGGACTGGCTGCACGCATGACCCGCTTCGCCCTGCCCCTCCTCCTCGCCGGGCTGGTGGCCTGCGCCCCGGCGCGCGACCCGTCCGAGGTCGCGATCGCGGCGATGACCAACGCGGAGTGCCGCACCGAGGCGCAGGGCGACCCGGAGGTCCGGCGCCTGTTCCGGCAGGCCAATTTCGAGGACACCTTCGGCATCCAGCACTTCGCCGAGGAGCGGCGGGTGGCGATGATGCGGGCCTACCAGTCCTGCCTGCGCGCCCGCGGCCTGCCGGGCGCGGGCGGCGTCGAGGTGGTGCGCTTCCGGTAGGCCGCGCGCCGCCCCGGACACGCCCGGGGTCGGGTCGCGCGACCGCGCGATCCCCCGCACGGGATCCCGCTTCCGCCGCGCCTGCGCGGACGATTCACCGCTCCGGCGATTCCGCCTTCGCGGATCGTGCTCTTGTCCGTTCTCGCGGTCGCGGCGCCCGGCGAAACCCGCCTGACGTCTTGCTTTGCCCGTTCTCGAGCCGGCTGATTCCGGCCAGCTCGGAAACAGGCTAGGCCGCGCCCGTTCGCGCGGCGAGGTCCACGAAATCGGCCGCGACCACGTCCCAATCCTGCTCCGGACCGAGATCGATCGTCTGGCCCTCGCCATGCTCGGTCGGGCGGGGGACGAAGGCGGTGGCGAGGCCCGCCTTCCGCGCGGCCGCGAGGTCGCCGTTATGGGCGGCCACGAGGCAGAGCTCGTCCGGCGCGATGCCGAGGATGTCGGCCGTGTTCAGGTAGGCCTCGGGCTGCGGCTTGTAGGCGCGCGCCGGCTCCGCCCCCAGGATGGCGTCCCAGGGCAGGCCCGCGCGCTTCGCCATGTTGGCCAGCAGCAGGATGTTGCCGTTGGAGAGCGGCGCGATGAAGAAGCGCCGCTTCAGCCGCGTGAGCCCCAGCACCACGTCCGGCCAGGGGTCGAGCCGGTGCCAGGCGCGGTTGAGGTGATCGAGATCGGCCGCGGTCGCGCGGGAGAGATCCACGCCGTTCTCGCGCAGCATGGCGTCGAGATTCTCCCGGTGCAGCACGTCGAGCCGGGTGAAGGGCCGGCGGCCGCTGCGGCATTCCTCCATGGCGGGCTGGTAGCGCCGGCGCCAGGCGTCGGCGAGGGCGAAGGGGTCGAGGTGGCCCGCGCCCATCGCCGGCAGGAACGCCGCGAGTTCGCGGGCGACGCCGGTGCGCCAGTCCACCACCGTGCCGAAGACGTCGAAGACGAGCGCCTTCACGCCGGGAAGCGCGGTCATTCGGCGGCTTCCTTCGTCGCGGGTTGCGCCCAGCGCTTTTCGAAATCCCAGACTTCGGGGAAGCCCATCAGCTCGCAGATGCGGCCGAAGCCGTAGGAGCGCTCGGCCGGGATGGCGTTGCTGTCGCCATGCGCCTTGAGGTGGGCGTAGGCGTCCTCCAGGGCCTTGGCGGCGGCGAGGAAGCCGACGGCCGGGTAGATGGCGATGGCGTAGCCCAGCGCCTCCAGCCGCTTGGCGGGCAGGATCGGCGTCCGCCCGCCCTCCACCATGTTGGCCAGCAGCGGCTTGGCGATCGAGCGGCCGATCTCGGCCATCTCGGCCTCGCTCTCCGGGCTTTCGATGAAGACGATGTCGGCGCCGGCGTCGCCATACATGCGGTCGCGGCGGATCGCCTCCTCCAGGCCGAGGGTGGTGCGCGCATCGGTGCGGGCGACGATGAGGAAGTTCGGGTCGCGCCGGGCCTCGGCCGCGACCTTGATCTTCAGCACCATCTCCTCGGCCGGGATGACGCGGCGGCCCGGCGTGTGGCCGCACTTCTTGGGGCTCTCCTGGTCCTCGAGCTGGATGCCGGAGACGCCCGCGGCCTCGTAGCCCATGACGGTGTGGCGCACGTTCAGCAGCCCGCCATAGCCCGTGTCGGCATCGGCGATCACGGGCGTGCGCGTGCCCTGGGCGAAGCGCCCGACGCGGCCGACCATGTCGCTGTAGGTGGCGATGCCGGCATCCGCCACGCCGAGATGCGAGGCGACGGTGCCGAAGCCGGTGACGTAGAGGCAGTCGAAGCCCAGGCCGTCGGCGACCTTCGCGCTGATCATGTCGAAGATGCCGGGCGCGACGACGAAGCTCTTCGCGTCGAAGGCGGCCTTGAGGGATGGGTTGGCCATGTCGGGATCCTGTCGGGACGTTCTATTGGGGCTGGATGTGGCCGGCGGCGCGCGCCGCGGCCCAGATGCGGTCCTCCCGCTGCATCGCCTCGAGCAGGGCGGCGGGCGGGCGAAGGTCGGCCTCGATGCCCAGCGCGACGAGGCGCTGGCGGAAGGCGTCGTTCTGGAAGGCCTGGGCCACGGTCTCGTGGATGCGCGCGGCGAGGGCGGGGGGCATGCCGGGCGGGCCGAGCAGCGCGACCCAGCCGGCCAGGTCGAAATCGGCGACGCCCTGCTCCTGCGCCGTCGGCACCTCGGCGAAGAAGGGCGAGCGCGTGCCGGTCGAGACCGCGATGATCCGCGCGCGGCCCGTCTGCATGTGCGGCATGGCGCTCGCGGTGCTGGTCCAGCCGAGGGGAAGGTGGCCGGCGACGACGTCGTTCATGAGCTGCCCGCCGGAGCGGTAGGCCACGTCCGGCGTCTCGATCCGCAGGCGGCGCGCGAGCTCCTGCCCCAGATAGGAGGAGAGCGCCTCGGTGCTGCCGGTCGAGAGCCGGGCCGGGTTGGCGCGCGCATAGGCGGCGAGCTCCCCGATGGACTGGATCGGGAAGGCGCTGCTGACGACGAGCGCCATCGTGTTGCGCGTCAGCATGGCGATGGGCGTCACGTCCCGCACCGGATCGAAGGGCATCTGGGCGATGACGTGGCGGTTCATCACGTGGGTGGAGACGACGGCGGTCAGGGTGTGGCCGTCGGGCTCGGCGCGGATGACGGAGTCGGTGCCGATGACGCCGGCCGCCCCGGCCCGGTTCTCGACCACGATCGGCTGGGGCAGGGCGGGGCGCAGGGCCTCGCCCAGGGCGCGGGCGAGGATGTCGGTGCCGCCGCCGGCGGCGTAGGGCACGACGAGCCGGATGGGCCGGGCGGGCCAGGCGGGCTGGGCCCTGGCCACGTGGACGTTGGCCAGCGGCAGGGCCGCCAGAGCGGCGAGGCTGCGGCGCGAGATCATGAGCGTATCCTCCGGCCGCGAGGAAAGACGCGCGCGGCCGCGGCGGCAAGGGCCCCGGCCCGCAAGGCGCGTGACCGATCGCCGTCCCGCCGGCATCATGGCGGCCCGTCCTCCCGCGATGAGAAGGCTGCCGCCATGCCCGACGTCCCTCTCGACTCCACCCGCGCCGCGATCGCCGACATCCAGGCCGTCATCCAGCTCTACCTCGACGGGCTGCACGAGGGCGACGCGGAGAAGCTGGCCCGCGCCTTCCACCCCTGCGCCGCCCTGCACGCGGCCGACGGCGCGGGCGGCGTCGCGGTGGAGGGGCGCGATGCCTGGCTCGCGCGGGTGCGCGGCCGGCCCTCCCCCGCCAGCCAGGGGCTGGCGCGTCACGACCGGCTGCTGGCGGTGGACCTCGCCGGCGAGGACGCGGCCTGCGTGAAGCTGAACTGCGCGATCCCGCCGCGCTTCTTCACCGATTTCCTACTGCTGATCCGCACCGCCGAGGGCTGGCGCATCGTGCAGAAGGCGTACCACACGCGCATCGAGGGCTGACACGCGCGAGGCCCGGGGGTGGCGCGTGCCGCCCCCGGCCGATCATGGCGTCCATGAAAAAGCCCGGCGCCCCGATGAGGGGCCCGGGCCGCGCTCGCGCCGCGAGTGGTCGGTCGGCCTTCCCGCCCGGGAAGGGCCTGTGGCTCAGAACTTGAGGCCGGCGAGCCAGAACAGGAACAGCATGAAGCCGATCCAGGCGGAGCCGTGGAGCATGTAGGTGCCGAGGGACATCTTCTCCTCGTCCTGCAGGCGGCGCCGGGGGGTGCGGAGCGTGATGGTGTCGTTGGGCATCGGGTCTCTCCTCCTCGCTGGTCGGGGGCGCCAGCTCGGTGCGAAATTGGTGCCATGCAAATCGAGAGTTGTAAAGATGCAATTCATGCACTTTTTTGAGAGAAGACCCGGAGGAAATCGCCTCAAAATTGCGAATTGTCCGGATTTCTGGACCTGGCGATGATTTCGAGCAGCTCCAGCACGGCCGCAGGTAGGCCGCGCTCGATGGCACGGGCAACCAGAGCGTGTCCAATGGAAAATTCCGCGATCCCGGGCAGCGCCGACACCGGCGCGAGGTTGCGCCAGGACAAGCCATGGCCGGCGTGGCAGATCAGCCCCGCGGCCCGCGCCGCTTCCGAGCCCGCCTTAAGCCGCTCCAGCTGAACCGCTTTCCGGTCTTCGGGGGCATCGGCATAGGTGCCGGTGTGCAGCTCGATCGCCTGGGCCCCCAGCTCGGCCGCCCTTGCAATTTGCAATGCATCCGGCTCGACGAAGAGCGAGACCTCGATCCCGGCCGCGGCCAGGCGCCGGACCGCCTCGGCCAGGAACGGGCCGGCACCGACGACGTCGAGCCCGCCCTCGGTGGTCAGCTCGGCCCGCTTCTCGGGCACGAGGCAGCAGGCGGGCGGGCGCAACCGCTCGGCGATGCGGACCATCTCCTCCGTCGCGGCCATTTCGAGGTTGAGGCGCGTCGGCACCTCGGCCGCGATGCGCTCGACGTCGCGATCCCGGATGTGCCGCCGGTCCTCCCGCAGATGCACCGTGATCCCCTGCGCGCCCGCCTCCACGCAGAGCCGCGCCGCCTGGACCGGGCAGGGTTCGGTGCCGCCGCGCGCGTTCCGGAGCGTGGCGACGTGGTCCACGTTCACGGACAGGCGGGGCAGGGGGTGCGAGGTGCTCATGCGCGCTTCCGGGCCAGTTCATGCGCGAGCCGCAGGGCCGCGATCAGGGAGGAGGGGTCGGCGACGCCGCGCCCCGCGATGTCGAGCGCCGTGCCGTGGTCCGGGCTCGTCCGGATCACGGCGATGCCGAGGGTGACGTTCACCCCGCCCGAGACGTCCAGCGTCTTGATCGGGATCAGCGCCTGGTCGTGGTACAGGCAGATCGCGGCGTCGTAGTGCCGGCGCGCATCGGCCGTGAACATGGTGTCGGGCGGGTGGGGGCCGGTCGCCCGGATCCCCTCCGCCTGCAAGGCGCGGACGGCCGGCGCCACGATCGCCTCGTCCTCCTCGCCCAGCGTGCCGGCCTCGCCGGCATGGGGGTTCAGCCCGGCCACGGCGAGGCGCGGCTCGGCGATGCCGAACATCTCGCGGAGCGAACGGTCCACGACGCGGGAGGTGGCGACGATCATCCCGCTGTCGAGGCGCGCGATGGCGCGGCGCAGCGGCTCGTGGACGGTGACGGGCACGACGCGCAGCCCGCAGGGCGGGTAGGGGCTCGCCAGCATCATCACCGGCGGCACGCCGGTGCCGGCCAGCTCGCCCAGGAACTCCGTGTGGCCGGGATGCGCGAAGCCGGCGGCGGTCAGGCTCGCCTTCTGGATGGGGTTGGTGACCACCGCCGCGGCGCGGCCCGCCTTCGCCAGGGCGACGGCCTCGGCGATCGAGGCGATCACAGCGGGGGCGTGGCGGGGATCCGCGTGGCCGGGCCGCACCGGGCCTTCGACGGGCCGGCGAAGGATGGGCAGCGCGTCGGCGAAGACGGCCCCGGCATCCTCGACCCGCTCGACGAGGCGCGTCGGCACGTCCTGGACCAGGGCTTCGTCGCCGAGCCAGCAGAAGGCCGGACCCGGGCCGCGCAGCGCGCGCCACGCCTTCGCCGTGATCTCGGGCGCGATGCCGCCCGGCTCTCCCAGGGTGAGCGCGAGGACGCCGGAGCCGCTCACCGGCGTCCGGGTTCCGACGGCGCGGCCCCTCCCGGCGCCGTTCCGTCGCGCACTGTCATCCGCGGCCCGTGGACGCGCCGGCCGTCGCCGAGCGCGTGGCGCGGCCGGAGGG
>JAIEOO010000096.1 GCA_019750475.1 Acetobacteraceae bacterium | reverse complement strand
CGCCCGGTCCCCTGCCCGCCGCCGGAGGCGCGGCCGCGCCGCCTGACGGTGGGCGACGTCGAGGCGCTGATCAACGATCCCTACGGCTTCTACGCCAAGCGCATCCTGCGCCTCGCGCGCCTCGACGAGCTCGACGCCGATCCGGGCGCAGCGGAATACGGGCAGGTCGTGCACGCCGCCATGCATCGCTTCCTGGCCGCGCTGCCGCGCCACTGGCCGGGCGACGAGCGCGCCCTGGAGGCCTGGTCCCTGGCCACCGAAGCGGCGCTGGACGACCAGAAGCCGACGCCGGCGCTGGAAGCGATCTGGCAGGCGCGGCTCGCCCGCATCGGCGAGTTCGTCATCGCCGAGGAGCGCCCGCGCCGCCCGGCCCTGCTCCGCACCCATACGGAGGTCGAGGGCCGGCACGTCCTCGACCGGCCCGGCGGCGCCATCGAGATCGAGGGCCGCGCCGACCGCATCGACGAGATGACGGACGGCACGCTGCGCATCCTCGACTACAAGACCGGCCAGCTTCCGGCGCGGGAGGCCGTGCGCGACGGCAGCGCGCCGCAGCTTCCGGTGGAGGCCTGGATGGCGGAGAGCGGCGCCTTCGAGCGCGTCCCGGCGAGTCCCGTCTCCGGCCTCGAATACTGGCGCCTCTCGGGCGGCGGGGCGAAGCCAGGGGAGGTCGTGCGGCTCGAGGAAGGGAAGCAGCCGCTCGACACCGGCCAGGCGATCGAGGCGGCGCGTAATGGCGTGGAGCGCCTGGCGGATGACTTCCTGCTCGGCGGGGCGTGCTTCATCGCGCGCCCGCATCCCAAGCGCGACAAGCGATCCGACTACGACCACCTGGCTCGCACCGACGAGTGGTCGAGCGAGGGAGGCGCCGAATGAGCCCGCCCGACGGCCTCTCCCCGCAGCGCGAGGCGCAGGAGGCGCAGTTCCGCGCCGCCGATCCCGCATCCAACGTCTTCGTCATGGCCTCCGCCGGCTCGGGCAAGACGAAGCTGCTGACCGACCGCATGCAGCGCCTGCTGATCTCGGGCGTGGACCCGCGGCGCATCCTCTGCCTCACCTACACCCGCGCCGCGGCCGCCGAGATGGCGACGCGCCTCGCCGACGTGCTCGGCCACTGGGCCGTGGCGCCGGAGGAGGAGCTGACGCGCCGCCTCTCGGCGCTGCTGGCGCGCGCCCCCACGCGCGAGGAATGCGCCCGCGCCCGGCGCCTCTTCGCGCAGGTGCTCGACCTGCCGGGGGGGCTGCGGATCTCGACGCTGCACGCCTTCGCGCAATCCCTGCTGCGCGGCTTCCCGCTGGAGGCCGGGCTGATGCCGGGCTTCGCCCTGTTCGAGGGCATGGACGAGGAAGCGACGCTCGCCGAGGTGCGCGAGGAGGTGCTGCCCACCCACCCCGAGATGTCGCTCCTCGCCAGCTTCGCCGGCGAAGCGGACCTGGCGCTGCTCACGCGTGAATTCGTGGACCATGAGCAGCGCCTGCTGGAGGCCGAGCGGCGTCACGGCGGGGAGGAGGGCGTGCTGGCCGCCCTGCGCCGCGCCCTCGGCGTGCCGGAGGAGACGGGCGACGAGGCGCTGCGCGAGGAGGAAGCGACGCCCGGCGACGAGGACGCGCTGTCCCGCGCCGCCGCCCTGCTGCGCACGAGCGGCAACGCCAACGACGCCGCGCGGGGCGACGCGATGCGGGATTGGCTCGCCCTCGGCGACGTGCAGCGCCTCGGCGCGATCGAGGATTGGCGCGCGATCTTCCTGACCAAGGAGGGCACGCCGAAGGCGCCCAAGAACCTCGCCACCAAGGGCGGCCTCGGCGCGCGCGTCGGGGAGGTCCACGACATCATGCTCGCCGAAGCCGCGCGCCTCGCGGCGATCGGGCAGCGCCGCACCGCGCTGGCCCTGTTCGAGGCGACGGCGGCGGCGCTGCGCACGGGGCACGACCTGCTCGCGCAGTACAACCAGGTGAAGCACGGCGCCGGCCGGCAGAGCTACGACGACCTCATCCGCGGCGCGCGCAAGCTGCTGGCGGACCCGGGCGCGGCCTGGGTGCTCTACAAGCTCGATGGCGGGCTCGACCACGTGCTGGTGGACGAGGCGCAGGACAGCAACCCGGCGCAATGGGACATCGTCGCCGCCATCACCGACGAGTTCTTCGCCGGCGAAGGCCGCAGCGACGCGCCGCGCACCGTCTTCGCCGTGGGCGACGTGAAGCAGTCCATCTTCTCCTTCCAGGGGGCGGATGCCGCCGGCCTGCCGCGGGCGCGCGCCCATTTCGGCCAGGCGGCGGATGATGCGGGGCAGCGCTTCCGGGAAGAGCGCCTGGGCGTCTCCTTCCGGTCGGCGCCCGCGGTCCTCGACCTCGTGGATCAGGTCTTCGCCGAGGGCCCGGCGCGGGAGGGCGTGCTGCCGCCAGGCGAGGAGCTGCACCATCGCCCCAACCGCGAGGGCGCCGCCGGCCGCGTCGAACTCTGGCCGCTGCTGGCTGCCGAGGACGGGGAGGCGCCGCCCGAATGGGCCGTGCCCGAGCAGCCCGTCGCCGAGGCGGGGCCGGAGGCGCGGCTGGCGACCGCGCTCGCGCGCCGCATCCGCCACATGCTGGACCATGAGCGGCTGGACGCGCGGCACGAGGGCGACCCCGCCATCCCGCGCCGCATCCGGCCGGGCGACATCCTCGTGCTGCTGCGCAAGCGCGATGCCTTCGCGGCGCTGCTGATCCGCGAGCTGAAGCGGCTGCAGGTGCCGGTGGGCGGCCTCGACCGGGTGAAGCTGATCGAGCACATCGCGGTGCGCGACGTGCTGGCCACGCTCGATGCCGTGCTGCTGCCGCAGGACGACCTCCAGCTGGCCTCCGCGCTGAAGTCGCCGGTCTTCGGGCTGGATGACGGGCACCTCTTCGACCTCGCCCATGGCCGCACGGGGCGGCTGTTCGACCGCCTGATGGCGCATCGCGGCGCCGAGACGCCGGAAGGCCGCGCGGCCGACCTGCTGGCCGCCCTGATCCAGCGCGCGGACCACGTGCCGCCGCACGCGCTGATCGCCGAGCTGCTGGGCGAGCGCGGCGGGCGGCGACGCCTGCTGGAGCGACTGGGGCCCGAGGCGCAGGATCCGCTCGACGAATTGCTGAACGCCGCGCTCACGCATGAAGGGGCGCATGCGCCCAGCCTGCAGGGCTTCCTGCATTGGCTGCGCCGCACCAATGCCGAGGTGAAGCGCGAGCCCGAGGGCGCGGGCGGCGCCGTGCGCGTGATGACGGTCCATGGCGCGAAGGGGTTGCAGGCCCCCGTCGTCGTGCTGCCGCACACCGTCTCCTCCCCGCCGCGCGAGTCCGGGCTGCGCTGGACGGAGGACGGGCTGCCGCTCTGGGCCCCGCGCAAGACGGGCTTCGCCACGCCCGAGCTCGACGCCGCCGACCGCGAGCGCGCCGAGCGACAGCGGCAGGAAGATCACCGGCTGCTCTACGTCGCGCTGACCCGCGCCGAGGACCGGCTGCTGGTCTGCGGCTTCTATCGCAAGAAGGCGCCGGAGGAGCACTGGCACGGCCTCATCGAGGCCGGGCTGCGCCGCCTCGGCGCGCGGGAGGAGCCGTTCCGCCCCGAATTCTTCGGCGCCGATGCCGATGGCTTCCTGCCCGGCCCCATGCTGCTGCACGACAACCCGCAGTCGGGTCCGCGCCAGGACGACCGCCTGCGCGAGCGCCCCGACGCGCCGGAGGAGCCGCCGGGCTGGGCGTTCCGCCCGCTGGGCGAAGCCGATGTGAGGCGCGTCGTCCTGACGCCGAGCCGCGACGCCGATGCCGAGGCGCCCGCGGCCGCGCCCCACGCGCCCTCCGATCCGCTGGGGCGGCGCTTCCGGCGTGGGCAGCTGATCCACTGCCTGTTGCAGCACCTGCCCGAATTGCCGCCGGAGGAGCGCGCGGCCGCGGCGCGGCGCTTCCTCGAACGGCCGGTGCATGGCCTCGACGAAGCGGGCCGCGCCGAGGTGCTGGCCGAGACCTTCGCGGTGATGGACATGCCCGAGCTGGCGCCCGCCTTCGGCCCCGGTTCGCTGGCGGAGGCGCCGATCGCCGCGCGGCTCGGGGACGACACCATCATCGGCGTGGTGGACCGGCTCGTGGTCCGCGCGGAGGAGGTGCTGCTGGTGGACTACAAGACGAACCGGCCGCCGCCCCTGGCACCCGAGGACACGCCGCCCGCCTATCTGCGCCAGATGGCGCTGTACCGCCACGCGCTGCGCCTGGCCTTCCCCGGCCGCGCGGTGCGGGCGGCGCTGATCTGGACCTATGACGCGCGGGCGATGACGCTGCCGGACGCGCTGCTGGATCGCCACCTGCCCCAGGGTCTCCCGCAGGAGGGCATCGGCCACGCTTGACCCTGCGGCGGGGCGCACGGACCATCCGCGCCGCATGTTCCCCGCCCTCATCGCCCTCGATTGGGGCACCACGTCGCTGCGCGCCTATCTGCTGGACGAGGCCGGCCAGGTGCTGGAACGCCGCGCCGAAGCGGCGGGCGTGATGCAGGTGACGCGCCAGGAACTGCCTGCCGCCTTCCACCGCGCCGTGGCGGGGTGGCCCGCCCTGCCGGCGCTCGCCTCCGGCATGGTGGGCAGCAGCGTCGGCTGGGTCGAAGCGCCCTATGCCGAAGCCCCGGCCGGCGCGGCCGAGGTCGCGCGCGCGCTGCGCCCCGTGCCCGGCGTGGCGCTCCACATCGTGCCGGGCGTCGTTCAGCGCGGCGAGGCGCCCAACGTGATGCGGGGAGAGGAGACGCAGATCCTCGGCGCGCTGCGCCTGCGGCCGGATCTCGCGGCGCGGTCGCTCATGCTGCTGCCCGGCACGCACTCCAAATGGGTGCGCGTCGAGGACGGGCGCATCGCACGCTTCGACACCTTCATGACCGGCGAGCTCTTCGCCGTGCTGCGGGAGCATTCGATCCTCGGCCGCGCCGGCGGCGCCGCGCCGTCCGAAGCCGAGACGCTGGCCGCCTTCGACCGCGGCGTGGCGGCGGCGCGGGGCCGGGGCCATGCGGCGCCGCTGCTCTTCACCGCGCGCTCCCTCGTGCTGACGGGTGGGCTGCCGGCCGGGCTCGCGCTCGACTACCTCTCCGGCCTGCTGATCGGGGAGGAGCTGGCCTGCGCGTCACCCGGCGGGGAGACGCTGCTGCTGATTGGGGATCCCGCGCTCTGCGCCCGCTACCGCCGCGCACTCGCCGCGTTCGGGGTGGCGGATGCGCCGGTGCTGGACGCGGCCGAGGCCACGACGGCCGGGCTGTGGCACATCGCCCAGCTTCACCGGGAGACCGCGCCTTGAACCCGCTGCGCCCCTTCCTCGATCCGTTGCCCCTCGTCGCCATCCTGCGCGGCCTCCGCCCGGAGGAGGCCGTGGCGGTGGGCGACGCGCTGGTCGCCGCCGGCTTCCGCGTCGTCGAGGTGCCGCTGAACTCGCCCTCGCCCTTCGAGAGCATCCGCCTCCTGGCCGAGCGGCTGGGCGAGCGCGCGCTGGTCGGCGCCGGGACGGTGATGACGCCCGCCCAGGTCGAGCAAGTGGCGGAAGCCGGCGGGCGCCTCATCGTCACGCCGCATGGCGACCCGGCGGTGATCGGCGCGGCCAAGGCACGCGGGCTGCTCTGCGCGCCGGGAATCGCGACGCCGACCGAGGGCTTCGCCGCGCTGGCCGCCGGCGCGGACGCGCTGAAGCTGTTCCCGGCGGAGATGGTCGGGCCGCCCGTCCTGAAGGCGATGCGCGCCGTCTTCCCGAAGGACACGATCTTCCTGCCGGTGGGCGGCATCGCGCCCGGCACCATGCGGCCCTTCGTCGCGGCGGGCGCCGATGGCTTCGGCCTCGGTTCCGCCCTCTACAAGCCGGGCATGGCGGCGGACGAGGTCGGGGCCAATGCCCGCGCCTTCGCCGCGGCCTGGCAGGAACTCAAGGCAACGCCATGAAGATCACGCAGCTCACCACCTTCATCGTCCCGCCCCGCTGGTGCTTCGTGAAGGTCGAGACCGACGAGGGGATCTCCGGCTGGGGAGAGCCGGTGGTGGAGGGCCGCGCCCACACCGTCGCGGCCGCGGTGGACGAGCTTTCGGACTACCTCATCGGCAAGGACCCGCGCCTGATCGAGGACCACTGGACGGTGATGTACCGCGGCGGCTTCTACCGCGGCGGCGCCGTCCACATGAGCGCGATCGCCGGCATCGACCAGGCGCTGTGGGACATCAAGGGCAAGGCGCTGGGCGTGCCGGTCCACCAGCTTCTCGGTGGCCAGCTGCGGGACCGCATCCGCGTCTATTCCTGGATCGGCGGCGACCGCCCGGCCGACACGGCGGAGGCCGCGAGGGCCGTCGCGGCGCGCGGCTTCACCGCGGTGAAGATGAACGGCACGGAGGAGCTTCAGTTCCTCGACACGCATGACAAGCTCGACGCGGCGCTCGCGCGTGTCGCCGCCATCCGCGACGCGCTCGGCCCCGATTTCGGGATCGCGGTGGATTTCCACGGCCGCGTGCACCGGCCCATGGCGAAGGTGCTGGCGAAGGAGCTCGAGCCCTTCAAGCTCATGTTCATCGAGGAGCCGGTGCTGTCCGAGCACGCGGAGGCGCTGAAGGAGATCGCCAACCACTGCGCGACGCCGATCGCGCTGGGGGAGCGGCTCTACTCGCGCTGGGACTTCAAGCACATCCTGCACCAGGGCTATGTGGACGTGATCCAGCCCGACCCGTCCCATGCCGGCGGCATCACCGAGACGCGCAAGATCGCCGCCATGGCCGAGGCCTATGACGTGGCGCTGGCGCTGCACTGCCCGCTCGGACCCATCGCGCTCGCGGCGAACCTGCAGCTCGACGCGGTGTGCTACAACGCCTTCATCCAGGAGCAGTCGCTCGGCATCCACTACAACACGACGAACGACCTGCTGGACTACCTCGTGGACCGGAGCGTCTTCGACTACCGGGACGGCCACGTGGCCATCCCGCAGGGCCCGGGCCTCGGCATCGAGGTCAACGAGGACTACGTCCGCCGCATGGCCGAGCAGGGCCATCGCTGGCGGAACCCGGTCTGGCGCCACAAGGACGGCAGCTTCGCCGAGTGGTGACCCACCACCCGGGCCGCTTTACACCCGGCGCCGGGGCGGGCATGCCCTTGCCCATGCAGGACGCTGTCGAGACGGATGTCGCGGTGATCGGCGCGGGGCCGGTGGGCCTCTTCGCCGTGTTCGAATGCGGGATGCTGAAGATGCGCTGCGCCGTGATCGACACGCTGGAGGCGATCGGCGGCCAGTGCACGGCGCTGTACCCGGAGAAACCGATCTTCGACATCCCGGCGCACCCGCAGATCGCGGCGGCCGACCTCATCGCGCAGCTCGAGGCGCAGGCGGCGCCGTTCCATCCGCGCTACCTGCTCGGGCAGCGGGTCGAGAGCCTCCAGCAGGAGGAGGGCGTCTTCCACCTGACGACCAACATCGGCGCGCGGGTGCGGGCCAAGGCGGTCGTCATCGCGGCCGGGGCCGGCGCCTTCGGGCCGAACCGCCCGCCGCTCGCGGGCCTCGAGGGCTACGAGGCCTCGGGTGCCGTGCGCTACCTGGTGGCGCGGCGGGAGGAGTTCCGCGGCAAGCGCGTGGTGATCGCCGGCGGCGGCGACAGCGCGGTGGACTGGGCGCTGTCGCTCAAGGACATCGCCAGGGTCACCGTCGTCCACCGGCGCCCCAAATTCCGCGCCGCGCCCGAAACGGCCGCGCAGCTCGAAGCCGCGGCGGCGCGCGGCGAGGTGGAGATGGCGATCCCCTACCAGCTCCACGCGCTGGAGGGCGACGGGTCGAAGCTCTCCCACGTGGTGCTGGCGACGCTGAAGGGGGAGGAGAAGCGGGTGGAAGCCGACCATCTGCTGGCCTTCTTCGGCCTGTCCATGGAACTCGGCCCCATCGCCGAATGGGGCCTGGGCATCGAGCACAAGCACATCGCGGTCGAGGCCGCGACCTGCGCGACCAACATCCCGGGCATCCACGCAATCGGCGACATCGCCACCTATCCCGGGAAGCTGAAGCTCATCCTGCAGGGCTTCTCGGAGGCGGCGATGACCGCCCACGCGATCCACCCGCGCGTCTTCCCGGGCGAGGCGCTGCACTTCGAATACAGCACCTCGAAGGGTGTCCCGGCGGCGTGAGCGTCGCCGGACGCGCCGCGCGGCGGCGATCGCCCTGACCGCTGCCGGCCAGGGCGCCCATCCGCCTCGTTGAGAGGCCGCTTCGCGCCACGGCCGGGCCGGCCGCGGCGATCGCGCGAGTCATCGAGAGGGCGATTCACGCCACGGCCGGGCCGGCCGCGGCGATCGCGCGAGTCATCGAGAGGGCGATTCACGCCACGGCCGGGGCCGGCCGCGGCGATCGCGCTCTACCGGCGCATCATCCCCTTGCGGATCTCACGCTCGATCGCGGAGCGCTCGGCTGAGCCGATGCGGCGCACGATCTCCCGCACGATGGCCGGGGAAATGCGGTGCTTGCGGACGAGATAGGCGATCTCCTCCTCGCTCGCCTCGGGGGCTGGCGGCTTCGCGGATGGCGCGGCCATGGGGTGTTCCTTTGCTACTTCTTGCGGGCCTTGCGTGCGGCATAACGCGCGTCACGGGCGGCCTTCTGCTCGGCCGCCAGGGCCAGGGCACGGCGCTTCTTGTCCTGGTCGAGCAGCACGGCCCGCTCGGCGCCGGCGGCCGCTTCGCGCGCGGCCTCCAGGGCCTGGCGCTCGGCTTCCTCGCGCTCGGCCTTGGCGCGGGCGGCGGCTTCGGCGGCGAGGCGGGCCTCCTCCGCCGCGATGCGCCGCGCTTCCTCGAGGCGGGCGGCCTCGGCGGCGGCACGG
>JAIEOO010000365.1 GCA_019750475.1 Acetobacteraceae bacterium | reverse complement strand
CGCGCCGCCGCGCCAGCAGGCCCAGCGCCCCGCCCGTCAGAGCCAGCGCGAGCAGCCCGCCCTGCCCTTCCCGCCCGGCACGCGCGCCCTGACGCTCGAGGAAGCCGAGCGCGCGCTGATGGAACGCAACCTCGCCGTTGTCGCGGCGCAGCGCGGCGTGGACGCGGCGCGCGCCCAGCGCCTCGTCTCCTCCTCGCTGCCGCCGCCGCAGGTCAGCGTCGGTTCCAACGTGGCCACCTTCAACGAGACGACGAGCGGGCTGCGCGGCGCGCGCTTCCTGTCGCCGGCCAACAACGTGAACACCGGCCTCACCGTCCTCGTGGAGCTCGGCGGCAAGCGCACGCTGCGCACGCGCCTCGCGGAGGAGAACATCGGCGTGGCCGAGGCGCAGGTGCTGGACGCCATGCGCCTCCAGCTCTTCGCGCTGCGCCAGGCCTTCATCGCGGCGCTGGGTGCGCGCGCGAACCTGGAGGTCGCGCTGGCCAACCGGCGCTCCCTCGACCAGACGGAGGGATTGCTGCGCCGCCAGCTGCGGGACGGCGCCCTGCCGGAAGGCGACCTGCTGCGCTTCCAGGCCAGCCGCGTGGTGTTCGAGGCCGACGTGACCAGCGCCGTGCAGGCCTACGCCGCCGCCGTCGCGCAGCTCGCCGTTGCCATGGCGGCGGATGCGGCCGCCTTCCCGCCCGCGCCGCCCTCCGCCCAGCCGAGCCTGCTGCCGCCCGTCGCCTTCGACGTGCGCGGCCGCTTCGACGCGCCGGCCGAACCCGGCATCGCCCGGGACGAGCTGGCGGAGGCGGTGGCGAACCGCCCCGACGTGGTCGCCGCCATCCGCACGGCCCAGGCGGCCGGGGCGAACGTCAACCTCCAGGAAGCGGCGCGCTGGCGCGACGTGACGGTGAATGGCGGCTGGGCGCGGTCCCGCCTCAGCCAGGATCTGCCGACCGCCTCGGGTCCGCAGGTGACCGGGGTGAACCAGTTCTCCCTCAACCTCTCGGTGCCGCTGTTCACCCGGCAGATCGTCGAGGGGAACATCGGCGTCGCGCGCGGCCAGCAGGGCCAGGCCGAGGCGCAGGCCCGCGCCGCCCTGCTTCAGGCCCGGGCCGATTTCGCGACCGCCTGGGCACAGGTCGAGCAGGCGCGCACGCTGCTCCGCCTCTACACCGGGGGCGCGCTGCAACGCGCCGAGCAGGCCTATCAGAGCACCCAGGCCGCCTACCTCGCCGGGGGACGCACCCTGCTCGACGTGCTCGACGCCCTGCGCACCCTGAACGCCACGCGCGTGGCGGCGAACGCGGCCCGGGCGGCCTATCTCACCGCCCTCGCCCAGCTCGAGGCCGCGACGGGCACGAGCGGCCTCGCCCCCCGACTCTGAGCGCGGCGCGGCGCGGAGCGCGCGGCGGTGGCCGTCGCGCCCGACGCGGCGGACCTGACGCGCCTCGTCCGCGAGGCCGCGGCCGAGGTGATCCGGGCCGCGACGCGCTGGAAGCCACGCGGGCTCGAACCGGGACGAGCCGCCCCCGGTCGTGGTCTTCGCCGCGCGCGGCGAGCCCGAGCAGATCGAGGCCGGGGTTGCGGCCTGTGTGGTCGAAGGCCTGTCGCCGGCGCGGCCTGAAGCGGCCGGCTTGAACCGGGCCGCGTCGCGGCCAGATGGACGGCACCACGAGGGGGAAACGCCGTGACCGCGCCCGCCATCGCCGTGCTCGTCGCCACCATCTTCGCCGGCGGCGCCGCGGGCGTGCTCTACCTCCAGCGGCAGCGCCGGAAATGGCTGACCAACGCGCATCTGCTGCTGGCGCTGACCAGCGCCGGCCTCGTCGGCTGGCTGGTGGCCACGGCGCCCGACGGCGTTCCGGGCCCGCCCGGGGCCGTGCCCGTCGCGCTGCTGGGCTTCGCCGTGGCGGCCGGCTGGCTCGGGCCGCGGCTGGCACGGCGCGGCGGCGTCGCAAGGGCTCTCTTGCCGCTGCACGTCGCCTCCGGCCTGGCGGGGTTCCTGTTCTTCCTGGCCTGGGGGAAGGGGCTGTAGCGCCGCCGCCGGACCGCCAGCGCCTCGACGCCCGCTGGCTGGTCGAAGGGCGGCGTGGCCGCCAGGTCGCGCGGCGGAGGCTCGCGCGCGCTCACGGCGCGCCCGGGCCGTTCACCCCCGGGCGTAGCGCAGCACGACGCTGCCGGGCGCGTTGCCGGCGCGGGTGACGGGCACGCTGGCCTCCGCCCCCGGCTGGGTCGCGAACCAGGCGCCGTAGAGGCCTTCCAGCACCGCCGCGATCCAGCCGCCCGTCGGGTCCTGCTGGGTGCCGACGGCGGGCGCGGCGGCGTGGCTGACGACCAGCGCCTTGCCGTTCACGTCGAGCGACAGGCTCGCATAGCCCCAATCGGCCGCCGCGAGCGCGTCGTTGATGCGGGCCTCCAGCTCGGAGAGGCTGGCGCAGGCGGGCAGCGGCGCGAAGGCGGCCATGCGGGCGCCCACCGCGCGCAGCAGGCTGTCGCGGCTCGCGGCGTCGAGGTGGGTGTCGAGCGTCTCGAGCAGCGCGCGCAGGAAGCCGCGCCATTGCTGCGCGACGCCGCGGCGCGCGAGATAGGCGACGGTGCGCGGATCGGCGAGGGGCTGTTCCATCCGCGGTCTCTCAGCGGTCGAAGCGGTAGCGGGCGAAGACGAGACCGCGCGCCTCTTCCCAGTTGCCGGTGCGCTCGTAACGCAGCAGCCCGCCGATGCGGAAGTTGGGCGTGACCGAATACTCCAGATCCGCGCGGACGCCGCCGATCACGCCGGATTGCGTCTGGCCCGGCTGGACCGTGCGCACGCCGACGTTGTTGCCCTGGAGCTGCGTTTCGAGCTGCGCCTGCAGGTCCGGGTTGCGCGGGAAGAAGGGCTGCGCGTCCTCGCGGAAGCTCTGGAAGCCGAGCGTGCCGCCCAGGCGCCAGGCGAAGTTGCCCGACCGCATCCGCCAGTCGACCGGGATGCCGACGGAGAAGTAGCTCTGCGGGCTGAAATAGCCGCCATTGCCGAAGGTGAAGAGGCGCTGGTTGTTGTCGTAGCCGAAGTAGACGAGGTCCACGCCGACCGTCAGCTCCTCGTTCGGCAGGCGCCACAGCGCGTATTGCGCCCCAGCACCCGCCTCGAAGCGGTTGTTGCGCTGGACTTCGGTCCCCGTGAAGGTCGAGTAGCCGCCCAGCATGTAAACCGCGACCGGCCCGGTCACGTATTCGAGTTGCACGCGCCCGCCGGTCCGGACCACGCCGCCCCAGGTGCGGCCCGAGCTCGGGTCCCGCACGCCCGACCAGGATAGCAGGCTGTCCGTGACGGAGCGCTGCTCGGCGATCAGGCGGACGCGGGTGTTCTGCGTGATCGAGGGCGCGATCTCGATGCCGCCCAGGATGTTCTGGCGGCGGAAGCCGATGGGCGAGGTGCCGATATCGACCGAGAAGGCGCCGCGCGAATAAGCGAGGCCGAGGCCCACGCCCTCTGCCGTGGTGTCGCGCAGGCGGTAGCGGTCGCGCACCGTCTGGGTGATCTGCTGCTGCTGGAAGGCCTGCTGCTGCAGCTCCGACGCCAGGGCGTTGGTGCCGAAGCTGCGCAGCAGCGCGGTGTTCGTCGTGTCGATCTGGCCGGAGCTGATGGAGGTCGGCGTCACGGAGAGCGTCACCCGGCCGCCGAGGCGGGGCGGGCTGAAGGACACGTCGATCGGCGCCGAATATTCCTCGAGGCGGTCGAGGCCGTTGGTGCCGGAGCGCGTGCGGAAGCCGAGGCCGCCCTGGATGCGGGCCGCCGTTTCCTCGCGCACCGCGGTCAGCTCGCGCGCGATTTCGCCCGAGAGCGGGTCGCTCTGGAAGGCCGACGCCCCGCCGATGGCGCCGGCACGGGAGAGGCGCCGGAACGGGTTGTCGAAGGTCGAGATCGTGCCGTCCGCCGTGGGCGTGCTGTCCACGAAGCCCTGGGCGCGGCGCTGCTCGGCCGCCATCTCCAGCGCCCGCAGCGCGCGGGAGGAGTTGCCATTGGCCCGCGCGATCCGCGCCTCGAGCAGCGAGACGCGGGGGTCGTTCGGGTTGAAGGCGCGGGCCTCGACCAGCAGGGCCTCGGCGCGGTTGAAGTCGCGCGCGGCGATCGCGGCCTCGACCGCGCCGAAGCGCGCCTCGACGCTGGTCGGATCCTGCTGGAGGACGCCTTCGGTGATGGCCTGGGCCTGCCGCGGCTGACCGGCGCCCTGGTAGAGCCGCGCGAGGGCGAGGTTGGCCGGCACGCTGGACGGGTCGCGCTGGAGAGCCGGGGCCAGCACGTCGAAGGCCGCCGCCTGGTCGCCGCGCTCGTTCAGGCGGTCGGCCTGGCGGATGGCGAGGCCGGTCTGGATGGACTGGGCCTGGCGGCGGTCCTCGGCGGTGAGGCCGGGCGCGGTCTCGAGCGTGCGGGCGAGGAGGTTCGCCTCCTCGACGGCGCCGGCGCCGAGCAGCGCGCCCGCCACCTGCACGCGCACGCTACCGGGGGCGTTGGGGTTGTTCGCCAGGAAGAGGCGCCCGGCCTCGACCGCGCCCTGGCGGTCATTGGCCAGGCCCAGGGTCCGCAGCGCGGCCGTGGCGCTCGCGCCGGTGGGGTCGCGGCGGGCGGCGAGGGCGAGGAGCTGCTGACGCGCTTCGGCGCGGCGGCCGGCCTGATAGAGAGCGAGCGCGCCGTCGGCCTCGGCCAGGACGCGGGTGCGCTGGAGCAGGCGCTGCATGTCCGGCGTGCGCACCCGGTCCGGCACGCGGGAGATCAGCGCGGTCGCGTCGTTCGGGCGGTTGTCGCTCTCGGCGAAGAGCGCCGCGGCGAACAGCGCCTCGGGCGAGCCGGTCTGGAGCGCCGGGCCCTCGACGATCTGCCGCGCCTCGCCGTTGCGGCCGACGGAGGCGAGCAGCCGCGCGAGATCGAGGCGCGCCCAGGGATTGTTCGGGTCCACCCGCACGGCTTCGGCGAGCAGCTGCGCCTGCTGGCCAGGGTCGGAGACGCGCTGGGCTTCGGCGCGCAGCGCGTTGGAGCGCGTGTTCGCGACGTCCCCGCCGCCCACGCCCAGGCGGCGCTGGATGTCCTCGGCTTCGGCGAAGCGGCCCTGCTGCTGCAGCACCTCGTAGAGGCCGGACGCCGCCTGGCCGAGATTGGGCCGGCGGGCGAGCGCGGCGCGGTAGCGCTGCTCGGCGCCCTGCAAATCGCCGCGGCGGAGGGCGATGTCGCCCAGCAGGGCCTCGGCGTCGGCGCGGTCGGTCGATTCGCGCTGGATCGCGCGGCGGAGGTTGCTCTCGGCGGTGGCGAGATCGCCGCGCTGGAGCGCGGAGCGGGCGGAGGCGAGCTCGGCGCTGCCGGCCGCGCCGTCGAGCGCCCGGCCGTAGCGGCCGCGGGCTTCCGGGTCGATCGCGATGGCGCGCTCGATCAACTGGCGCGCCTCGCCGAAGCGGCCGGCGCGCAGCCGCACCAGGCCGACCCCGCCGAGCGCGTCGGCGTCATTGGCGTTGAGCGCCAGGGCGGACTGGAACTCGCGCTCGGCCTCGCGCAGGTTGCCGCGGTTCAGCGCCTCGAAGCCGCGGATGCGGGCGAGGCCGCCTTCGTCGCCGGCGCCGGCGGGCGGGTTGCGCGATTCCTCGAGCCGCTGCGCGACGGCCGTGTCGTTCGGGAAGCGCTGGAGGAAGGCCTCCAGCTCGGGCACGTTCTGGCGCGAGGCCCCCTGCCAGAGCAGCGCTTGGCGCCAGGCGGCGATGGCGGTGTTCGACGCTTCCGGGTTGTCGGCGAGCTGCCGCAGGCGACGGATGCCGTCGGCGCGGGTCGCGTCCCGGAAGGTCAGCACCTGCGCGAGCGCCAGCTGACCGCGCGTGTCGGCGGGGTTGCGCGCGGCGAAGGCCTGGAGGCCGTTGCGCGCTTCCTCGTAGCCGGCATCGGTGCCGGCCAGGGTCTGGTAGAACTCGACCGCGTAGATGTCCGGCACGGGCTGGCCGCGGAACAGGTCGCGGTAGCGCTGGACGGCGTCGGGGGCGCGGCCGGCCTGGGCGAGCCGCCGCGCCTCCTGGAGGGCGCCCTGGTCCACGGTGGCGGCGCGGACGGTCACGTCCGCTTCGCCGAGGCGCGGGTCCTGCGGGGCGACCTGCCGCAGGCGGCCGAGCAGGGCTTCGGCGGCCGCGCGGTTGCCGAGCTGGGCCTGGGCCTGGGCGCTCTGCGCCAGCGCCTCGACGTTGCGCGGGTCGGCGGCCAGCACGCGCTCCAGCGTGCGGACCACCAGCTCGGGCCGGTTCTGCAGGCGCCAGTAATTCGCCTGGTCCAGCAGGGCCTGGACGCCCCGGGCGTCCTGCGCGTGCGCAGGGAGCGAGAGGGCCGTCCCGAAGACGGCCACCAACAGCCGCTGCCGGTGGGTCATGCGGTCCTCGCCCGGAGGCGCAGGGCGGCGCGCTTGCGCAGGATCCAGTAGGCGGGCGCCACGACGAGCACCAGGGCGACCGCCGCCATGGCGAGCAGGATCCACGGGTTCTCGCCGAGATACCATTGCGGCCACATCCAGGGCGGCAGCACGCCCACGGTGTAGGTGGAGCCGAGGCGATACGCCGCGACCCGCCCGCCGGACAGCAAGGCGACGTCACCCTGGACCCGGGGCACCTGCTCGGGATCGCGCAGCGCCTGGACCATCGCCTCCATGCCGGCGCTCGAGGTGCCGGTGAGCACCACGACGGACCGGCCGGAGCGCAGCGGCGATTCGAAGCCGATCAGCGCGCCGAGCGCGTCGCCGGGGGCGGCGAGCTGCGCGGCGACGCGCTCGCGCTCCTCGCGGCGCTCGCTGCCGCCGAAGATGTGCCGGAAGTCGCCGAGCCCGTCGGTCAGCGCGACGGTCAGGCGATCCCCCTCCAGCGAGACGGGCCCGTTGCGCATCAGCGTGTTCAGCGCCGGCTGCCGGCCCAGCACGCCCAGGACGATGAGGTCGCGGTCCTGGACCTGGTCCAGCCCGCCCGGCCGCGCGACCGCCGCGCCCACGGGCGGATAGCCGACGATGGCGGCCGTGCGGCCCATGAGGTTGAACAGCGACTGCAGCTCGTCGTTGTTCGGGCGGTCGGGGATCACGATCGCCGTCTGCGACAGGTCGGCCAGCCGCGTGAAGGGGAAGCCCGAGCTGACGAAATGCGCGAGGTTGGGCAGCGTCGCGATGCGGTGCGCCGTGCTCAGGTCGATCGTGCTGTCGGGATCGACGGAGGCCCGCACGTCGCCCGGCACCGCCACGCAGTCGCCGCGGTGCAGCGGCCGCATGTCGAAGCGGAGCTGCAGCTCGTTCTGGCCGAACAGCATGTAGGGCGGCAGGCCGACCACGGCCTGGCCGCGCTCGGCGGCGCCGACCTGCTGGCGGATCCAGTTGAAGGGCCAGGCGGGCTCCGACTCGCGCAGCGGGAGGGAGCGCAGGTAGACGTCGTTGATCGCGAGGTCGAGGCGCGAGACCATCACGTCCATGATGGGCCCCGGCGGCGCGCGGAAGCGGATGTCCGCCTGCAGCGGCCGGTTGCGCCAGGTGTAGAGGTCGGGCGCGGTGCGGAACGGGATGGCGATGGGGCCAGGCACGTAGCCGAAGGCCTGGAGCTCCGACGGGTCCACCATCTCGCCGAAGCGGACCGCGCGGTCGGTGCGCACCCAGCGCGGCGCGTCGTAGGGCTGGCGCGGCGGCACCTGCTGCGCCTGGACGACGGCCAGTTCGCCCGACAGCGCCTCGCGGCCGACGCCGAGGGCGATGGCGGCGGTCGCGGCCTCGGCGGCGGAGCGGCCGCCGATGACGAGGAGCAGCCCGAGCGGGTCCGACGGGTTCTGGACGACCGCGAGGGTCGGCCCGTCGAGGCGCGGCAGGGCGAGGCCCGGGATGGAGTCCACGCCGGTCGCCACCACCACCGCGTTGCCGCGCGGCGGCACGGAGTTCGACACCGGGAAGGAGGCGCCGCGGTAGTCCGCCTGGATGGCGAACCAGGAGGAGGCGATCAGCGCGGCGCGCACGGCGTCGTTGCCGGGGTTGTCCGGCACGACGAAGGGCAGCACCAGCGGCTCGCGGAGGAGGCGCGGGTCGAAGAAGGGCTCGGGGAGGCGCGCGAGGTCGCGCGTGATCGGCAGGCGCTCGAGCGTCAGGGCGAGCGTCGAGTTGTCGCTGATCGTCGACCAGAGCAGGCCGGAGAGCGGGTCGTTGCACTCCACCGCGTAGCGCCCGCTGAAGCGGAAGTTCAGGCGGTTGGCGTCGGCGAAGAACACCGGGTTGATCGGGAATTCGAGCGGACCGAAGGCCGGCCGCTGGCGGTCCGGCTGGATCGTGCCGACGAACTGCTCGTTCAGCGTGATGGCGATCTGCGACAGTTCGGGGATCAGCGCCGGCGAGGTGGCGCCCTGCAGCGTCAGGCGCGCGGCGGTGACGACCTCGTCGCCGCGGACGCCGAAGAGCAGGCCCTGGAGGTCGGACACGCCGCGGAGCTGCATCGGGCCGCGCAGGCCCAGCTGGCGCAGCGTGCGGGTCTCGCGGCGCGTGGCCGGGGTGCCGCCGGCGCCGGTCTGCTGGGTGGTGAGGATCGGCGTGGTGCCGATCACCGGCGGCAGCGCGCCGGGGGCGCCGCCCACCGTGGCACCGGGCGCCGTCGGGGGCAGGAGCGGGTTGGTGCCGAGGGCGGCCGGCGGCGGCGGGGCCGCGCCGGGGCGCTGCTGCGCGAGCGCCGCCGCCGGGACCAGCAGCAGGGCG
>JAIEOO010000040.1 GCA_019750475.1 Acetobacteraceae bacterium | reverse complement strand
CGATGGCGGCCGCGGCGGCGAACAGCGCCAGCGCGCCCGGCACGCCGAAGCGCGTGCCGAGCCAGCCGGCGAGCGCCGCGCCGCCCGCCATCGCCCCGAAGAAGCTCATCTGGTAGATGCCGATCGCCCGCGCCCGGACCCAGGCGGGTGCCGCCATCTGCGCCGCCGCCTGCAAGGTGCTCGCGGCCGCGATCCAAGAGACGCCGTAGAGCAGCATGGCGAGGCCCGCCGCCGACCAGTGCGGCACGAGGCCGAGGATTGCCATCGCCGCGGCGCCGAGCAGCGAGGCCCAGAAGACGGTGCCCGACCGGTCCGTCCGCCCGCGCGCGTGAGGCAGCAGGAAGCCCGCGGCGACGGCGCCCGCCCCCATGCAGCCCAGCAGGATGCCGAAGGCCTCGGGCCCGAGATGCAGCTCCTCCCGCACGACGAGCGGCAACAGCCCCCATACGGCGGAGGAGCAGAGGAAGAACACGACCGCCCGCAAGATGGCCGACAGCATGGCGGGGCTCGCCGAGACGAAGCGCATGCCCGACCGGATCGCGGAGAGGAAATGCTCCCGCGGCATCCGGCTCGCGTGGTGCTCGCGCCGCCAGATGACGAGCGCGGCCACCATCACCAGCAGGCAGGCGGCGTTCAGCGCGAAGGCGGCGGCGATGCCGGCCCAGGCGATGACAAGGCCGCCGATCGCCGGGCCCACGGCGCGCGTCAGGTTGAAGCCGATGCCGTTGAGCGCGATGGCGGGCACCAGATCCTCGCGCGGGACCAGCTCGGGCGTGGTCGCCGCCCAGGCCGGGAAGCTCATGGCGAGGCCGGCGCCGAGGGCGAAGGTGAAGGCGACGAGGCCCCAGGGGCCGAGGGCGCCGGTCGCCTGCAACAGGCACAGCAGCAGCCCCGTCCCCGCCATCCAGAGCTGCGCGACGATGAGGAAGACGCGCCGGTCCATCAGATCCGCCAGCGCCCCGGCCGGCAGGGCCAGCAGGAACACCGGCAGCATGGAGGAGGCCTGGACGAGGCTGACCATGAAGGGCGAGGGATCGAGCGAGGTCATCAGCCACCCCGCCGCGGTGTTCTGCACGAACAGCCCCGTATTGCCCGCGAGATTGGCGAGCCACAGCAGCCGGAAGGCCGGATGGCGCAGGGGTTCGAGGGCTTTGGGGAGGGCCATGGGCGGCCACGCTACACGAGCGCGGCCCCCCGATCATGCGCGAAGGACGGGCAGGCGGGTTGCGGCAACCCGCGCCGCCTCAGGCCAGCAGCGCCTCCGCCTCGGCCCAGACGCGCCGGACCAGGTCGCCCGCCGGCTCGGCGCGGGAGAGGGCGACGCCCTGCCCGGCCCAGAGCTGCATGTGCTCGGCATTGCCCGATCTCGCCGCCGCCTCGCGCAGCGGCCCGGTGAAGACGCGCTGCAAGGGATAGGGGGCGGGCGCCTCGCGGGCGAAGAGCTGCGTCACCTCGTTGCGCAGGCCGCGCGCGAGCCGGCCGGAGAAGCCGCGGGTCAGCACCGTCTCTTCCGGCGTGCCGGCGGCGAGGCGCTCCGCCCAGGCGGGATGGATCGCGGCCTCGGGGCAGCGGAGGAAGGCGGTGCCCATCTGCACCGCGCTCGCGCCGAGCGTCAGCGCGGCCGCGATGCCGCGCCCGTCCATCACCCCGCCCGCCGCGATCACCGGCACCTGGAGGGCATCGGCGAAGCGGGGGATCAGGGCGAAGAGGCCGATGCTGCCGCGCTCCGCGCCCTCGGGCGCGAAGCTGCCGCGATGGCCGCCGGCCTCGGCGCCCTGAGCGATGACCGCGTCGGCCCCCGCGGCCTCGGCGGCCAGCGCCTCGTCGAGGGTGGTCGCGTTGGCGATCCAGCTGATGCCGCGCTCCCGCAGCCGGGCCACGAAGGCCGCCGGGAACAGGCCCATGATGGTGGACACGATGGCGGGCCCCGCCTCGAGCAGGGCCTCGCACTGCGCCTCGAAATCCTGGAGCCAGGGCCCCTTCCCGGCATCGGGCACGGCGGGGCCGAGGGCGCCGAGGGCGGCGCGCACCCGGGCTTCGGCCGCGGGGTCGCGCGCGGGCGGGTCGTCGGGCACCCAGAGGTTCAGCTGGAAGGCGCCGTTGGTGCGGGTCCGCACATCGCGCGCCCAGGCCAGGATGCCATCCCGCCCCAGTTGCAGCGCGCCGCAGGCGCCGAGGCCACCGGCATCGGCCACGGCCGCCGCAAGCGCCGGGGGGGAGGAGCCGGCCATGGGAGCCTGGAGGATCGGCACGGTGCAGCCGAAGCGTTGGCAGAAGCGTTGGGCACGGTCACGGGGGGTCATGTGGCGACCGTCCGACGGAGCGGCCCGCGCTGCAAGCGCCCGTTGGCCCGTCGCCGGCCCGTGGACCGGCGCGACCGCTCCCTGTAACTCCTGCCCCATGCGACGAGAGGCGCCCCGCCCATGAGTCCCG
Source organism: Acetobacteraceae bacterium (assembly GCA_019750475.1). Taxonomy (GTDB): domain Bacteria; phylum Pseudomonadota; class Alphaproteobacteria; order Acetobacterales; family Acetobacteraceae; genus Roseococcus. Next base: position 6,253 of record JAIEOO010000040.1, on the reverse strand, counting down.
ACAGCCTTCCCGGCCTGCCCCGCCGCAAGCTCTTCGGCACGGACGGCATCCGCGGCACCGCCAACAAGGCGCCGATGGACGCCGCCACCGCCTTGCGCCTCGGCCAGGCGGCGGGCCGGTTCTTCAACCGCGGCACCCATCGCCACCGCGTCGTCATCGGCAAGGACACGCGGCTCTCGGGCTACATGCTCGAACCCGCGCTGACGGCGGGCTTCGTCTCCGCCGGGATGGACGTGGTGCTGGTGGGCCCGCTGCCGACCCCGGCCATCGCGCTGCTGACGCGCTCGCTCCGGGCCGATCTGGGCGTGATGGTCTCGGCCTCGCACAACCCGTACGAGGACAACGGCATCAAGCTGTTCGGGCCGGATGGCCTGAAGCTGTCGGACTCGCAGGAGGCCGAGATCGAGGAGCTGATGGCGGGCGACCTCGCCTCCTCCCTCGTGGGCTCCGCGCGGCTCGGCCGGGCCTCGCGCCTCGACGACGCACCGGGCCGCTACATCGAGGCCGCGAAGGCGAGCTTCCCGCGCGGGCTGACCCTCGAGGGGCTGCGCATCGTCGTCGATTGCGCCAACGGCGCCGCATACAAGGTGGCGCCCACCGTCCTGTGGGAGCTGGGGGCGGAGGTCGTGCCCATCGGCGTCGCGCCCGACGGCTTCAACATCAACAAGGGCTGCGGCAGCACCGCGCCGGGCCGCCTCGGCGAGGTGGTGCAGGAGCGCCGGGCCGATCTCGGCATCGCGCTCGACGGCGATGCCGACCGCGTCGTCCTCGTGGACGAGCGCGGGCAGGTGGTGGACGGCGACCAGATCCTGGCGCTGATCGCCGATTCCTGGCAGCGCGACGGCCGGATGAAGAGCGACTGCGTGGTCGCGACCGTCATGTCCAACATGGGCCTCGAACGCTTCCTCAAGGCGCGCGGGATGAACCTGCAGCGCACGGCGGTCGGCGACCGCTACGTGGGCGAGCGAATGCGCGAGACCGGCTGCAACCTCGGCGGCGAGCAGTCGGGGCACGTCATCATGAGCGATTTCGGCACGACGGGCGACGGCCTCGTCGCGGCGCTGCAGGTGCTCGCGGTGCTGGCGGCGGAGGGCAAGCCCGCCTCCGAGGCGCTGCGCCGGTTCGAGCCGCTGCCGCAGAAGCTGGTCAACATCCGCTTCGCCGGCGCGTCGCCCCTCAGGGACCCCGAGGTGCAACGCCTGATCGCCGACGAGGAGCAGGCGCTCGGCGACAAGGGACGCATCCTGATCCGCGCCTCGGGCACCGAGCCGGTGATCCGCGTGATGGCCGAAGCGGAGGACGAGGCGCGGCTCAACGCCGTGCTCGATCGCCTCTGCGGTGCGATCCGCCTCAAGGTCGGCGCCGCATGAAGGGTCGCGTCCTGATCTGCGCGGGATCCGATTCGGGGGGCGGCGCGGGAATCCAGGCCGACATCAAGGCCGTCACCGCCATGGGCGGCTTCGCCATGACCGCGATCACCGCGCTCACCGCCCAGAACACGGTGGGGGTGCACGGCGTCGTCGGCGTCGAGCCCTGGTTCATCCGCCGCCAAATGCGCGTCGTGCTCGACGACCTGGGGGCGGACGCGATCAAGACCGGGATGCTGGCCGACAGCGCGACGATCGAGGCCGTCTGCGCCGAACTGCCGCGCGACGTGCCGCTCGTCGCCGATCCGGTGATGGTGGCGAAGGGCGGTCACCGGCTGCTCGATCCCTCGGCGACCGAGACGCTGAAGCGCGTGCTGCTGCCCTTCTGCACCGTGCTGACACCCAACCTGCCCGAGGCCGAGGTGCTGTCCGGCATGACGATCCGCACCGAGGACGACATGCACCGCGCGGCCGAGGTCATGCTGACGCTCGGCGTGCCGGCCGTGCTGCTCAAGGGCGGCCATCTCGACGGCGAGCGCCTGGTGGACCTCCTCGCCACGCCCGATGGCACCACGCGCTGGGAGGATGCGCGCGTCGCGACCCGCCACACCCACGGCACCGGCTGCACCCTGGCGAGCAGCATCGCCGCCGGGCTGGCGCAGGGCATGGCGCTGGAGGCGGCCGTGGCGCGCGCGCGGCGCTACGTCCGCGCGGCGATGCTCTCGGCGCCGGGCTACGGCGCCGGGCACGGCCCGCTGGACCATACCGTGACGCTCGATCCCGCGCGGCTGTAGAGTCCCCCGCCAGACCGCTTCGCCGTCCCGCGGGTGCCGCGTGGCCGCGGCGCCGCCCGGACCCGATGTTCCGGCAGGCGCTCCCGCGCCTCGCTCACGCCATCGCGTCGGCCAGCGCCGTCATGCTGGGCAGCAGCAGGTCGGGCTGGTGGGGCCACTTCGCGAAGGGGCGGCCGCGGCGGTCGATGAAGGCCGCGTGCATCCCGGCCGCCTTGGCGCCCACGCAATCGAATTCGTGGTTGGCGACGAACAGCACCTCGTCCGGCGCCACGCCGCAGCGCCTGGCCGCCATCTCGTAGGTGGCGCGGTGCGGCTTGAAGGCGTTCGCCTCGGCCACGCTGATCACGTCGTCGAAGGGCACGCCGTGGTGCTGCTTCGCCTCCTCCAGCATGTCCGGGTCGCCGTTGGAGAGCACGACGATGCGGTACCGCGCCCGCAGCCGCGCCAGCGCCTCCGGCACCTCGGGGAAGCATTTCAGCCGGGGGATCTGCGCGACCAGCCAGCGCACCTCCTCCTCGGTGTGGGGGATGCGCGCGCGCTCCATCACCTGCCGGACGGAGAGATGCCCGATCTCCCGGTAGGGCATGTGCGCGCGGTGCAGCAGCGCGTCGATCATCGAGTTCTCGAAATGGGTGCGGCGCCACCAGGTCACGAACTCGTAGGGGTTGCCCTTCCAGCCCTTGGCCTTGAGGAAGTCCACCGCGACCTCCCAGAGGCCGGTCTGCATGTCCACGACCGTTCCGTACTGGTCGAACATGCAGACCTTGATCTTGCGCCTGAGCTCCTCCGCGCCGGCCATCCCCCGCCCTCCCCGTGTCGTTGCGGCGCGCAGTCTCGCGCCGCGCGCGGGCGAAGGGAATGGCACCCCCGCGCCCCGGCCCGGGATCAGGCGCCCGACCCGGAGAGCAGCCCGGTCGGGGGCGGCGAAGAGGCTCACGCCAGAGTGGAAGGTGAGGTCGTCGGGGCTGCCGGAGATCGCGTGCACGCCGCGCCCCTCCACGCCGAGGAGCGCGCGCGGGCGGGCGCGCAGGCCCGGGCCTGCGCGAGGTCGGCGAGGCCGTCATGCAGCGCCGTCGCGCTGCGGCCCAGGGCGCGGAGCTGGGGGAAGACGAACCGCATCCGATGGGTGCGCCTGCGGCCCTCGCGCAGCTCCGCGAGGAGCTGGGCGATCACCGGCTCCTGCGCGGCGACGACGCGGGAGAGGTCGGGCGCGGCCATCCGTCCGGGGAAGGCGGGACGCCGGGCGGCGTCACTCCGCGTCGGCGTAAGGATTCTCCGTCCCGCGCAGCTGCAGGCGGATGGGCACGCCCGGCATGTCGAAGGCCTCGCGGAAGGAGTTCAGCAGGTAGCGCTGGTATTCCTGCGGCAGCAGCTCCGCCCGCGTGCCGAAGATCACGACGGTGGGCGGCCGCGCCTTGGGCATGGTAGCGTAGCGCAGCTTGAGGCGCCGCCCGTCCACCAGCGGCGGCTGGTGGCGCGACAGGGCGCCCTCGAACCAGCGGTTCAGCGCGCCCGTCGGCACGCGGCGGTTCCAGCGCTCCAGCGTCTCGCGCACGGCCGGCATCAGCTTCTCGACGCCGCGCCCGGTCTCGGCCGAGAGCGGCACGACCGCGATGCCCTTGAGCTGGTTCAGCGAGGTCTCCAGCGCGTCGGAGACGCGCTGCCGCGCGGCCGCGCGATCCTCGACCGCGTCCCACTTGTTGAGCGCGATGACGACGGCCCGGCCTTCGCGCTCGGCCAGGCGCGCGATGCGGATGTCCTGCTCCTCCAGGCCCAGCAGGGCGTCGAGCACGAGGACGACCACCTCCGCCTCGCGCAGCGCCGCGATGGAGGAGGCGACGCTGAGCTGTTCGAGGCGCTGCTCGATCCGCGCGCGCTTGCGCAGCCCCGCCGTGTCCACGAGGCGCACGGGCCCGACCGCGTCCCGCCACTCGACGGCCACGGCGTCGCGGGTCAGGCCGGGCTCGGGCCCGGTGATCATCCGGCTCTCGCCCAGCAGCGTGTTCAGCAGGGTGGACTTGCCCGCGTTCGGCCGGCCGAGGATGGCGAGGCGCAGCGGCTTGTCGGCGCCCTCCCCCTCCTCGTCCCCGGGCTCCTCCGGCAGGTGGGAGGCGATCTCGCCGATGAGGTCGGAGAGGCCCTCCCCGTGCTCGGCCGAGACGGCGATGGGATCCCCGAGGCCGAGTTCGTAGGCCTCCATGGCCGCCGCCGCCCCGCCCCGCCCTTCGGCCTTGTTGGCGACGAGGATGACGGGCCGCCGCGCGCGCCGCAGCCAGCGCGCGAAGGCGCGGTCGGCCGGGGTCAGCCCGCCCCGCGCGTCCACGACGAAGACCGCGACGTCGGCCTGTTCCAGCGCCGCCTCGCTCGAAGCCGTCATGCGGCCGGCCAGCGTCTCGGGCGCCGCTTCCTCGAGGCCCGCCGTGTCGATCAGCCGGATCTCGCGGCCGGCCAGCGTCGTCAGCGCTTCCTTGCGGTCGCGGGTGACGCCCGGCGTGTCGTCCACGATGGCCAGCCGCCGGCCGGCCAGCCGGTTGAAGAGGGACGATTTCCCGACATTCGGCCGGCCGAGGATGACGATGGTGGGCAGCGCGCTCATGACCTTCCTCCCGGCGGGGCCGCCGGGCCAGCCTCAGCCGACGCCGCGCAGCGCGACGACCGAACCGCCGTCGGTGAGCAGATAGGCGCTGTTGCTGGCGATGGCCGGTTGCAGCGTGCAGCCGTCGGGCAGGCGGAGCCGCGCGATGATCTCGCCCTGGCCCGCATCCACCTCGAAGAGCTGCGCGTGGCTGCCGGCGATGAGCAGCCGCCCGCCGGCGAGGGCCGGAGGCCCCCACTGGATCGGGTTCCGCCGGCGCGCCTCGTCCGCGAATTGCGGCAGGCGCGTCACCCAGCGGATGCGCCCGTCGTCGCGGCCGGCCGCCATCAGCTCGTTGTCGCGGGAGAGCAGGAACACCCAGTCTCCGGCGGAGGCCGGCGTGACCTGTCCGCCCACCTCGCGCTCCCACACGCGCCGGCCGGAGCGCAGGTCGAGCGAGGTGGTGGTGCCGGCGAGGCCGACGGCGAAGACGCGGCCGCGGTCGATCACGGGCAGCGCCTGGATGGCGCCGAGTTCCGACAGCGCCAGGCCGCCGCCGCGCGTCGCGCCGAGGCTCTCGGTCCAGAGGGGGCGGCCGGTCTGGACGTTGAGGGCGATCAGTTCGCCCGACGAGAAGCCGGCCACGGCCACGTCGCCCTCGACCGCCGGGGCGGGCAGGCCGAGCGGCAGGGCGATGATCGGCTGGCCGCTGAAGGTCCAGAGCTGCCGGCCATCCTCGGTCGAGCAGCAGACGAGGTTGTTCTCGATGTTGGGAATGAGCAGCCGGTTGCCCGCGACCGCGAGGCCGCCACGGGCCGGGGCGGGCAGCGGGGCGCGCCACTTGATCGTGCCGTTGGCCGGATCGAGCGCCATGACCTCGGCGAGGCCGGTCGCGACGTAGAGGGTGTCGTCGGCGAAGGCGAGCGCCGCGCCGAGCGCGCCGTCGCGCTCCTGCCGGGGGCGGGTGTCGGTCTGCCAGCGGCGCCCGCCGCGCGCGGCGTCGAGGGCCGAGACCCAGCCGAAGCTGTCGGCGGCGAAGACCGTGTTCTCCACGACGAGGGGGGGCGCCGTCATGCGGCGGCGATAGCTGGTGCCCGACCCGATCGAGGTCCGCCACACCTCGCCGATGGGCCGCGGCAGCGAGAGATGGCCCGGGGCATGGCCGGCGTTGCCGCCCGCGACGGTCCAGCCGGTGTTGAGGCTGGGCGCCGGCAGGGTGAGCGGCCGCGCCGCCGCGGCCGGGTCCACCTCGACCCGTTGCTCGGCCTGGAGGATGGCGATGCGCTGGCCGGGCAGCGGCACCTTGGGCGTGCCGATGACCCGGTCCACCAGATCCTGTGCCGTCTCGCAGCCGGCGAGCAGCCCGGCCCCGGCCAGCAGCGCCCCGCGGCGCGTCATGTCCCGCTTCATCATCCGCCGATCCCCGCGAGGAGGCGCGTCGCCCGGTCCCGCACGCCCTGGGGCGTCGCGGCGTCGGCGACCAGCTGCTCCAGGCCGCGCCGGGCCTCGGCCGGCGC
>JAIEOO010000324.1 GCA_019750475.1 Acetobacteraceae bacterium | reverse complement strand
CGCGGCGGCGGCGGCGCGCGGCGGCGCGTCCGGGTCGGCCCGGCGCTTGGCGTTGGAGGTGCGGGCCTTGTGCCCCTTGGCCGGAGGCCCGCGTCTGGCCATGCGCTACGCCTTCTCCTTCGCCTTGCGGGCGGCCGGGGCCTTGGCCGCCACGGCCTTTCCCTTTGCAACACCGGACTTGGCCGCGGGCTTCCGCGCCGCGGGCGCTTTCTTCGTCCCGGCTGTCCCAGCGGGGGCCTTCGCCACCGCCTTGGCGGGGGTCTTGCGCGCGGCGGGCTTGGCGGGCGCCTCGGCGGGCGTGGCCGCCTTGGCGGCGCGGCCCTTGGCCTTCCCGCCCTTGCCCTTCATGGGCGGCAGCTCCTTGCCCTTCTCGGCGAGCAGCTTCACCGCCTCCTCCAGGGTCACGGCCTCCATCTCGGTGCCGCGCGGCAGGTTCGCCACGCGCGAGCCGTGCAGCAGGAAGGGCCCGAACCGGCCGCGCCGCACCTCCACCGTGCCACCCTGCGGGTGCTCGCCCACGGTCATGCCGCGCGGCTTCGCGTCGGCCAGCAGCGCGACGGCACGGTTGAGTCCGATGGTCAGCGGGTCGTCGTCGCGGTCCATGGATTTCGACAGCGCGCCCATCTTCAGATAGGGCCCGAACCGGCCGAGATTGGAGGTGATCTCCTCCCCCGTCTCCGGGTGCAGGCCGACGACGCGCGGCATGGAGAGCAGAGCCAGCGCGCGCTCGAGCGTCATGGAATCCGGGTCCATGCCGCGGGTCAGGCTGGCGCGGCGGGGCTTCACCGGCTTGCCCTTCTCGTCCGTGCTGCCCTCGCCGAGCTGGACGTAGAGGCCGTAGGGGCCGCGGCGCAGCGTCACCGGCTGGCCGGTCGCGGGGTCGGTGCCGAGCAGGCGGAACCCGCCTTCCAGCTCGTTCGCGCCGCCCTCGCCTTCCGCGCCCGGCACGGCGAGCGGGCGGGTGTAGCGGCACTCGGGGTAGTTCGAGCAGCCGATGAAGGCCCCCGTCCGCCCGAGCCGCAGCCCGAGGCGCCCGCCGGTGCAGGACGGGCAGGCGCGCGGGTCCTTGCCGTCATCGGCTTTCGGGAAGAAGTGCGGCCCCAGCTCCTCGTCGAGACGGTCGATGACGTCGGAGATCTTGAGGTCCTTGGTGCCGTCCAGCGCCGCGCGGAAGTCGCGCCAGAACCGGCGCATGACCTCCCGCCATTCGGCGCGGCCGCCCGAGATGTCGTCGAGCTGCTCCTCGAGGCCGGCGGTGAAGCCCGTGTCCACGTAGCGCTCGAAGAAGGCGACGAGGAAGGCGGTGACGAGCCGCCCGCGATCCTCCGGGATGAAGCGCCGGCGGTCGAGGCGGACATATTGCCGGTCCTGCAGGGTCTGCAGGATGGAGGCGTAGGTGGAGGGCCGGCCGATGCCCAGCTCCTCCAGCTTCTTCACGAGCGACGCCTCGGAATAGCGCGGCGGCGGCTGAGTGAAGTGCTGCTCGGCGACCACCTCGCCGCGCTGGAGCGGATCGCGCTCCCGCATGGGGGGCAGGATGCGGCCGTCGTCCTGCTCACCGGCGACGACGTCGTCCTGATCCTCGCGGTAGAGCCGGAGAAAGCCGTCGAAGGCGATGACGCTGCCGGTCGCGCGCAGCTTCGTCTTGGCGGTCTGGTCCAGGATCTCGACCGTGGTCTGGTCGAGCTCGGCCGACTGCATCTGCGACGCGACGGCGCGCTTCCAGATGAGCTCGTAGAGCTTGCGCTGCTGGTCGCTGAGGTAGGGCGCGGCCTCGTCGGGCGTGAGGTTCACGTCGGTCGGGCGGATCGCCTCATGCGCCTCCTGCGCGTTCTTCGCGCGGGAGGAATACTCGCGCGGCGCCGCCGGCAGGTAGTTCGGGCCGAAGCTGTCGCGCACATGGCCGCGGATGGCCTGGATCGCCTCCCGCGCCATCTGCACACCGTCGGTCCGCATATAGGTGATGAGGCCGATGGTCTCGCCCGCGATCTCGACGCCTTCGTAGAGCTGCTGCGCCGTGCGCATCGTCAGCTGCGCGCCGAAGCCGAGCTTGCGCGAGGCCTCCTGCTGCAGCGTCGAGGTCTGGAAGGGGGCGGGCGGGTTCCGCTTGACCCGCTTCTTCTCGACCGAGCCGACGCTGAAGGAACCGGCCTCCACCGTGCGCTTGGCGCGCATGGCCGACGTCTCGTCGCCCAGGTCGAACTGGTCGAGCTTCCGGCCGTCGAGATGCGTCAGCCGCGCGGTGAAGGGCGCGCCGGAGGGCGTGGTGAAGCCGGCCTCGACCGTCCAGTACTCGCGCGGCTTGAAGGCCTCGATCTCGGCCTCGCGCTCGCAGATCAGCCTGAGTGCCACGGATTGCACCCGGCCCGCCGACTTGCTGCCGGGCAGCTTCCGCCACAGCACCGGCGAGAGGTTGAAGCCCACCAGGTAGTCGAGGGCGCGGCGCGCCAGATAGGCCTCGATCAGCGGGGTATCGAGCTCGCGCGGATGGTCGATCGCGTGCTGGACGGCGCGCTTCGTGATCTCGTTGAAGGTGATCCGGTTGACCTCGACGCCCTTCAGCGCCCCTTGCCGGGCCAGCATGTCCTTGACGTGCCAGGAGATCGCCTCGCCCTCGCGGTCGGGGTCGGTCGCGAGGTAGAGGCGCTTGGCGCCGCGCAGGGCGGAGGCGATGGCCTTCACCTGGCGCTGGCCGCGGTCATCCGCCTCCCAGTCCATGGCGAAGTCCTCGTCCGGGCGCACGCTCCCATCCTTGGGCGGCAGGTCCCGCACATGGCCGAAGGAGGCGAGCACGCGGAACTTGCCGCCGAGGTACTTCTCGATGGTCTTGGCCTTGGCCGGGCTTTCGACGACGACGACGTCGGACATACCGATGCTGTTTCCTGGCAAACGCGGGCGACCGGAACCGGGCGATCAAACCAGCGCCACCCGATTCCCGGGCAGGGTTTCGATGCGTCCGGCAAGCTCCAATTCCAGGAGGATCGCCGAGAGCGCGGGGGCGGATAGCTGGCAGCGCCGCCCCAACTCGTCAACAGGAATGGGTGCGCGCCCAATCAATTCAAGCACTTGCTCGGTCATGCCGCCCGTTTCGGAAGGTGCCGGGGGCTCCTCGGCCGGGGTTTCGGGCAGCACCCCGGCCCGCAGCAGGGGCTTGAACAGGGGCGCGTCGGAGGGGGCTTCGGGCAGGTGCAGCAGCACGTCCTCGGCCGTTTCGGTCAGGTGGGCGCCCTGCCGGATGAGGTCGTTCGAGCCCCGGCAGCGGGGATCGAGGGGGGAGCCGGGGACGGCGAAGAGCTCCCGCCCGTTCTCGACCGCGAGGCGCGCGGTGATGAGGGTGCCCGATTGCGGCGCGGCCTCCACCACCACGACGCCGAGCGAGAGCCCGGCCACGATTCGGTTCCGCCGGGGGAAGTGCCGCCCGAGCGGCGCGGTGCCGAGCGGCGCCTCGGACAGCACCGCGCCCCCCTCCCCCGCGATCCGCGCCTGAAGGGCCGCGTTCTCCTTCGGGTAGGGCTGGTCGAGCCCGCCGGCGACGGCGGCGATGGTGCGCCCGGCGCGCAGCGCGCCCTCATGCGCGGCGGTGTCGATGCCGCGCGCGAGGCCCGACACGACGGCGAGACCCTGCCGCGCCAGCTCCTCGGCCAGCGTCTCGGCGAGGCGCCGCCCGCCGCCGCTGGCGTTGCGCGCGCCGACGATGGCGACGGCGCGGGGGGCGAAGGCCGCCGGATCCCCGAGCATGGCCAGCGCCAGCGGCGGGTCGGGCAGCAGGACGAGCAGCGGCGGGAAGCCCGGGCGGCCCGGGAACAGGAAACGCCCGCCCAGGCGCGAGACGGCCTCGGCCTCCCGCAGGGCGGCGTCGCGGGGGAAGGCGCGCGCCCCGAGGGCGGCGACCGCGGCCTCCGGCCCGCCATGGCGGGCGAGCAGGCGGCGATGGGTCTGCGCGCCGATGCCGTCCGTGCGGGCGAGGCGGAGCCGGGCCAGATCCTCCGCCTCCATCGGCCTATTTTCCCTGGCCGATCCGCGGCTCCGTCCCCGCCAGGAGGCGCTGGATGTTGGCCTTGTGGCGCCAGGCGACGAAGGCGGCGATGGCCAGCAGGGCGATGCCGGCGGCGGCCGGCGCGAAGACGAAGGCGGCGACCGGCGCGGCGGCCAGCGCCGCCAGCGCCCCCACGGACGAGATGCGCGAGGCGAGCGCCGCACCCAGCCACACGGCGGCGGCGATGAGGAAGGCTGGCCAGGACAGGGCCAGCAGCGCCCCCGCCGCGGTGGCCACGCCCTTCCCGCCGCGCCCGGCGAGCCAGGGCGGGTGGCAATGCCCGACCACGGCGGCGACGGCCGCGACCGCCGCGGCAGCGGGCCCGAACAGCCAGGAGGCCAGCGCCACAGCGAGCACGCCCTTCGCGGCGTCGAGCAGCAGCGTGGCGGCGGCCAGGCCCTTGCGGCCGGTCCGCAGCACATTGGTGGCCCCCGTGCTGCCCGAGCCGATGGCGCGGATGTCGCCGAGCCCGGCCGCCCGCGTCAGCAGGAAGCCGAAGGGCACCGAGCCCAGCAGGAAGCCGAGGACGGCCGCGGCGCCGGTGGCGAGCCCGCCCTCCATCAGCCGAACACCCGCCGGCCGGCCTTGAAGGTCGCGATCACGCGCCCCTCCAGCGGCCGCCCGTCCCAGGGGGAGTTCTGCGCGCGGCCGGGGAGCTGCCCGGCCCGGACCTGCCAGGCACGCTCGGGGTCGAAGAGGACGAGGTCCGCCGGGGCGCCAGCCGCCAGCCGCCCGACGGGCAGGCCCAGCAGCTTCGCCGGCCGGTGGCACAGCAGGTCGAGCGCCTGGAGCAGCGTCAGCGACCCGGCATGCACGTGAGCGAGCGTCACCGGCAGCAGCGTGGCGAGGCCGGCGCCCCCGGGCTCGGCCTGGGCGAAGGGCAGGCGCTTGTCGTCGGCGTCGCGCGGCTGGTGGTCGGAGGCGATGGCGTCGATGGTGCCGTCGGTGAGCGCCGCGAGGACCGCCTGCCGGTCCTCCTCCCGCCGCAGCGGCGGGGAGAGCTTGGCGTAGGTGCGGAAATCGCCGATCGCCGTCTCGTTCAGGTCGAAATAGGGGGGCGCCGTGTCGCAGGTGACGGCCAGCGCCTCGGCCTTTGCCGCGCGGATCAGGTCGAGCGCCGCGGCGGTGCTGACATGGGCGAAGTGGACATGGCCGCGCGTCAGCCGGGCCAGCGCGATGTCCCGCGCGACCATGATCGCCTCCGCCGCCGCCGGGATGCCGGGCAGGCCGAGGCGCGTGGCGAGCTCCCCCTCGGTCGCGGCGCCGGTGCCGGCCAGCGACGGTTCCTCGGGGTGCTGGATGACGAAGCTGCCGAAGGCCCGCGCGTAGGACAGGGCGAGGCGCATGGTGCGCGCATTGGCGATGGCCCGCGCCCCGTCGGTGAAGGCGATGGCGCCCGCCTCCCGCAGCAGGCCGAACTCCGAGATCTCCTTGCCGGCGCAGCCCTTGGTGGCGGCGCCATAGGGCAGCAAGGTCAGACTGCCGGTCGCCTCGCCGCGGCGGAGGACGAATTCCACAAGGGCCGGGTCGTCGAGCGCCGGGTCGGTGTCGGGCAGGACGGCGAGCGTGGTGATACCGCCGAAGGCTGCGGCTTCCGCCGCCGAGGCGATGGTCTCCCGGTATTCGGCGCCCGGCTCGCCCACAGCGGCGCGCAGGTCCACCAGGCCCGGGGCCAGGCAGGCGCCGGCGGCATCGAGCGCCTCCGCGCCCTCCGGCGCGGCGACATCCCGGCCGAAGGCGGCGATGCGGCCTTCGTGGACCAGCAGGTTCCCCGGCCCGTCGAGCCCCGTCGCGGGGTCGAGCAGGCGGGCATTGGCGATGAGCAGCGGCTTGGCGGCCATGACCCCGGGTTATAGGGCCCGCCAGCTTGCCCGGAAGGGTGGGCGGCCGATTCTTCTTGACCGCGGAGAGGGCCGCACCCCACCTCGCTCCTCATGGACACGGTTTCCCTACGCCCAGCCGAAGACGCGCTCGCGGCTCTCATCGCGAGGGTCCGCGGGGGCGAGGAGGTGGTCATCACCCAGGATGGCGTGCCGGTTGCGCGCCTCAGCCCTGTTCCAGACCGAAGGCCGGGCGCTTGGCGGAGCGACCCGTCATGGGCGGGCCTTACCTTCGACCCGAAGGTGTTCGCGCCTGTGACCGATCAGGAGCGGAGGCAGGAAGGCTGGCCGGACTGAGGTGGCGCTGATCACGCGGTGATGCCGGATTGCACGCGCAAAAAGGCGGCAGCCACCCGTCAGCGACCGAGAGAGCGGTGATCATCCGCCCCGGACTCATGCGGGACGCAGCTCGCCGCTTCAGCCGGAATGACGTGCTCAAGCCGCGCAACAACGGCTGTGGGCAAAGGCTCGAACCGTCCTGAACGGAAAGACCAGTTGTGCAATCTTCCGCCCTCGCTGACAAGCAGAGCGTGGAAGCGAAAGCGGAACTCGCTCAGAGGTATAAAGATCTCGAAGGCGGTCAGGCGCTCTGGCTCCGCCACGGCCGTGCGGCCCACCAGGAGGCAGAACGGCCGGCCCGAAGCCGCGATGCGCGCCTGCTCCGCGAGACGCGGCCCAAGCGCGCGCGACCACTGCTCCTGGGCTTGCCAGCCGCCGGTCACCGCGCCGGCCGCCAGCGCGAGAGGCAAAAGCGCAAACCGGGACGGGCGGGCGAAGGTTCCAGCCACCGATGCGACATAAAGCGGCGTTCCGAAGAAGCGCGCGGCGGTGACCTCCGCATAACTCCACTGGGACAAGGCGTCCACCACGAACAGACAGGCCGCGCTGCAGCACAAGGCGGCCAGTGCGATGGGGCTGCGGCATACGAGAAACACGACAAGGGCGACGTAGCCGACGATGGTCGCGAAAATGGCGGCTTCGAAGGCCTCCGCCTCAAGCTTGCGGGCAGATATCGGCCTGAGCACCAGCCGGCGGGGGCTCAAGTCCGTGCCATCGAGTGCCGTTGCGACGACGGCGTAGGTCAGGAGCGCCGTCGCAGCAGCCAGCAGACAAACAAGGATCAGGAAATGGAGGAGTGGCCAGTCGCGGGGGTAGGCCAGCAGCGGCCTCACGGCAGCTCCTTTTCCATCCAGACGCGGGTGCCCACGTCCACGTCTTCGCGATGCGTCTCCCGGAAGCCGAGGCCTTCGTAGAGCGCGATGTTCGTGTCCATCTTCGCGTTGGTGTAGAGGCGCAGCATCCGGTGCCCGCGTGACCGCGCCTCCTTCTCGGCGAAGGCGATGAGCTGCCGGCCAAGCCCCCTGCCCTGCGCGGCGGGGCGGACGGCGACGTTGTCGAGCAGCAGCGCGTCCGGCTTCTCCTCGAGGATGCAGAGCGCCTCCTCACCCAGCAGCCAGGCCTGGCCGCTGGCGGCGCGGGCTTCGAAATCGTCGCGCATGGGCGCGGGCTCACGCCCGATGGGCGCGACCCACTTCGCATAGGCCTCACGCGTGATGTCGCGCAGCAGCGCCGCGTCTTCCGCCCGCGCGCGGCGGACGCCCTCGGCCGGGTTCATCCGCGGCTGTTCCGGCGCGGCTGGCGCGACAGCACGTCGAGCACGGCCATGCGGACGGCCACACCCATCTCCACCTGCTCCCCGATGACGGAGCGCTCGGGGTCGTCCGCCACGTCGGAGGCGATCTCGACACCGCGATTCATCGGGCCGGGATGCATGATGAGCGAGTCGGGCTTCGCGAAGGCGAGCTTCGCGCGATCGAGGCCATAGAAGCGGAAGAACTCGCGCGCCGAGGGGACGAGGCCGCCCGCCATCCGTTCCTTCTGGAGGCGGAGCATCATGACCACATCGGCGCCATCGAGGCCCGTGCGCATGTCGTGATGCACCTCGACGCCCATGGCGGCGCATTCGCTGGGGATCAGCGTCGGCGGCCCGACCACGCGGACGCGCGCCATCATCGTCGTCAGCAGGTGGATGTTCGAGCGCGCGACGCGGGAATGGAGGATGTCGCCGCAGATGGCGACCACCAGGTTCTCCAGCCGCCCCTTGCGGCGGCGGATGGTCAGCGCGTCGAGCAGCGCCTGGGTCGGGTGCTCATGCGTGCCGTCGCCGGCGTTGATGACGGCGGCGTCCACCTTCTGCGAGAGCAGCGCCGGCGCGCCGGACTGGGCGTGGCGCACCACCAGCAGGTCGGTCTGCATGGCGTTCAGCGTCGCCGCCGTGTCCAGCAGCGTCTCGCCCTTGTTCACGCTGGAGGTGGAGACGGACATGTTGACGATGTCCGCGCCCAGCCGCTTGCCGGCGAGTTCGAAGCTCGTCCGGGTGCGGGTGCTGTCCTCGAAGAAGAGGTTGATGAGGGTGCGGCCCTTGAGCAGGTCCCGCTGGGTCTTTCCCTGGCGGTTGAGCAGCGCGTAGCTCTCCGCCAGGTCGAGCAGGCCGGAGATGTGCGGCGGCTGCAGCCCCTCGATGGCGAGAAGATGCCCGGTGGGGAGCAGGGGAAAGGTGAAGCCGCTCATGCGGCCGGGTTTGTAGCCCCCCGGACCGGACGCGGCCAGCCGGGCGCTGCCCCGGATCTTCGGATCGTGGCGCCCGCGGGCCAGGCCAGCGCGGCGCGCCCGCGCGGACGCGACGGCGGCGTCCCCAGGCCGCCAGC
>JAIEOO010000010.1 GCA_019750475.1 Acetobacteraceae bacterium | reverse complement strand
GCCGCGCTCGACACGGATGTGGCGCCGGCGCGCCGCGCCGCCCTCGCCGCCCTGCCGCGATCGCCGGCCGCCAAGCTCGGCTGGCACGCGCCGGACCGGTGGTGGGAGGCGCGGGGCCTCTACGGCGGCATCGCCTGGACGCGGCACGAGATCGGCCAGGTCTGGTATCCGTCGCACGGCTTCCACGGGCGCGGGGGCGTCCTGCTCGGCGCCTATATCTGGGACGAGGCGGAAGCGGCGCGCTTCGCCGCGCGCGACCCCGCCGGCCGGGCGGCGGTGGCGCTGGAGGGGCTGCGCGCCCTTCACCCCGAGGCCGCGGTGGCGGCGCCCGTCTCCGTCGCCTGGGGCCGCGTTCCCTGGGCCGGCGGCGCCTGGACCGAGTGGACGCCGGAGCTCCGGCGCCGGCACATGGCGGCCCTCGCGGCGCCGGAAGGGCCCTATCACTTCGCGGGCTGCCACCTCTCCTGGCTGGAGGGCTGGCAGGAGGGGGCGGTGCGCTCGGCCTGGGCGGCGGTGACGGGGCTGGCGGCGGCCTTGAACCGCTGAGCGGGAGGCCGCACAAAGCGCCCGAGAAGGAGGCCCACCCCATGGCCACACATCCCACCGTGGTGCGCATCGCCGTCGCGGCGCAGCCGGCGACGCAATCGGGCAAGGCGACCGCCGGCGCCTGGGTGCTGCAGTTCCGCCCGGCCGAGCGCCCGCGCATCGACCCCCTGACCGGCTGGGCCGGCAGCGGCGACATGCGCCAGCAGGTGCAACTGAGCTTCCCGACGCGCGAGGCCGCCGTGGCCTATGCCGAGTCGAAGGGCTACCTCTACGAGGTGGAGGAACCGCCGCCCGCGAAGCCGATCCGGCCCAAGATCTATGCTGACAACTTCCGCTACGGCCGGTCGGAGAACTGGACGCATTGAGGGTCGGCCTCGGCCCCCCTCGCTGTTTTTCCGCGGCCGAAGGCCGCCGCCCGCCGCGGTGCGGAAGGGTTGGTGTGGCGGCTTCCGCGCCGCGGCCCGCAAAGCGCCCTTAGCTCAGTTGGATAGAGCAGGAGCCTTCTAAGCTTCAGGCCGGTGGTTCGAATCCACCAGGGCGCGCCAGTTTCCCCCGTCAGAGCTGCGTGACCGGCTCGTCCTCGAAGGCCGGCCCGCTCGTCATGGTCAGGCCGCTCAGGCCGCCGCCGCCATGCTCACGCCAGAGGCGGCGCCGTGCCTCCTCCTGGGCGGCCTTCTCCCCGGCTGCCGAGGCGACCTCGAAGGCATAGCGGGCGACCGGCGTGCCGCCGCGCAGGAAGGTGACCGCGAAGCGGCGGGGATAGGTCGGGGACGACGGCAAGGCGGTTCCATCAGTCTGAAGCGGGACCCGTCCAGACTAATCGAAGTCATGCAATTGCAAAGCGAAACCGCAGCCATGGCGGGTCTGCCATGTCATTCCCACAACTGGAGCGTGTCGTTCCGGGCAAGCCGGGGCACCGCCGCCGACGCCCCGTGGCCGCCGATCAGCGCAGGCGCAGCAGCGCCCAGGCCAGGCCCGTCTTCACCAGCGTGCCCGGGATGAAGAGCACGAAGCCGGCCCAGATCGCGCGCTCCAGCCCGATGAAGCCCGAGAGCCACAGCACGCCCGGCACGAACAGCACCAGATGCGCGGCGAACAGCACCGCGCCCTGCCGCCACCAGGCGCCGCGCGCGAAGCCCGCCAGCCAGGCGGCCGCGACGAAGCCCAGCAGGTAGCCCGCCGTCGGGCCGGCCAGCACGCCGATGCCGCCCGTGCCATGGGCGAAGACGGGCAGGCCCAGCGCCCCCTGGGTGAGGTAGAGCGCGACCGACCCCGCCCCGAAGACCGGCCCGCCCAGGGCACCGAGCAGCAGCACGACGAGGCTCTGCAGCGTCGCCGGCACCGGCCACATCGGCAGCGCCACCTGCGCCGAGGCGGCCAGGGCCCAGGAGCCGAGCAGCGCGAGGCCGAGCATGCGGAGCGAGGGCAGGGCGAGGCTGGTCATGGCGGCTCTCCGGGACATCATCGTTGCGGCGGGATCGTTGCGGCGGGTTCGCACCCTTGCCGTGGTTTGACAATCCGGCCCGCCGGGGCGCAGTCTCCCATCCACCAAGGGGAGCCCGTATCGCCGGGCTGAGAGGGCGCCGCCGAGGCACCGACCCTTCGAACCTGATCCGGGTCATGCCGGCGAAGGGATGGGCGCCCCACTTCCGCGAGTCCGTTCCTCCGCCACCCATGGGAGGAACGAGATGCCCGACAGCCTGCCGCCCGCCGACTTCAGCGTCACCACCGGCCCGCTGCCCGCGAGCCGGAAGATCCATGTGCCGGGGAAGCTCCACCCCGAGATCCGCGTCGCGCTGCGCGAGATCGCGGTGAGCGGGGGCGAGGCGCCGCTGCCGGTCTACGACACCTCGGGCCCCTACACGGACCCGGCGGCGATCCCCGACATCCGGCGCGGCCTGCCCGAGCTGCGGCGCGCCTGGATCGAGGGCCGCGGCGACGTCGCGCCCTATGCCGGGCGCGAGCCCCAGCCGCAGGATGACGGGCTTCGCCCTGGGGAGGCGCCGCGCGTGCCGCAATTCGACCGGAGCGGCCGGCGCGTGCTCCGCGCGACGTCGGGTGCGGTGACGCAGATGGCCTATGCCCGCCGCGGCATCATCACGCCCGAGATGGAATACGTCGCCATCCGCGAGAATCTCGGCCGGGAACAGGCGCTGAGGACGCGCCGCGACGGCGAGAGCTTCGGCGCCGCCATCCCCGACTTCGTGACGCCCGAATTCGTCCGCGACGAGGTCGCGCGCGGCCGGGCCATCATCCCGTCCAACGTCAACCACCCCGAGAGCGAGCCGATGGCGATCGGCCGCAACTTCCTGGTCAAGATCAACGCCAACATCGGCAACAGCGCCGTCTCCTCCTCCGTGGCGGAGGAGGTGGACAAGCTCGTCTGGGCGATCCGCTGGGGGGCCGACACCGTCATGGACCTCTCGACGGGCCGGAACATCCACACCACGCGGGAGTGGATCCTGCGCAACTCCCCGGTCCCGATCGGCACCGTCCCGATCTACCAGGCGCTCGAGAAGGTCGGCGGCCGCGCCGAGGAGCTCACCTGGGAGATCTTCCGCGACACGCTGATCGAGCAGGCGGAGCAGGGGGTGGACTACTTCACCATCCATGCCGGCGTGCGCCTCGCCTACATCCCGCTCACGGCCGAACGCGTGACCGGCATCGTCTCGCGCGGCGGCAGCATCATGGCGAAGTGGTGCCTCGCCCATCACGAGGAGAACTTCCTCTACACGCGCTTCGGCGAGATCTGCGAGATCATGCGGGCCTATGACGTGGCCTTCTCGCTCGGCGACGGGCTGCGGCCGGGCTCCATCGCCGATGCCAACGACGCGGCGCAGTTCGGCGAGCTCGAGACGCTCGGCGAACTCACGCAGGTCGCCTGGGACCAGGACGTCCAGGTGATGATCGAGGGTCCGGGCCACGTGCCCATGCACAAGATCAAGGAGAACATGGACAAGCAGCTCGCCGCCTGCGGCGAGGCGCCGTTCTACACGCTCGGGCCGCTCACCACCGACATCGCGCCCGGCTACGACCACATCACCTCCGGCATCGGGGCGGCGATGATCGGCTGGTTCGGCACGGCGATGCTCTGCTACGTCACGCCCAAGGAGCATCTGGGCCTGCCCGATCGCGACGACGTGAAGACGGGCGTGATCACCTACAAGATCGCCGCCCATGCGGCGGACCTCGCCAAGGGCCATCCGGCGGCGAAGCTGCGCGACGACGCGCTGTCCCGCGCGCGGTTCGAATTCCGCTGGCGCGACCAGTTCAACCTCGGCCTCGACCCCGAGACGGCCGAGCGCTTCCACGACCAGACCCTGCCGGCGGAGGGCGCGAAGCTCGCGCATTTCTGCTCGATGTGCGGGCCGAAATTCTGCTCGATGAAGATCACGCAGGACATCCGGGACGCCGCGATGAAGGCGAAGGCGGAGGAGTTCCGCAACCAGGGCGGCGCGATCTACGCCGCGCCCACGCCGCCGGCCGGCTAGAGCATGATCCGCGAAGGCGGAAACCCCGAAGCGGTGAACCATCTCTCAGCGACTCCGGCATGATCCGCGAAGGCGGAAACGCCGAAGCGGTGAATCATCTCTCAGCGACTCCGGCATGATCCGCGAAGGCGGAAGCGCCGAAGCGGTGAGTCATCTCTCAGCAACGGCGACAGCGTGATCCGGCGTTACGGGATCACGCTGTCGCGCCGGACGTCAGGTCTCCCGGCGCCAGGCGAGCAGCACGGCGCCGAGCAGCAGCGCGAGGGCGAGCCAGCCCGGCAGCAGCGGCAGCGCCGCGATGCCGGTGACGGTATGGTCCTCCCGCTTGCGCAGCCCGATCCAGCCGCTGCCCGCCGCGTCCCGTCCGGCGGCGACGTGGCGGATCTCGGGCACGGTCAGCGCGTTCGCCTCGCCGAGCCACCGCACGCCCCCGCCGCTGCCCGAGACGAGCGACGCGAGGGGCGTGGGATCGGAGCGCAGATCCGCCACCTCCGGCGGGTTGGGCGGCATGGCGGCGGCGAAGGCGAGGCGCCGCCCGTCGCCGACCTGCCACAGGCCGGAGGTCTCCGCCGGGATGTCGAGGGTGGCGCGGCCGCCCGTGCCGGCGGTGAGCGGATGGCGCGTGACCGTGCCGTCGGGGGCCGTCACCACCGCCTCGGGCGGCGGCCCGGCATCGAGGGAGCGGCGCGTGACGTGCAGGCGCCCCGCCTCGACCCGCGCGGTCAGGTCCTCCTCCTCCAGCTCGGGCTCGCGCATCAGCCAGTGGGCGGTGCGGCGCAGCAATTCCTGCTGCGGCCCGCCGCCGTCATGGCCGCGCGACCACAGCCAGATGTGGTCGGACAGCATCAGCGCGACGCGTCCTTGCCCGACGCGGTCGAGCACGAGGAGCGGCGCGTCGTTGGCGCCCTCCATCAGGGTCGCGCCGGCCCGCGACTCGGTGCGGATGGTGCGGTACCAGCGGCCCCAGCTCGCCTCGCGGCTCTCGACATTGGCGCCCGGCAGGCCCTCGGTGACGGGGTGCCGCTGGCCGGGCAGGGTGACGCGCGGGCGGAAGGCCTGTTCGAGGATCGCCTGCTGCGGCGGCAGCGGCCGCGCCGGCAGCACCTGGCCGAGCGGCGTGTTCGCGAGGCTGACGGCGCCCACGTATTCGGGCCCCACCGAGAGCAGCAGCGCGCCGCCCTGGCGGACGTAGTCCGCGATGTTGCGCAGGTAGGAGGGCGGCAGGATGCCGCGATTGGCGAAGCGGTCGAACACGATCAGGTCGAAGTCGCGCAGCTTCACCTGGAACAGCTCGCGCACCGGGAAGGCGATCAGGGCCAGCTCGTTCAGCGGCGTCAGGTCGTCCTTCTCGGGCGGGCGCAGGATGGTGAAGTGGACGAGGTCCACCCCGGGATCGGACTTCAGCAGCCGCCGCCAGGTGCGCTCCCCGGCATGGGGCTCGCCCGAGACCAGCAGGACCCGCAGCCGGTCCCGCACGCCGTTGATGGTGACGACGGCGCGGTTGTTGACCTCCGCCACCTCGCCGGGGCGGGTCTCGGCCAGGATGTCGAGCACGGTGGGGCCGCCGCGCTCGATGGGCACGGCGATGCGGTGTTCGCGGCCCACCGGCACCATCTCGGTGCGCGGCGCGCCGCCGTCCCGCCGCAGGGTCAGCCGGGCCGCCGCCTCGCCGCCGCGCGGCGCGCCGAGATCCTCGACGATGACGCGCAGCTCCACCTCGCGGCCGACGATGCCGAAGCCCGGCGCCTCGATGATGCGGATGCGCCGGTCCACCTCGCCCGGGCGTCCGGGCAGCAGCAGGTGGAAGGGGGCGTCGAAGGGCAGCGCCTCCGGCGCGTCGTGCACCTGCCCGTCCGAGAGCAGGATGACGGCGGCCAGCCGCTGCGCCGGGATGTCGGCCAGGGCGCGCTCGATGGCGGCGAAGGCGCGGGTGCCGGTGTTGCCCCCTTCCTCCACCTCGGCGACGCGCCACTCCACGTCCCGCAGGCGCTGGCCCCGCTGCTCGACCTGACGGCGCGCGGCCTCGATCGCCGCGGCGTGGCCCTGGGCGAAGCGGGTGGAGTCGCTGCGGTCCACGACCAGCAGCGCGATGTCGGGCCGCGTCTCCCGCGTCTCCTCGACGAGGCGCGGATTGGCCAGCGCCCCGAGCACCAGCGCGAAGGCGAGCGCCCGCCACGCCGTCCCCCGCGCGCCCCGCAGCGCCGCCGGGACCAGGACGATCAGGCTCAGCAGCGCGAGCGCCGCGATGAGCCAGAGCGGAACGACGGGGGCGAGGTCGAAGGAAAAGGCGCGCATCAGTTGCCGAGCCTCTCGAGGATGGCGGGCACGTGCACCTGGTCGCCCTTGTAGTTGCCGGTCAGCGCGTACATCACGAGGTTCGTGCCGAATCTGTAGGCGAGGGTCCGCTGGCGCGTGCCGCCGGGCACGGCGGCGTGCAGGTTCTGGCCGCGCTCGTCCACCGCCCAGGCGCCGATCCAGTCATGCCCGCCGATGACGACGGGCGAGACGCTGTCATTCGCCCGGTCCTCGATCCGGCTGACCCAGACCGTGCCGCCGGCGAAGCGGCCCGGCAGCTCGTTCAGGAGGTAGAAAGCGCGGCGGAGCACGTGCTCCTCCGGCACCGGCATCAGCGGCGGGATGGCGAGGCCCTGGGTGACGCGGCGCAGCGCCTGCCGGGCGCCGGGCGCGAAGCCCTCGCCCGAGCCTTCGTCGCGCGTGTCGAACAGGATGATGCCGCCCTGCCGCATGAAGCCGTTGAGCGCCGCCGTGGCCTCCGGCGAGAGCGCCGGCTGGTCGGGGCGGACCACGAAGTAGAGCAGGGGCAGCAGGGAGAGGTCGTCCCGCCCCGGCACGATGCCCACCGGGTCGGCGAGGGCGGCCGCCGTGCGCCGGTTCACGAAATCCGACAGGCCGGCGAGGCCCTGCCGCTGCAGCCGGTCGAGCTCGGCATCGCCGGTGACCACGAAGGCCAGGCGCGTGACGAGGGCGTTCGCCGCGCCGTCGGTCTGCGCCACCGCCGGCGCCGCCAGCAGCAGCAGGGCGAGACCCGCGACGCGCGGCAGGCCGAGCAGCCCGCGCAGCCGCAGCGACACCAGCAGGTCGGCCGCGAGCAGCGCCAGCGCCAGGGCCAGCAGCCATGGCCCGAGGTCGCGTTCCGGCGGGATCTGCGCGATCGCGCGCTGCGCGGCGCCAGCGGGGGGCGCCGGGTGGAGCGTCGGCGCCGGCGTCCGCGTGCCGAGGTTGAGCGCGCGGCGGAACCCATCGGCCCCGGGCGTGCCGTACCAGCCCGGCGGATGCCGCGGCGAGACGACCGGATCGAGTGCCGCGTCCGCCGGCAGGGGCTGCGCGCCCGGCACCGGCGGGCCGAGCCGTCCGAAGGCGTCGAGCGTCTCGAGCGGCGCGAGCGGCGCCTCGCCCTCGGTTCCCGCGACGCCGCCCGACAGCGCCACGAGGCGCCGCAGCATCTGCACGAAGAGGCCCGAGAGCGGCAGGTCGGACCACTCGGCGGTCGCGGTGACGTGGAACAGCACCACGCGCCCCTGGCCGCGCGGCTCGAAGGTGACGAGGGGCGTGCCGTCGGCGAGGCGGGCCCAGACGCGCTCGGCGAGCCGCGCGGAGGGCTCGGCCAGCACCTGGCGCTCGACCGTCACCTCGGCCGGCACGGCGAGGCCGGCGAAGGGCGAACCGAGCGGGAAGGGGGCGAGGCGCTGCGGCTGCTCCCAGGAGAGCGCGCCGCCGAGCTGCCGCTCGGCGCGCAGCCGCACGGGCAGGAGGGAGTCGGGCCGCTCGGCGAGGCGGGAGCCGGCGAAGCGGATCAGCGTGCCCCCGCCTTCGACGAAGCGGGTGAGCGACTGCATCTCGCGCTCGTCGGCGACGGGGCGGTCGGCGAGGATCAGGACGGAGAGGGGCCGCGTGAGCAGCCGCTCGACGTCGCCGCGCCGCAGCTCGGTGAAGGGGGAGAGGGCGCGGTCGAGGTAGAAGAGGTCGCCGATGAGCGGCGCGTCGGCCCCGGTCTCCGCGCCCGGCAGCAGGCCCACGGGCCGGCGGCGGAACCGCTCGTCGAGCAACAGCGCCGCCCCCGCGCCGTTCTCCTCCGCGAGGTCGAGGCGGAGCACCCGGTTGCGGATCTCGGCCGGCAGGTCGAGCGTCGCGGTGGCTTCCGTCGCGCCGGGCGCGAGGGCCACGGCGACGCGGGCGAGCGGCCGGCCATCCCCGCCGCGCGCCAGGATCGCCGCCTCGGTGGCGACCGGGACGGGGGATTGCCGCAGCGTGACGAGAAGCCGGTCGCCCTCGGCGCGGGGCGGGAGGAGGAGGCGGACCGGGCGCTCCGTCGCGCGCGCGAGCGTCAGGGCCCCGGCGGCGGCGAGCCGCGCCATGAGGGCGTCCGCCGCCTCCGGTTCCGCGTGGGCCAGCGCGTCGGAGAGGTAGAGCGCCGAGAGGCGGCCCGGGTTCGTCCGCAGCCACGCTTCGAGCGCGGCGAGCGCCGCCGCCCGGTCGGGCGCCCAGGGCTTGGGCCGCAGCGCGGCGAGGCGGGGCCTGACATCCTCGGCCG
>JAIEOO010000057.1 GCA_019750475.1 Acetobacteraceae bacterium | reverse complement strand
GGGTGGCGGCGCCGGCGGCACGGTGGGCGCGAGAGCGATGCCGCGGGGCGCGCGCGACCGATGGCCGCCCGCATCCGATGCTCCGACCGCAAGGCTGGGCTGCGCGTCTCGGTGCTCGCGCGCACGACGGAGGACGAGATCGCCCGCGCCGCCGGGATCCGCCGACGGGTTGACGCATGGCGGTCCGACGCGCCTCGCTCGTTCCGGCTCCGCACGCACCTTGACCGGCCGGGCGCGCGCCCGCAGCCTCGGCGCAACGCCGGGGCGCCACGCGCCCACCGGCCGGGAGGATCTCGATTCATGGCCCATCTCAGCACCGCCGTCCGCGACCATCGCTGGGGCGCGATGCGCGCCCTCATGGATGCGGAAGGCTACGACGCGCTCGCCTTCACCAGCGCCGACTTCTTCCAGTTCGCGACGAACTTCGCGACCGACGTCCAGGTGTGGGAACGCCCGATCGTCTGCGTCGTGCCGCGCAACGGGACGCCTTTCGTCATCCTCAACGAGCTCTCGACCAACCATTGGCGCTTCGGGATCGAGGCGAACAAGCTCTGGGTCACCGATGCCGAGTTCTACGCCGAGCATCCGCGCTTGACGCGGCGCGTGCCGCTCGTCTCGCAATGGCCGGAGATGGTGGCCGATCGCCTCCGCCGCGCCGGCCTGGCCCGCGCCCGCATCGGGGCGGATGCGGCGGGCGGGATGCTCGCCAGGGCGGTCGCCCTGCTGCCGCAGGCGAAGCTCGAGGGGGCCACGGCCGGGTGCCGCGCGCTGCGCTGGGTGAAGCATGAGGAGGAGATCCAGCTCCTGCGGGAGATCGCCTCCCTCACCGACTGGGTGCAGGACCGCTACCGCGAGGCCATCCGCCCCGGCCGCCTGGTGCAGGAAATGGACATGGCCATGGCCGCTCTGCTGGCGGAGGAGAGCGCGCGCCGCTTCCCGGGCGAGCATCTCGAGATCATGCGCTGCTGGACGCTGTCGGGCCCCGCGAGCTGCGCGCCGCATGGCGATGGCCGCTCCTCCGGGCAGCGGATCGAGAAGGGCCACGGCCTCGTCAACATCGTCATCCCGCGCGTCAACGGCCTCGTCGTCGAGAACGAGCGCACCTGGTTCTGCGGCAAGCCCGACAACCGCCAGGCCTTCCTGTTCGAGACGGCCCGCGCCGCGAACGAGGCCGCCTGCGAGGCGGCGGTGACGGGCGCGCCGGTCAGCGCCATCGATGCCGCGGCCCAGGCCGTGATCGAGCGCGCGGGCTGCGCCGACCTGATCCTGCACCGCACGGGCCACGGCATGGGCACGCTCGGCCACGAATTCCCCGAGGACATGGCCTTCAACAGCCGCCCGCTCCTCGCGAACGAGGTGTATTCGGCCGAGCCGGGCCTCTACGAATGGGGCCTCGGCGGGTTCCGGCACGACGACACGGTGGTGGTCGGCGCGCGGCCCGAGGTGCTGACGCGGGCGCCCAAGGACCTCGCTTCGCAGACCGTGGCGTGAGCGCGAGCCTCGCCGCCGCCCTCGCCGCCCCCGGCCAGCCGGAGGCGAGCTTCCGCGCCATCGAGGCGGTGCTCGGCGAGATCGCCGGGCATCGCCTCTTCACCGTCCTCGTCCTCGACCAGGCCAGGGGCGTGAGCTGGCGCGCCTGGACGAGCGACGCGGAGGCCTATCCGCTGGGCGGCGAGAAGCCGATCCGGCCGGGCAGCGAGCATCACCGCCTGGTGATCGAGGCCGGCCAGCCGCGCCTTTGCCCCGACCGCGCCGCGATCGTCGCCGCCTTCCCGGACCATGAGCGCATCCTCGCCCTCGGCTGCGAGAGCGCCGTCAACGTGCCGGTGCGCTGGAACGGGACGACGCTCGGCGGGCTCAACCTGCTCGACCGCGCGGGCGCCTACTCGGCGGCGCAGTTCCCCATCCTCCTCCAGGTCGCCGCCTTCGCCGTCGCGCCCATCCTCCACCTCCTGCAGGGAGACCGCCCATGACGCCGTCACGCCGCGTGGCCCTCGCCATGCCCGCCTTGCTGCCGCTCGCCGCCCGGGCGCAGGAAGGCGCGCTGCGCGTCATCATCCCGCAGCCGCCCGGGGGCGCGACGGACATCCTGGCCCGCGTGCTGGTGGACGCGCTGGCGGCCGCGCTCGGCCGGCCCGTCATCATCGAGAACCGGCCGGGGGCGAACGGCATCGTCTCCATCAACGCGCTGCGCCAGTCCCGGCCCGACGGCAACACGGTGCTGCTCGGCGGCGTCTCGATCTTCTCCTTCAACCCGAACCTCTTCCCCAACCTGCCCTACGATCCGTTCCGGGACTTCACCTGGGTCGCGCCGGTCGCGGACACGCCCTTCGTCATGGTCACCGGGCGCCGCACCGGCCTGACGACGATGGCGCAATTCGTGGAGCGGGCCCGCGCCCAGCCCGAGCGCATCACCTACGGCTCCGCGGGCATCGGCAACTCCACCCATCTCGCGATGGAGATGATCGCCGAGCGCGCGAACATCCGCCTCACGCACGTGCCCTTCGCGGGCTCGGCCCCGGCCATGACGTCCATCATCGCGGGCGACACGGACAGCATGGTCATCCCGCTCGGCTCGGCCGTGCCGAACATCCAGGCGAGCCAGGTCAACGCCCTCGTCACCCTCGGTGCCGAGCGCGCCCCGGCCCTGCCGCAGGTGCCCACCCTGCGCGAGACCGGCTTCGGCGACGTGGTGATGCCGGGCTGGTACGCCTTCGTCGGCCCCGCGGGCATGGCCGCGCCCGTCGTCGAGCGGCTCGACAGCGCGATCCGCAGCGTCGTCCAGAACCCGGCCGTCGTCGCGCGCCTCCGCGAGCAGGTGCTGGAGCCGATCCCGGGCACGGCCGCCGAGATCCAGGCCCGGGCCCGGCGCGAGAGCGACGACATGGCGGCCTTCATCCGCCGCCGCGGCATCCGGGTCGAATAGGCGCCATGCCCCGCCCCCCGCGCCGCATCCCGGCCCCGCGCGCCATGATCACCGCCCCGCAGCCCGAGGCGGTGGAAGCCGGCGCCGCGGTCCTCGCCGAGGGCGGCAACGCGCTCGACGCCGTGCTCGCCTGCGCCTTCACCCAGGGCGTCGTGGACCCGCTGATGTGCGGCATCGGCGGCCTCGGCGTGCTGCATGTGCGGGACCCGGGCACGCGCGAGCACCTGGTGCTCAACGGCCTCTCCACCTGCCCCGGCGCCTGCACGGAAACGATGTGGGAAGCGGCCTTCGAGCGCGAATGCCCCGATGGCTACGGCTATGTGCTGACGGGCTTCGTCAACGAGCTCGGCCATCAGGCCGTCACGACGCCCGGCATCCTGCGCGTCTTCGGCGAGGCGCATCGCCGCTGGGGCCGCCGCCCCTGGGCCAGCCTGTTCGATCCCGCCATCGCGGCCGCGACCGAAGGCTGGCTGGTCCGCCCGCACGTGGCGAGCATGTTCGCCCTCGACGAGCAGGCCTATGGCCGCTGCGCCTATGTCCGCAAGCTCGGCTTCACCGGGGAGGGCGCCGGTCTCTACCTGCGGGCGGACGGCACGCCGAAGCGCGTGGGCGACGCCGTGCGCAACCCGGCGCTCGCCGCGACACTCGCCACCCTGGCCCGCGAAGGGGCGGAGGATTTCTACACCGGCTCCCTCGCGCGGCGGATCGTCGCCGACATGGAGGCGCATGGCGGGCTGCTCTCCGCCGCCGACCTCGCGGGCTACGCACCCGATCTCGGCGCGCCGCTCGAGATCACCTATCGCGGCCGCCGCGTCGCCGTGCCCCAGCCGCCCGCGGGCGGCATCATGGTGGCGGAGATGCTGCGCATCCTGGAGCGCTTCGACCTCCCGGCGCTCGGCCACAACAGCCCCGAGTTCATCCGCGTCGTCGCGGAGGCCATGAAGATCTCCGGGCGCGACAAGGACCGCCACATCGGCGACCCGCGCTTCGTCCCGCCGCCGCTCGACCGGCTGCTGTCCGACGCCTACGCCGATGACTGCGCCGCCGGCATCCGCGCCGGCCGGAAGGCGCACCTGCCCCGCACCGAGGCCGAGGCGCAGCACACCACCACCGTCTCCTGCGTGGACGCCGACGGCATGGTGGTCTCCCTCACGCACACGCTCGGCGTGCCCTCGGGCGTCATCCCGCCGGGCACGGGCTTCATGCTGAACGGCGCGATGAACTGGTGCGACCCGCGCCCCGGCCGCGCCGGCTCCATCGCGCCGGGCAAGCGGCGCTTCTCCTCCATGTCGCCGCTCATCGTCCTCGAAGGCGAAATGCCCGTCGCCACCATGGGCGCGCCCGGCGGCGCCTGGATCCCCATCGCGCTGCTCCAGGCCCTCGTGAACCTGCTCGACTTCGGGATGACGATGCAGGAAGCGACGCAGGCACCCCGCTTCTCGGCCACCAGCAACGCCATCGACATCGGCAACCGCGTCCCACGCAGCACCCAGCGGGCGCTGGAAGCCATGGGCTACGAGGTGAAACGCACCGCCGCGACCTTCCCCTTCGCCGCGGTGCACGGGATCACGATGTGGGACAACACGCTCGAAGGCGGCGCGGACCCGCAGCGCGACGGGCTGGCGCAAGGGGTGGGGTAGCGGCTTCGGGGGAGGCTCTGCCTCCCCCGTACCCCTGCGAATCCTTTGGGGATCGAGGAGGGGGCGTCGCGGGAGCGACCTTGATCGAGGGATCGCCACGCCCCCTCCTCAATCCCCAACATTGGAACCGTGGGTCCAGGGGGCCGTGCCCCCTGGCGGGGGAGGTTTGGAGGGGGCAGCGCCCCCTCCAACGCCACCACCTCACCCGCCCGCGTCGCTCCGCAGCAGCAGGTCCGGTTCCGGCAGGTTCAGGTACGCGTCGCGCAGCGCGTTCGACCAGCCTTCCTTCACGATCCGGTAATAGGCGTTGTCCTCGGTGATCCGGCGGCGGAAGGCGATGCCGAGGCCGTCGGTCGGGATGACCGCGAGGTCGAGCGGCGGGCCGACGCTGAGGTTCGAGCGGATGGTGCTGTCCATGCTGATCATGCAGAGCGCGACGCCGCGCTTGAGGGGTGTGTCGAAGGTGAGCACGCGGTCGAGGATGGGCTTGCCGTATTTGTGTTCGCCGATCTGGAGGTAGGGCGTGTCGCGCGTCGCCTCGATGAAGTTGCCCGCGTTGTAGATGAGGAAGAGGCGGGGTGGCTGGCCCGCGATCTGCCCGCCGAGCAGCAGCGAGCAGTCGAAGCCGATGCCTTGTGCCATCAGGGACGGACCGTCCATGGCCTGGACCGCGCGGACCGCGGCGCCGACGAGCTGGGCGCCGGCGAACATGTCGGGCACGTCGGTCAGGCGCTGCTGGGTGCCGTTGAGCCAGACCCCCGGCTGGAGCAGGTTCCAGACCGCCTGCGTGATGGCGAGGTTGCCGGCCGAGAGCAGCACCATGGCCCGTTCGCCCGGGTTCTCGACCGTCTGCATCTTCGAGAAGGTGGAGATGTTGTCGAGGCCTGCATTGGTCCGGGTGTCGGACAGCATCACCACCCCTTGGGCCAGGCAGAGTCCCACGCAATAGGTCATCGCCGCGTCTCCGTTCGCGCTACGGGCAGCGTAACGCCGAAGCGCGGCGCGCGTCAGGCGCGGATGTAGAAGGCCTCGATCTCGCGCCCGAGATCGGCGGTGCGGCCGATGGTTTCCGTCAGGAACTCGTGCAGCCCGTCCTCGAGGATGTCGGACACGCGCCCGTAGAGCAGGCGGGCGTGCAGCTCGCCCGCCAGGCGGTGACATTCGCCGCGGCGGCCGCCCTGGCCCTGGGCGATGCGTTCGAGCAGCTCGGCGACGCGGCCCATGCAGGCGACGAGGCTGCGCGGCAGTTCGGGCCGCAGGATGAGCAGCTCGGCGATCCGCGCGGCGTCGAGCCGGTCCCGGTAGACCCAGTGATAGGCCCGCAGCGCCGAGACCGATTGCAGCACGGCCTGCCACTGCGCGTGGTCCACCGTTCCGCCGTGGCCGGAGAGCAGGTTGTGCTTCACGTCGAGCAGGCGGGCGGTGTTGTCGGCGCGTTCGAGCGCGGTGCCGAGCTGGACGAAGAGCCATGCCTCGCCGCGCAGCATGGTGTCGGTCGCGGCGCCGTTGAACAGCAGCACGCGCTCGCGCACCCAGTCGAGGAAGCCGGGAAGGGCTTCGCCCTGGAAGTCGCTGTCCGGCAGGTTGCGCAGCCGCGCCCAGGAATCGTTGAGGCCGGACCACATGTCCACGGTCAGCGCCGTGCGGACGGTGCGCGCGTTCTGCCGCGCGGCGCCGAAGCAGGGGATGATGCCGGAGGGGTTGTCCGGGTCGCGCACCAGGAAATCCACCGCCGTTTCCTGCCGGGGAAGGCCGTGCCGGGTGAGGAAGGCGGGCTCGACCCCGGTGGCCACGAGGAGCGAGCGCCACTCGTCCACGGCGGCGCCGAGGCTGGCGGAAAGCCCGGCCATGCGCCACGCGACCGACAGGCCGCGCGCGACGTTCGCCGCGCGCTCGGTGTAGCGGCCGAGCCAGAAGAGGCAGTCGGCGGTGCGGCTCAGCATGGCACGGCGCCCTGCCACTGGACCTGGGACAGGGGCAGCGGGTCGCCTTCCAGCACCCAGGTGTCCTTCGTTCCCCCGCCCTGGGAGGAGTTCACGACGAGCGAGCCTTCGCGGAGCGCCACGCGGGTGAGGCCGCCGGGCGCGATGCGGACCGTCTCGGCGGTGGAGAGCACGAAGGGGCGCAGATCCACGTGGCGCGGCGCGATCCCCTCGCCGCAGAGGGTGGGGACGGTGGAGAGGGCCAGCGTCGGCTGGGCGATGTAGTCCGCCGGGCGCGCCTTGATCCGCATCGCGAAGTCCTCGCGCTCGGCCTTGGTCGCGTGCGGCCCGATCAGCATGCCGTAGCCGCCCGAACCGGCGGCGAGCTTCACCACGAGCTTGTCGAGATTGGCCAGCACGTGGGAGCGGTCGGCCTCGCGCTCGCAGAGGAAGGTGGGCACGTTGGCGAGCCTCGGTTCCTCCGACAGGTAGAAGCGGATCATGTCGGGGACGTAGGGATAGATCGCCTTGTCGTCGGCGATGCCGCAGCCGGGCGCGTTGGCCAGCGCCACGTTGCCCGCCTTGTAGGCCGCCATCAGCCCGGGCACGCCGAGCATGGAGTCCGGCCGGAAGGCCCGGGGGTCGAGGTAGTCGTCGTCGATGCGGCGGTAGATCACGTCCACGCGCTTCGGGCCCGCCGTCGTCCGCATGAAGACCTTCTGGTCCTCGACGAAGAGGTCCTGCCCTTCGACCACCTCGACGCCCATCTCGTCGGCGAGGAAGCAGTGCTCGTAATAGGCGCTGTTGAAGCTGCCCGGCGTCAGGATGCAGACGGTGGGGTCGGGGCCGGCGCGCTCGGGGGCGGCGGCCTTCAGCGTCGCGAGCAGGTCCTCCGGGTAGGTGTTGACCGGCGCGATGCGGTGGCGGGAGCAGAGGCCGGGGAAGAGGCGCAGCATCGCTTCCCGGTTCTCCAGCATGTAGGAGACGCCCGAGGGGGTGCGGCAATTGTCCTCGAGCACCCAGAACTCGTCGGGGCCGGTGCGGACGAGGTCGATGCCCGCGATGTGGGTGTAGACGCCGCCGGGTGGGCGGAAGCCCTCCATTTCCGGGCGGTACTGCGCGTTGGCGAGCACCAGCGCCTCGGGGACCAGGCCCTCCCGGAGGATCCGGCGCGGGCCGTAGCAATCGGCGAGGAAGGCGTTCAGCGCCCGGACGCGCTGTTCCAGCCCCGCCGAGAGGCGTTCCCATTCGGCGCGGGCCAGGATGCGGGGGATGATGTCGAAGGGGATGAGGCGCTCGGGGTCCCCGCCCTCCCCGTAGACGGCGAAGGTGATGCCGACGCGGCGGAACAGGAGCTCGGCCTCGGCCCGCTTGGCCAGGAGGCGCTCGGGCGCCGTGTGCCGCAGCCAGGCGGCGATCTCGGCGTAGGCCGCACGGGCGGCCGCGGGCTCTCCCATCTCGTCGAAGCTCATCCGCCCCCCGCGAACCATGCCGGCCGAGTAGGCCGCAGGGATGACGGTTTCGCAAGCCGGGACAAGCCTTTGCGGCGCCATGCGCCGGCGAGGGGTGACGCCGATGCGGGCAGGCCGCCCCCATCTTGGGCGCGGCGCCGCGCCCCCCTATCGTCGGCCGCATGAACGACGCCAGCACGACGACTCTCACCGGCGCGGAAGCCGTGGCCGCCGCCTTCTCCGACGCCGGGATGCCCGCCATCTGCGGCGTGCCGGGCGGCGGATCGTCGCTCGACCTGCTGGCGGCGGCGAAGCGCCACGGCATCCCCTTCCTGCTCGCGCGGCAGGAGACGGCGGCGGCGATCATGGCGGGCACGCTGGCCGAGCTGACGCGCAAGCCCGTGGGCGTGCTGACGACGCGGGGGCCGGGCGTGTCCAACGCGGCCAACGGCATCGCCAATTGCGACCTGGAGCGCGCGCCGGTCGTGCTGGTGGCGGACGGCTTCGGCGCGAAGGAAGCCGCCTTCGCCACGCATCAGCGCTTCGACCAGGCGGCGATGATGGCGCCCGTCGCCCGCGCCGCCCTCTCCGCGCGCGACGTGCCCGCGGGCGCGGCGGCGATCCGCGCCGTGACGGCGACGCTCGGCGCG
>JAIEOO010000343.1 GCA_019750475.1 Acetobacteraceae bacterium | reverse complement strand
CCGCCGCCGCGGAGGCGCCCGCGCCCTCGCCCGAGGTGGAGGCCCTGCTGCGCGTCCTGCGGGACGAGGCCCGCCGGGCCGAGCTGATCCGCGCGCTGGAAGCCGCGGGCGTCCGCGCCGAGCCCGAGGCGCCCGAGCCGGCCACGGCGGACGAGGCGATCCTCGCCCCGGCAGAAAGCGTCGCGGGGCTGTCGCAGCGCGCCGCCCTGCTGGTCGGGCGCTTCCTCGGCGCCGTCTATGCCGCGATGGACCTCCAGGGCGTGGTGACCTGGGGCCAGCGGATCTTCACCGACGAGGGGCTGCGCGGCCAGGTCCTTTCGCTGCTGTGGAAGCTCGGCGCCGTGCTTCTGGCGGGCTTCGCGACCGACCGGCTGCTGCGCTTCGCCTTCCGGCGCTGGGACAACTCGCTCTCGGCGCGCGCCGCCGGCGACAACGGTCGCGCCGGCTGGGCCCGGCGCGCCCTCTATCTCGGCGGGCATCTCGTGCTCGACCTGCTGCCCGTCGCGGGCTTCCTCGGGGCCTCGCTCGCGGTGATCGGCACGCTCGCCACCTGGCCGTCCAACCGCCTGATCATGGAGACGGTGGTCCTCGCCTATGCGGTGGCGCGGGCGACGATGGCGGTGGGCCGCCTCTTCTTCGCGCCGGGCTCGGCCAAGCTGCGCATCCTGCCGGCGTCGGACGAGACGGCCGAGTACGCGATGCTGTGGATCCGCCGCATCGCGCTGACCGCCGTCACCTTCTACGTGCTGTCCGAGGTCGCGCTGCTCTTCGGCCTGTCCTTCGCCGTGCACGAGGCGCTGTGGCGGCTCGGGCTGCTGATCGTCTCCATCCTGATCGCCATCGTGGTGCTGCAGAACCGCGCCGCGGTGGCGCAGGTGCTGGACGCGCCGCCGCTCGCCGAGGGCGAGTCCCCCGACCGCAACCGCCGCATCCTGCGGGGCGCGCGCAACGCCCTCGCGGGGGCGTGGCACGTCATCGTCATCCTCTGGATGCTCGCCGCCTGGACCGTCTGGGCCCTCGACGTGGATCGCGGCCTGGAGCGGCTGGCCACGGCCACCGGGCTCACGCTGCTGATCCTCGCCGGGGCCAAGGGCCTCGACGAGGCGGTGCGCCTCGGCCTCACCCGCGCCTTCCGCGTGGGTGGGGAGATGGCGCAGCGCTTCCCGGCGCTGGAGGCGCGGGCGAACCGCTACCTGCCGGCGCTCAAGGGCATCGTGACCCTCGCCATCACGGCGCTCGCCCTGGTGCTGACGCTGGAGGCCTGGGGCCTCTCGGCCTTCGCCTTCTTCCGGCAGGGGCGCGTGGGTCAGCGGCTGCTCTCCTCGGCTGCGACCATCGCCATCACCCTCGTCGTCGCGCTGGTCCTGTGGGAGCTGGCGAACGCCTACATCCAGCGCAGCCTCGCCGCGCTGCCGAAGGATGGCTCCGCGGCGCGGTCGGCCCGCGTGCGGACGCTGCTCCCCATGCTGCGCACCGCCCTCGGCATCGTGTTGGCCGTCGTGGTGGCGCTGACGACGCTCTCCGAGATCGGGGTGAACGTGGCGCCGCTGCTCGCCGGTGCGGGCGTCGTGGGCCTCGCCATCGGCTTCGGCTCCCAGACGCTGGTCCGCGACGTCATCACCGGCGTCTTCCTGCTGCTCGAGGACGCGGTCGCGGTGGGCGACACGATCACGGTGGGCGGCCTCTCCGGCACGGTCGAGCAGCTCTCGATCCGCTCCATCCGGCTGCGCGCCGTGGACGGCTCGATCCACATCGTGCCGTTCAGCGCGGTCACGACGGTCACGAACCAGACGCGCGACTTCGGCTACGCCGTCGTCGACCTGGCGCTCGACTACGAATGCGATCCCGACCGCGCCGGGGCCATGCTGCGCGAGATCGGGGAGGAGCTGCGCGACGACGATGTCTGGGGCGCGTCCGTCCTCGCGCCGATCGAGATCATGGGCGTGGACAAGCTGACCGAGACGGCGATGGTGGTGCGGGCCCGCATCATGACGCCGCCCGCGCGCCGCTGGGCGGTGGGGCGCGAGATCAACCGCCGGATCCGGCTCTATGCCGGGGAGCGGGGCGTGAAGCTGTACAACGCGCCCCGGCCCTAGAATTCGCCGCGAAGCCGCTTCGCGGCTCGGCGGAAGCCCCGTCGGGCGCCCGCTTCGGGCGCCGGACGGGGGCGATGTCGAGGTTCCGACGGGGGCTCCCGGCGTCGGGACCGGCATCGGTCGGGCGTGAGCCCGACGCTCGACGAGCCGGCGGCTTCGGCCTGCCGGTCGTCAGGGCGACACCGCTGGCGGGCCGCCGGCGATCACGGCGGCGCGACGAGCAGCCGCGCCAGCGGTTCGACCACGCGCTCGTCGAGAAGGGCGGCGACCGAAGGGCCGGCGGCGGTGATGGCCAGCAGGCCGAGGGTGATCCAGGACAAGGTCCAGCGATCGAGCATGGGGGGAGGCTCTCTTCACGTTTTGGACGGGGGGGGACGATCGCATCAGCGGGCGCGCGGGTGCCTGCGCAGCGGGACGGCGGCGGACCCCGGGGTCGGGTAAGGCTGTCTCGGCATGGGCTTCCGGCTCCCTGGCGATGACCAGAAGCCTGACCGTGGAAAGTTGCCGGAGTCTGAGTCCTGCCCGATCCCTCTCGCCGGACGGATCAGCCGCCCCGCAGCAGCCAGGCCACCGCGACGCCGCCGGCGATCGCGGCCGTGATGTTCCGCGTCGCCATCATCACCGCGAGCGTCGCGGCCCCCGCCGCGAGATGCACCGACCCGCCGGCGATCAGCGTGGGGATGACGAAGGCCACGAAGATGCAGCCGGGCATGTGCGCCAGCATCGCCTCGACGAAGGGCGGGGGGCGGAAGGCGCGGAGCAGCGCGTAGCCCCCGGCGCGGCAGAGATAGGTGGCGAGCGCCATGCCGATGATGGCGGCGAGGACGTCCCAGCGGAGGCTCATCGGCGCCGGTCCCGCCAGGCGCCGGTCGCGGCGCCGACCAGCGCGCCGGCCAGCACCGGCCAGGGCTGCCCCAGCCCGGCCTGATGGACGATCAGCGCCACGCAGCCCGCCGTGACCCAGGGCAGCAGGTCCCGCTTGCCGCGCCAGATCGGCACCAGCAGCGCGATCATCGTCGCGAGGCTGGCGAAGAACACCGGGTGGCCTGGCGGCAGCGCCAGCAGCCCGGCGAAGCTGTGCCCCAGCGCGACGGAGGCCACCCAGAACACCCAGAGCGTCGCGCCGACGCCGAGCAGCAGCCCGGCATCGCGCCCGCCCGCGCGCTGGTCGGCGACGGCGAAGGCGAAGCTGTTGTCCACGAGCGTCGTCAGCGTGCCCCAGAGCTTCCAGCCCCGCAGCCGGTCGAGCCAGGGGGCGAGCGCCGCGCCCATGGGCGCGAGGCGCAGATTGACCACCAAGGCCGCGAAGCTCGCCGCCAGGATCGGCGCCGGATCGGCCCAGAGCTCGAGCGCCACGAGCTGCGAGGAGCCGGCGAAGACCAGCGCCGACATCAGCGTGATCTCGAGGAAGGAGAGGCCCTTGGCATCGGCCAGCACGCCGACGACGACGCCGAAGGGCAGCATGCCGGGCACGATGGACAGCGCCAGCTTCGCCCCGCGGGCGAAGCCGTGCCGGGTGAAGGTGACGTTCATGCCCGGCGCACCCGCTCCTCGGCCGCGTCGCGGGGGGTGCGGAGGGCGGCGTCCGCCACCTCCCGCGGGAAGCCGGCCCGGGCGAGCGCCGCGAGCCACTTCAGACGCGTGTCGCGATCCGCGTCCGCGGCGGCGCCCTCGGGGGCGAAGGGCCCGATGCGGCGGCGGCGGCAGAACATCAGCGCGGCGAGGCCCTCATCCGGTACGTCATCCGCGGCGAGCGCGTCCCGCGCCGTCTCCGCGTCCACGCCCTTCTGCGCGAGATGCGCGAGCGCCCCGCGCGCCGAGCGCCCGCCCCGCAGCAGGCGCCGGGCGCGGGCTTCGGCGAAGGCGGCATCGTTCACGGCGCCGGCCTGGACGAGGCGCGCGGCGATGGCGGCGGCCCAGCCGCGCGCGGCGGCCTCATGCGCCGCCACATCCTCCTCCGCCTCCGCCCCGGAGCGCAGCGCCGCCTGGGCCCAGCGCCGCACGCGGTTGCCGAGGACGCGCTTCAGCCCGGCCTCGGTCGCGGCGAAGCGCGCGAGGTGGTTCAGCGCGGCCTCGTGCAGCAGGGCCTCGGTCGGCCGTGCCGGCGGGCGCCGCTCGCGCTTGGGCTTCGGCTGTCGCATGGCGGCAGGATAGGATCGGTCGCCGGCCCGTCCTATGGCGCGTCGAGCGGAACTGCCGCGCGCGCGGTTCAGGCGGCGGCCGGCGCCCGGCCCAACACCGCGGGGGCGCGGTGTCAGACCCCCGCCCGCATCCGCCCCGGGTTGAGGATGCCGGACGGGTCCAGCACCGCCTTCACCCGGCGGCCGATCGCGGCCAGCGCCGGCGGCTCCTCCGGCAGCACGGGCACCGCGGCCGCCAGCGCCTCGGGCGCGCGGAACAGGGTGAAGGTGCCGCCCGCCGCGCGCGCCGCCTGGATCGCCGCGCCATGGGCCTGTTCCGTCGCCGGGCCGGCCGCCCAGATCAGCCCGCCGCCCCAGTCGAGCAGCAGCTTGCCGATGCCGCCCTCGCGCAGCAGGGCGCAGGCGGTGGGCGCGCGGGACGGCGCGACCGAGAGGCGCCACACCGCCTCCCCCGGCGCGGCGCCCAATGGCTCCGCGTCACGGATGGCGCGCCAGGTGGCGAGCGAGGTTTCGTGGTCGAGCAGCGTCGCCTCGCCATGCGGCGCGAGCTCGTTCCGGAGCCGGTCCAGCCGGTAGGCGACCGACTCGGAAAAATCCTCGATGCGGGCCAGGGCGAGCGGCGCGCCGTCGTGCTCCGGCACCAGGGCGGCGCCCGAGACGCCATAGGGGCTGCCGAGCGCGGCGGAGAGGGCGCGCACCCCGGAAGCGAGGTCCGGCACGCGGATGGCGAGCGTGCCCGTGCGCTCCCCGGCCGGCAGCACCTTCAGCGTGATCTCGGTCAGCACGCCGAGCGTGCCATGCGCGCCGGTGAGCAGCTTCGCGAGGTCGAGGCCCGTGACGTTCTTCAGCACGCGGCCGCCCGAGCGGAACACCTCGCCCGTGCCGGTGACGGCGCGGATGCCCAGCACATGGTCGCGCATCGCGCCCCAGGCGATGCGGCGCGGTCCCGACAGGTTGGTGGCGACCGCGCCGCCCAGCGTCGCGGGACGGTCGGCGCCGAACAGCGCCGAGAGATCGGGCGGCTCGGCGATCAGCTGCTGGCCCTTCTCGGCGAGCGCCGCCTCGATCTCCGGCAGGGGCGTGCCGGCGCGGGCGGAGATCACCAGCTCCTGCGGCTTGTAGAGCGTGATCCCGGTGAGGTTCCGGGTGGAGAGGGTGCGCGCCGCCTGGACGGGGCGCAGCATGGCGCGCTTGGTGCCGGCGCCCTCGATCAGCAGCGGTTCCCGCGCGTCATGCGCGGCGCGGATGCTGGCGGCGATGCCGTCCTCGGTGTCGGGGGCGAGCAGGGTCGCGCTCACGCCGCGATCCTCTCATTCCCCTCCAGCGGAAACACCTTCGCCGTGTTCAGCAGCCAGTCGGGATCGAAGGCGCTCTTCACCGCGCGCTGCAAATCCAGCTCCCGCGCGGTGAACTGCGCCGTCATCAGGTCCCGCTTCTCGACGCCCACGCCGTGCTCCCCGGTCAGGCAGCCGCCCACCTCGACGCAGAGCTTGAGGATGTCGGCGCCGAAGGCCTCGGCCTTGCGGAAGCTCTCCGGGTCGTTGGCGTCGAACATGATGAGCGGGTGCAGATTGCCGTCCCCGGCGTGGAACACGTTCGCGACGCCCAACCCGTATTGCGTGCTCATCTCGCCGATGCGCTTCAGCACGAAGGGCAGCTCGCCGGTCGGGATCGTGCCGTCCATGCAGAGATAATCCGGGCTGATGCGGCCGACCGCGCCGAAGGCGCCCTTGCGGCCCTTCCAGATGGCCAGGCTCTGCTCGGCGCTCTCGGCCACCTTCATGCTGATCGGATTGAAGCGCGCGCAGATGTCGCGGATCTTGCCGAGCAGCATGTCCTGCTCGGCCACTGAGCCCTCGACCTCGATGATCAGCATCGCCTCGGCGTCGAGCGGGTATCCGGCGTGGGCGAAGGCCTCGCAGGCATGGATGCAGGGCTTGTCCATGAATTCGAGCGCCACGGGGATGATCCCGCTGCCGATGATGGCGTCCACCGCCGCGCCCGCGACCTCGACGCCGTCGAAGGCGGCCAGCATGGCGCGCGCGCCCTCGGGGCCGCGGAGGATGCGCACCGTCACCTCCGTCACCATGCCGAGCTGCCCCTCGCTGCCGGTGATCAGGCCGAGCCAGTCATAGCCCGCGGCGTCCAGATGCTCCCCGCCGATCCGGATCACCTCGCCCTCGATCGTGACGAAGGTGAGGCCGAGCAGGTTGTTCGCGGTCACGCCGTATTTCAGGCAGTGCGCGCCGCCCGAGTTCATCATCACGTTGCCGCCGATCATGCAGGCGAGCTGCGAGGACGGATCGGGCGCGTAGAAGAAGCCGTCGGCCTCGACCGCCCTGGTGATGCCGATATTGGTGACGCCGGCGCCGACCCGGGCGTAGCGATCCTCGAGGTTGATCTCGTGGATGGCGTTCATCCGCATGAGGCCGATCACCACGGCGTCGGCCAGCGGCAGCGCCCCGCCCGAGAGCGAGGTGCCCGCGCCCCGCGGCACGACGCGGATCCCGTTGGCGTGGCAGTAGCGCAGCACGGCCGCCACCTGCTCCGTCGTCGAGGGCAGGACGACTGCGAGCGGCACCTGGCGATAGGCCGCGAGCCCGTCGGTCTCGTAGGGCTTGAGGCGGATCGCCTCCCCGATCACGCCGTCGCCCGGCACGATCCGCTTGAGGTCGGCGAGGATCGCGTCGCGGCGGGCCAGGATGTCGGGCTTGGGGTCGGGCAGGCGGATCATGGATGGCTACATGCGGCGGCCGATGCCGTGCGGCAAGCTTT
Source organism: Acetobacteraceae bacterium (assembly GCA_019750475.1). GTDB lineage: Bacteria > Pseudomonadota > Alphaproteobacteria > Acetobacterales > Acetobacteraceae > Roseococcus. Next base: position 1,537 of record JAIEOO010000343.1, on the reverse strand, counting down.
CCGGCCGGAGGCGCGGCGCGGTCTTGAGCGGCGCCGCCAGGGCGGGCCAAGCTGAGGCGCCAACAATGGGAGAAGATCGCGCCATGACACCGAAGACCCTCGCCCTGGCCGGGCTCATCGCCTGCGCCGCCGCCATGCCCGCCGCGGCGCAGCGCTCGGGCACCTACGCGGTGGAGGGACGGTCCGCCGGTGGCGAGCGCTACGAAGGCTCGGTCCAGCTGCAGGCGACGGGACCGCAGACCTGGCGGGTGAGCTGGCGCGTGGCGGGCGAAACCTCGACCGGCGTGGCGCTGACCGTCGGGAGCCTGCTGGTGGTGGGCTATGTCTCGGGCCGGGAGGTCGGGACCGCCGCCTATGAGGTGATGCCGGACGGGCGGCTCATCGGCCGCTGGACGCAGGGCCGGGAGGGCGGGGTCGGGACGGAGACCTGGCTGCCGCGATGATGGAAGAGGCCCTGCCCCGAAGCGCGGGGCCACTTCCGGGGCCGGGGGCGTCATCCCTCGTGGAGGGCCGCCCCGGCCGAAGCCGGACGGGGAGGGCCGCGCCGTTCCGGCGTGGCCTTCCCCGCCGCGTCAGTTGCCGCCGCCGGGAGGCCGGCCCGCATTGATCCCGGAACCGACCGGACCGCCCGCGCCGGGCTGGACCTGGTTGATGCCGACCCGCGGGTCCTGGCCACGGTTCAGCACCGCGCTGCCGCTGGCCCCGCTGCCGGGCTCCATGCCGGCCATGCCGGCGGGGTCGCCCATCATGCGGCCCGAGGGGCCCATCATGCCGGCGGAGCCGCTGAGGGAGGTGCCGCCCATGGAAACCGGGCGCCCGTTCTCCAGGATGACGCCGCCGCCCATATAGGCCTGGTCTTCGGGGCGCGTGGAGCGGCGGGGGATCGACCGCGTGGACTGGGCCTCGCGCATGTGCCGGCGGTCATTGACCGGGGCGTTCGCGGCGGGGCCGCGGCTAACCTCGCCGGGGATGTCGCGCTGGGGCATGCGGTCATTGGCGCCGGTCGCCGGCATCATGCCGGGGCTCGCGCCGGACATGCCCGGCGTGCCCATGCTGCCCTGGGACGACATGGAGCCGGCGGAGGTGCCGCCACCCATGCTGCCGCCCATCTGGGCCATCGCACCGCCGGAGAGGAGAAGGCCGGCGACGCCGGCCAGCAGGATCGAACGCATGAGAAAACCTCCGTCAAACCTTCGCAGGTTCAACGGAGGGCGGCGCGTTCGGTTTCGGGGAAGCCGCGGCGTTGCCGCGGCGGGCCCTCAGCCCTGGCGCACCTTCATGCGCGGGTTCTTCTTGTTCAGCACGTAGACCCGGCCGCGGCGGCGAACGAGGAAGTTGTTCTTGTCCCGCGTCTTGGCGGACTTGAGGCTGTTGCGGATCTTCATGACACGTCCATGGGAAATCGGCCGGCGCGGGAGCGTCAGGCACGTGAGGGCGCGGGGATAGGGTGGGCAGCGGGCCGAGTCAACCGCGCGGCCGCCTCTCGTGCCGATCGCCGCCGCGCACCGGGCCGGCCGGCTAGGCCGCGCCGCGGGCG
>JAIEOO010000178.1 GCA_019750475.1 Acetobacteraceae bacterium | reverse complement strand
GCGCCGGCCGGGGCGAGCGGCGGCGCGTCGCGCTGCCCGGCGGCGGCTCCTGCCTGCTGCTCGACGAAAGCTACAACGCGAGCGATTCGGCCGTCCGGGCCGCCCTCGCCGTGCTGGCGGCCCAGCCGGCGCGGCGCCGCGTCGCGATCCTCGGCGACATGCTGGAACTCGGGGAATTCGGGGCTGACCTGCACCGGGCGCTGGCCCCGGATGTCGCGGCGGCCGCCGATGTCGTCTATGCGTGCGGCCCCCTGATGGGGGGGATGATGGAGGCGCTGCCGGAGACAAGGCGCGGCGCCCACGCCCCCGACGCGGCCTCTCTCCTGCCCTCCTTGCGCGACGCGCTCCGGGACGGGGATGCCGTCCTCGTCAAGGGCTCGCTCGGGATGCGCATGGCGCAGATCGTCAGGTCCCTCGACGCGCGCGCCCACGAAACGCCGGAGACGCGTTCATGATCCCGCTGCTGTTCGGCCCGCTGGCCGACGAGTTCATCCTGTTCAACCTGGTCCGCTACTCGACCTTCCGCGCCGGCGCCGCCTGCCTCACGGCGCTCGTCGTGGCGCTCGTCTTCGGCAAGGCCATCATCGAGTGGCTGCGCAGCTTCCAGCCGGCCGGCCAGCCCATCCGCGAGGACGGGCCGGCGTCGCACCTCATCACCAAGAAGGGCACGCCCACCATGGGCGGCGTGCTGATCCTGGCATCCATGATGACGGGCGTGATGCTGTGGGCCGATCTGCGCAACGGCTTCATCTGGCCCGTGCTGCTCGTCACCCTCGGCTACGGCGCGCTCGGCTTCATGGACGACTGGCTGAAGGTCACGAAGCGCAACACCAAGGGCGTCTCGGCGCGGATGAAGATGGCGGTCCAGGCCGGCATCGGCGTCGTCGCCGCCGTCTGGTTCATGGTGCTGTTCCCGCCGCACCTGACCGACACCCTGGCCGTCCCCTTCTTCAAGGACGTGCTGGTCCCGCTCACCATCGTGCTGTTCCCGGTCGTCGCCATGCTGGTGATGATGGGGGCGTCGAACGCCGTGAACCTGACGGACGGGCTCGACGGCCTCGCGATCGTCCCCGTCATGATCGCCGCCGCCGTCTTCGGGCTGATCGCCTATCTCGTCGGCAACCGCATCTTCGCCGACTACCTGCAGCTCCACGGCGTGCCCGGCGCGGGCGAGCTGGTCGTCATCTGCTCCGCCCTCATCGGCGCGTCGCTCGGCTTCCTGTGGTTCAACGCGCCGCCCGCCGCCGTCTTCATGGGGGATACGGGCAGCCTGGCGCTGGGCGGCGCGCTCGGCGCCATCGCGGTCGCGACCAAGCACGAGATCGTGCTGGCGATCGTGGGCGGCCTCTTCGTGGTGGAGACGCTGTCCGTCATCATCCAGGTCTTCTGGTTCAAGCGGACAGGCCGGCGCGTCTTCCTGATGGCGCCGCTGCACCACCATTTCGAGAAGAAGGGCTGGGCCGAGCCGACCATCGTGATCCGCTTCTGGATCATCGCCATGATCCTCGCCCTCGTCGGCCTCTCGACCCTGAAGATCCGCTGATGGCGACGCGGCCCTTCCACCCCTTCTCCGGCGCGCGGATCGCCGTGGTCGGCCTCGGCCGCGCCGGGATGCCGGCCGCGCGCCGGCTGCGGGACTGGGGGGCGAACGTCACGGCCTGGGACGACGGGATCGCCGCCCGCGAGCAGGCCGGCGAGGAGGGCTTCGCCGTCCTCAACCCCGCCGTCGCTCCCTGGGCCTGGGACGCGCTGCTGCTCTCGCCCGGCATCCCGCACCTGTTGCCGGCGCCGCACCCGGCGGCCGCGCGGGCACGCGACGAAGGGGTGCCCATCCTCGCCGACGTGGAGTTCCTGCACGCGGCGGTCCGCGCCTCGGGCAGCCGGGCGCGCTTCGTCGGCATCACCGGCACCAACGGCAAGTCCACGACGACCGCGCTGCTCGGCCACGTGCTGCGGGCGGCGGGCATCACCGCGGAGGTCGGCGGCAATCTCGGCCCGCCGGCCCTCGGCATGGAGCTCCTCGGCGACGAGGGGATCTATGTCCTGGAAATGAGTTCCTACAGCCTGGAACGAATCGCCGAGGTGCGATTCAACGTGGCGGCCATGCTCAACCTTTCGCCCGACCACCTGGACCGGCACGGCGACATGCCCGGCTACCGGGCCGCCAAGGCGCGGATCTTCGCGCGGCAGGGGGCCGGGGACGTGGCGGTGCTCGGCATGGATGACCCCTGGACGTCGTCGCTGCGCGACGGGCTGGCCGCCCGTGTCGCCCCGATCTCGGGCCAGGCGGCGCAGCCCGGCGGCGTCTGGGCGGAGGATGGCTGGCTGCGCGACGATGCCGGGCCGCTCGTCGATCTCGCGCTCTGCCCGGCCCTGCCCGGCGCGCACAACGCGCAGAACGCGGCCGCGGCGGCCGCCATGGCGCTGGCGCTAGGCCTGTCGCGCGGCGGGCTCGAAGCGGCGCTGCGGTCCTATCCGGGCCTGCCGCACCGCCAGGAGACCGTCGCCGACGTCGCCGGCGTGCGCTTCGTGAACGACAGCAAGGCCACCAACGCCGACAGCACCGCGCGCGCGCTCGCGAGCTATGAGCGCGTCGTCTGGCTCGCCGGCGGACTCGGGAAGGAGGGCGGGATCGCCTCCCTCGCGCCGCACTTCCCGCGCGTCGCCGCGGCCTTCCTCTTCGGGCGCGACGCCACCGGCTTCGCCGCCACCCTCGCCGCGCACGGCGTGGCGCATGTCGTCTGCGCCACGCTGGACGAGGCGGTGCCGCTGGCGGCGGAGGCGGCCTTCGGCGGGGCCGCCCCCGTGGTGCTGCTCTCGCCCGCCGCCGCTTCCTTGGATCAGTTCAGCGGCTTCGACGCGCGGGGCAACCGCTTCCGCGAACTGGTCGATGGCCTCGTCCGGAGGGCCGCCTGATGGCGATCTCGCGCACCGACACCTCGACGCTGGGCCGCTGGTGGTGGTCGGTGGACCGTTGGACGCTGCTGGCGCTGATCTCGCTCGTCGCGGTCGGCTACGTGATGATGCTGTCCGCCAGCCCGGCCGTGGCGGAACGCGTGATGGGCGCCTCCTCCCGCTACAACTTCATCCTCAAGCAGGTCCTGTTCTCCACCATGGCCGTGGCGGTGATGGTGCTCGTCTCGCTGCTGACGCCCAGGCTCGTGCTGCGGCTCGCGGCGCTGGGCTGCGTGGGCGCGCTGCTGCTGACCGCCGCCACCCTCGTCATCGGGCCCGAGGTCAACGGCGCCCGGCGCTGGCTCTTCCTGCCCGGCATGTCGCTGCAACCCTCGGAGTTCCTGAAGCCCTGCCTCGCCGTCTGCGTCGGCTGGCTGATCGCGGAGGGCAAGCGGACGCGGCGCTTCCCGGGCCTCATCCTCTCCCTCGTGCTGATCGGCGCCGTCGCGCTGCTGCTCAAGAAGCAGCCCGACATCGGGATGCTGGCCGTCATCCTCGCGGTGTTCCTCGCGCAGGTCTTCGTGTCGGGGATCAGCCTCTTCGTCGTGGGCGTCGGCATCGGCGGCGTCCTCGGCCTCGCCGTGCTCGCCTACATGCTGCACGGCCACGTCAGGCTGCGCGTCCAGAAGTTCCTCAATCCGGAATCGGGCGACAACTTCCAGGTGCGCACCTCGCTCGAGGCCTTCGGCAATGGCGGCCTTCTCGGCCGCGGGCCGGGCGAGGGCCGGGTGAAGGACGTGCTGCCCGACGCCCACACGGACTTCGTCTTCCCCGTGGTGGCGGAGGAGTTCGGCCTGGCCTGCGCGCTGCTGCTGATCGGCGCCTTCGCCTTCGTCGTCATCCGCGGGCTCATCCGCCTGATGGACGAGCGCGACATGTTCGTCGCCCTCGCCTCGGCCGGGCTGCTGACGCAGTTCGGGCTCCAGGCCTTCATCAACATGGGCAGCTCGCTGCACCTGATCCCGACCAAGGGCATGACGCTGCCCTTCGTGTCCTATGGCGGCTCCTCGGTCGTGGCGCTCGCCCTCGGCATGGGCTTCCTGCTGGCGCTGACGCGCCGGCGCGTCTCCCGCCTCGATGAGCCCGGACCGTCCCTCCGGTGACCGGCGCCATCGCCATCGCCGCCGGCGGCACCGGCGGGCACCTGTTCCCGGCCGAGGCGCTGGCGGCCGAGCTGACGGCGCGCGGCCGGCGCATCGTGCTGTTCACCGATGCCCGCTCCTCCGCCTTCGACAGCCCCGCCTTCGGCGCGGCCGAGCGCTTCGTGCTGGCCGGCGAGGGCCTGGCCGGGCGGGGCGTGCTGCGCGCCGCCCGGGGCGCCGCGAAGCTCGCGCAGGGGACGATCACGGCGCGCGGGTTGCTGCGCCGCATGAACGCGGCGGCCGTGGTCGGCTTCGGCGGCTATCCCTCCATCCCGCCCTCCCTCGCGGCGCTGTCGCTCGGCGGGCGGCGTCCGCGGCTCGTGCTGCACGAGCAGAACGCCGTGCTCGGGCGGGCCAACCGCTTCCTCGGCGCCCGGGCCGACGCCCTCGCCCTGTCGCACGCCACGACCACGCGCGTGCCGGACGGGGCAAGGGTCACCGTGACCGGCAACCCGGTGCGGCCCGCCGTCGCGGCGCTGGCCGGCCACCCCTACCCGCCGGCCGATGGCGCGCTGCGGCTCCTCGTCATCGGCGGCTCGCTGGGCGCGCGGGTCTTCGCCGACCTCATCCCGGCCGCCGTGGCGGAACTCCCCTCCGGGCTGCGCGACCGCCTGGTGATCGCGCAGCAATGCCGCGCCGAGGACCTGGAGCGCGCCCGCGCCGCCTATGCCGGCACCGGCATCCCGGTCGAGCTCTCGCCCTTCTTCCCCGACATCGCCGGGCGGCTGGCCCAGGCGCATCTGGTCATCGCCCGCGCCGGCGCCTCGACCGTGGCGGAGCTCGCCTGCGCCGGGCGTCCCGCCCTGCTCGTGCCGCTGCCGGGGGCGATCGACGACCATCAGGCGGCGAATGCCCGGGCCCTCGCCCAGGCCGGCGCGGCCGAGGTCCTGCCCCAGGCGGCGATCACGCCGCCCTCGCTCGCGCACATCCTCTCCGTCACCCTGTCGGACCCCGCGCGGCTGACCGGCATGGCCGCGTCCGCCGCCACGCTTGCGCGTCCGGCGGCGGCGCGCGAATTGGCCGACCTCGTCCTCGGCCTCATCGAATCACCTTCCCAAGGATCCGCCTGATGCGCGCGCTCCCCCTGTCCATCGGGACGATCCATTTCGTCGGCATCGGCGGCATCGGCATGTCGGGCATCGCCGAGGTGCTGCACAATCTCGGCTACCAGGTGCAGGGCTCCGACATCGCCGATGGCTACAACGTCCAGCGGCTGCGCGACGCGGGGATCAAGGTCGCTGTCGGTCACGACGCCGCCAATCTCGGCGACGCGCAGGTGGTCGTCACCTCGACCGCGGTGAAGCGCGACAACCCCGAGGTCCAGGCCGCGCGCGCGCGCCTCATCCCCATCGTCCGCCGCGCCGAGATGCTGGCCGAGCTCATGCGGCTGCGCTGGTCCATCGCCATCGGCGGGACCCACGGCAAGACCACGACGACGAGCCTCGTCGCCGCCGTGCTCGAGGCCGCGAAGCTCGACCCCACCGTCATCAACGGCGGCATCATCAACGCCTACGGCACCAACACCCGCATGGGCACGGGCGAGTGGATGGTGGTCGAGGCCGACGAGTCCGACGGCTCCTTCCTGCGGCTGCCGTCCACCGTCGCGGTCGTCACCAACATGGACCCCGAGCACCTGGACCACTGGGGCACGGGCGAGGCGATGCGCGACGGCTACAAGCAGTTCGTCGGCAACATCCCCTTCTACGGCTTCGCCGTGCTCTGCGTGGACCACCCGGAGGTCCAGGCGATGATCCCGCATCTCGACCGCCGCATCGTCACCTACGGGTTCAGCCCGCAAGCCGATGTCCGGGCGGAGAAGGTGCTGACCGACCGCCTCGGCGCCACCTTCGAGGTGACGGTGCAGGACCGCGCGGCGCGGCGCGCCCGCACCCTCAAGCCCTTCCGCCTGCCCATGCTCGGGCAGCACAACGTGCAGAACGCGCTCGCCGCCATCGCCGTCGGCATCGAGATGGACCTGCCCGAGGACGCGATCCGCACGGCGCTCGCGGGCTTCAAGGGCGTGAAGCGCCGCTTCACCCGCACCGGCGAGGCCGGGGGCGTCGCCGTCATCGACGATTATGGCCACCACCCGGTGGAGATCGCCGCCGTCCTCAAGGCCGCGCGCCAGGCCGGGGCGCGGGACGTGGTCGCGGTGGTGCAGCCGCACCGCTACAGCCGCCTCGCCTCGCTGTTCGAGGATTTCTGCACCTGCATGAACGACGCGGGCACGGTGATCGTGGCCGACGTCTACGCCGCCGGCGAGCAGCCGATGGAGGGCTTCGACAAGGACGCGCTGGTGGAAGGGCTGCGCGCCCGCGGCCACCGCTCGGTGGTGCCCCTGCCCTCGCCCGAGGCGCTGCCCGAGATGGTGCACGCCATCGCGCGGCCCGGCGACTACGTGGTCTGCCTCGGCGCGGGCAACATCACCGCCTGGGCGCACGCGCTGCCGCAGCAGCTCGCGGCGCTGCAGGCCGAGGCGGGAGGGGGGCGTGTCCTGCCCCTCAAGCGCGCATGAGCGCGGCGCTGGCCATGCCCGCGCCGCCCGCCGCCATCCGGGGCCGCTGGCAGGCGGAGGCGCCGCTCGCGCCGCAGAGCTGGTTTCGCGTCGGCGGCCCGGCGGAATGGCTGGCCCGGCCCGAGGACGATGCCGATCTGGTCGCCCTGCTGCGTCAGCTTCCGGCGGATGTCCCGCTCACCGTCATCGGCGCGGCGTCGAACCTCATCATCCGCGACGGCGGCGTGCGCGGCGTCGTGCTGCGCCTGCCGGCGCGCGGCTTCGGCGGCATCGCCCGCGACGGCGACGGCGTCGTCGCCGGGGCGGCCGCGCTCGACATGACGGTGGCGCAGCAGGCGGCCGCCTGGGGCCTCGCGGGCCTCGAATTCCTCTCCGGCATCCCGGGCAGCGTCGGCGGCGCCGTCGCGATGAACGCCGGGGCCTACGGCGCCGAGGTGAAGGACGTGCTCGACTGGGCCGAGGTCGCGACGGCCACGGGCATCGAGCGCCTGCCGGCCGCGGCCTTCCGCTTCGCCTATCGCGAGGCGCATCTGCCGGCGCGCGGCGTCGTCGCCCGCGCCCGCTTCCGCGCCATGCCCGGCGACGCCGCGGCCATCGCCGCCCGCATGGCGGAGATCCGCGCCTCCCGCGAGGCGACGCAGCCCACCCGCGCCCGCACCGGCGGCTCCACCTTCCGCAACCCGGAGGGTGACAAGGCCTGGCGCCTGATCGAGGCCGCCGGCTGCCGCGGCCTCGCGCGCGGCGGGGCGCAGGTGAGCGAGAAGCACTGCAACTTCCTGCTCAACACCGGCGAGGCCTCCGCCGCCGACATCGAAGGCCTGGGCGAGGAGGTGCGCGCCCGCGTCCGCGCGACCTCGGGCGTCGATCTGCACTGGGAGATCAAGCGCGTGGGCGAGGCCGTCCCGCCGCGCCCGACTGACGGGAGGCGCCCGTGAGCGGAACCCGCAAGGCGCCCATGAAGGTCGCGGTTCTCCTCGGCGGCGTCTCCTCCGAGCGCGAGGTGTCGCTCTCCACCGGCCGCCAGGTCGTCGCCGCCCTGCGCGAGGCCGGGCACGAGGTCGCGGCGATCGAGGTGGACGAGGACCTTCCCGCCACCATCGCCGCCCTGCGCCAGGCCGCGCCGGACGTCGTGTTCAACGCCCTCCACGGCCGCTTCGGCGAGGATGGCTGCATCCAGGGCGTGCTCGACTGGCTCGGGCTGCCCTACACCCATTCGGGCGTCCGGGCCTCCGCCATCGCCATGGACAAGGCGGCCGCCAAGGCCGTGTTCCGCTCGGCGGGCCTGCCCGTCGCCAACCACAAGGTCGTGACCCCCGAGGAGCTGGCGGAGGAAGACCCCCTCCCCCTGCCCTACGTGGTGAAGCCGGTGAACGAGGGCAGCTCGGTCGGCGTCCACATCCTGCGGGAGGGCGACAACCGCCGCCGCGAGATCGCGCTGAGCTGGCCCCATGGCCGCGACATCATGGCGGAGGACTATGTCCCGGGCCGCGAGCTGACCGTCGCCGTGCTGGGCGACGAGGCCCTCGCCGTCACCGAGATCGCGACCGGCAACGTCTTCTACGACTACGAGGCGAAATACGCCGCCGGCGGCAGCCGCCACGTCCTGCCCGCCCCCGTGCCCGACCAGGTCGCGGAGGAAGCGAAGCGCGTCGCGCTCGAAGCCCATCGCGCGCTCGGCTGCCGCGGCGTCTCGCGCTCCGACTTCCGCTACGACGACGCGGCGGGCCGCCTCATCCTGCTCGAGGTCAACACCCAGCCCGGCATGACGCCCACCTCCCTCCTGCCGGAGCAGGCGGCGCATCGCGGCATCCCCTTCCCGGCGCTGTGCGACTGGATGGTGCGGGAGGCCCGCCATGGCCGCTGAGGCCGCGACCGTGCCGAAGCGCGCCCGCGCCGAGACGCCGCGCGCGCGCCTGGCCGCCGCCTCGCGCG
>JAIEOO010000051.1 GCA_019750475.1 Acetobacteraceae bacterium | reverse complement strand
ACCGCGGGGGCGGCCGGCGCGGCCGGCGCGGCCGCCTGCTGCGTCTGGGCGGCGCCGGTGCTGATCGCCGCCGTTTCCAGCCGCTTCGGATGCACGATCTGCTCGCCGATGATGCCCGCGCCCATGAAAGCGATGCCGGCGACCAGGACGGCCGAGGCCATCTTGTTGAACTCGAGGCTCATTGCGAGCGCACCCTTCCTCTTCCGCAACGGATCGGGGCTGTCGCGCCCTGAACCGTGAAACCCGTGACGACCGGGGGACCGGGGTTCCGCCATGTCACGCGCCCCTGGCGAAAGCCCAGGGGGGCGTCCCGGCGATTTGACCTCGGCCGATCTCGGTCTAGACGTGGCGGACAGATACCGTCGGGAGGGCAGACCATCAACCGCCCTTCCCGAACAGAAACGTCTCCGAGAAGACCGACAGTGACAGGCTCGCCCCGAGGAAGAACGTGAACCCCATCGTCGTCATCCCGGCCCGGATGGCCGCGACCCGGCTGCCGGGAAAGCCGCTGGCCGACATCGGGGGGCGCCCGATGATCCTGCACGTCGCGGACCGGGCGGCCGAGGCCGGGATCGGCCCCGTCGCCGTCTCCGCGGCCGAGCCCGAGATCGTGGCGGTGTGCGAGGCGGCGGGCCGCCGCGCGGTGCTGGTGGCCGACGACGTCCCCTCGGGCACCGATCGCGTGCACCGCGCGCTGCTCGCGCTCGACCCCGCCGGGGCCCATGACGTGGTGGTGAACCTGCAGGGCGATTTCCCGACGCTCGCGCCCGAGCTGCTGCGGGCGGTGCTGGAACCGCTCGCCGATCCCGGCGTCGATATCGGCACGCTGGTCTGCCCCATCGCCGACGACAACGAGGCCACCACGCCCTCTTTCGTGAAGGCCGCCTGCGCCTTCGAGGGCGATTCGCGGACGGCCCCCTGCCTCTATTTCAGCCGCAACCCGATCCCGCACGGGGATGGGCCGCGCTGGCACCATATCGGCGTCTACGCCTATCGCCGCGCCGCGCTGGAGCGGTTCGTCGCCCTGCCGGAAAGCCCGCTGGAGCGGCGGGAGCGGCTGGAACAGCTCCGCGCGCTGGAGGCCGGGATGCGCATCGCCGCGGCGCGGGTGAGCCACGGGCCCTTCGGCGTGGACACGCCGGCCGATCTCGAACGCGCGCGCGCCCTCCTCAGGAAGTGATCCGACCGTGACCGATACCATCGCCTTCCAGGGCGTCCCCGGCGCCTATTCCGACCTGGCCTGCCGCAACGCCTATCCCGGCTGGACGACGCTGCCCTGCCCGAGCTTCGAGGCCGCGATGGAGGCGGTGCGGGAGGGGCGGGCGCAGCTCGCCATGCTGCCCTGCGAGAATTCGCTCGCCGGCCGCGTGCCGGACATCCACCGGCTGCTGCCCGATTCGGGCCTTTCCGTCGTGGGCGAGCATTACGAGCGCGTCGAGCACTGCCTGATGGCGCGTCCGGGCGTGAAGCTCGAAACCATCCGCCGCGCCCACAGCCACCCGATGGCCCTCGGCCAGGTGCTCAAGGTCATCCGGGAGCTGGACCTGCAGCCGGTGATCCAGGCCGACACGGCGGGTGCCGCGCAGATCATCGCGCAATCGGGGACCGAGCAGGACGCGGCGGTCGCCTCCGCCCTGGCGGCGGAGGTCTACGGCCTCGAGATCCTGCGCCGCAACGTCGAGGACGCGGCGCACAACACGACGCGCTTCTACGTGATGGCGAAGCCGCGCAAGCTGCCGCCGGTCGGCTTCGCGCATCCGGTGACCACCTTCGTCTTCCGCGTCCGCAACATGCCGGCCGCGCTGTACAAGGCGCTGGGCGGCTTCGCGACGAACGGCGTGAACATGACGAAGCTCGAATCCTACATGCTGGACGGGGCCTTCACCGCGACGCAGTTCCTCTGCGACGTGGATGGCCATCCGGACGAGCCCGGGCTGTTCCGCGCGCTGGAGGAGCTGCGCTTCTTCTCGCGCGAGGTGAAGGTGCTGGGCACCTACCCGGCGCATCCCTTCCGCGTCGCGCATGAGGGAACCTGACTGACGGCGGGGACCGGGCCGTGGCAGCCTCCCGCCATGGATGACATCGCCGAACTCCGCCGCGCCCTCGCCGTCGCCCGCCGCGCCCGGGACGCGGGGAAGCATCCCTTCGGCGCGACCCTGGTGGACGCGGCGGGGCGGCTGCTGATGGAGCAGGGCAACGCCTTCGACGCGGAGGGGCGCGTCGGCCACGCCGAGACGGTGCTGGCCCGCCGGGCCTGCGCCGCCTTCACGGCCGAGGAGCTGGCGCGGACCACCATGTACGTGTCGGCCGAGCCCTGCGCGATGTGCGCGGGCGCGCTCTACTGGGCCGGGATCGGGCGCGTCGTCTACGCGATGAGCGAGGCGAGGCTGAAGCGCATCATCGGTCCGCACCCGGACAACCTGACGCTCGACCTGCCCTGCCGCACGGTGCTGGCGAGCGGGCAGCGCGCGGTGGAGGTGGTGGGGCCCCTGCTCGAGGACGATGCCGAGGCGGTCGGGCTGCATGACGGGGCGTGGGAGCGTTGAGGACGGCGTGGATGCCGAACCGACCTGCCCCATCTGCCTGCGCCCCATCCCCGACGGCGCGAGGGCGAGCCGCCATCACCTGACGCCGCGCCTCAAGGGCGGGACGCACAAGGGCACGGTGCGGGTGCATCACATCTGCCACCAGGCGATCCACGCCCGGTTCACCGAGGCGGAGCTGGCCCGCGGGCTGAACGACCCCGCGGCGATCCGCACCCACCCGGCGATGGCCGATTTCCTGGCCTGGATCGCGACCAAGCCCCCCGCCTTCCACGCCCCCACGCGCACCGCCCGCGGCCGCACCCGGAAGTGGAGGTAGCGCGGCCCGAGGCGAAGCCCCCCAGGCGCCCACCATGCCCCGCACCCCGGACCCGCTGCGGTGCACGGACGCGGCGCCGCCTGCGGCCCATGCGCCCTGCCTCAAGGGCCGGCTGCGGTGCCCCGAAGCGGCTCTGTCACGAGGGCGGCGCGACGGCCCAGAGGCAGGCTCCTCCCCGCATTCGGCCGCGAAGGCACCCAGGGCGCCCGGCATCCAGGGCCCGCTCAGGTGCCCCGAAGCGGCTTCGCCGCGAGGGCGGTGCCACCGCCCAGCAGCAGCCTCCTCCCCGCATTCGGCTGCGAAGGCACCCAGGGCGCCTCGCATCCAGGGCCCGCTCAGGTGCCCCGAAGTGGCTCCGCCACGAGGGCGGCGCATGCCGAAAGGATCAGCCCAGCGACCGCTGAAGGCTCAGACCAACCGCCCTACCGGGCGGTCGGGGCCCCCGCCGAGGTTTTCCGCAGAACGCAGCGAAGCGAAGTGGCGCGGAAAACTTCGGCGGGGAAACTCAGAACTGGACCGCGCGGGCCGCGAAGGCGAGCTGGAAGATGAGCTGCGTGAAGTCCGTCGCCATCTGGAAGAACTTGGGGTCGAGGCGCGGCAGGGCGATCAGCTCGTCGCCGGGCCGCGGCAGCTCCCGCGGGTCGAGCACGAGCTCGCCCGAGGCGCGGCGGATCATGATGTTGCGGGCGTTGCCGCGGGGCGAGTAGCCGCCGGCCTGGCGGACATAGTCGTCCACCGTCAGGTTCTCGGCCCAGACGACGGCGCGCGGCATGTTGACCTCGCCGGCGACGAGGACGGTCTGGCTGCGGTCGGGGATGACGATGACGTCCCCATCCTCGAGCCGGACCGGGTTGCAGCGGCCGTTGCTGTCGAAGACGACGACGCGGCCCTCGGGCGTCGCGCGGCGGGCGCGGCCGATGTAGCTGGCGACGAGCTGCGCCTCGGCCGAGCGGATGTTGGCGACGCCCGTGGTGGGCGAGACGGCGAGGAAGAGCTGACGCTCCAGCCGGTCCAGCGCCTCCTGGATGGCCCGGCGCTGCTGCTCCGCGACGCGGGGCCGCAGCAGGAAGACGGAGCGGGTGTCGGCCAGGGCCGGGTCCACCGCCACGTGGTCGAGGATGGCGCAGAGCGTCATCTCCCGGTCGGCGACGAGGACGGACGGCCCGATGCGGCTGCCTTCGACGGTGACGCGCACGGTCTGGGCCGGGCTGTCGGTGATGAAGGTGACCGTGTCCTGGTCCGCGAGCGGGATGGCCTGAAGCTCGGAGAGGGAGGCGTAGCGCGAGAAGGGGCGGCCGTCCCGCGTGCCCTGGATGATGGCGTTGGTCGCGGCGGGGATGGGGCGGGCGTAGTCGATCAGCTCCCGCCCCGTCATCACGCGGCCCGGCACCTCGAAGAGGAAGTTGTTGCGGACCGAGCCATCGGCCCCGACCAGCGCCCGCTGGCGGCCGACCAGGATCGTGTCGCCTTCCTGGAGGCGGATCTGCGGCAGCTGCCCGTCGAGCAGGAAGCGGTAGAGGTCCACGCTGGCCGCGGTGCGGCCGCCGCGCATGATCTGGATGTCGCGGTAGGACCCGCGCGAGGGGTCCACGCCGCCGGCGCGGACCAGGAAGTCGATCACGCTGTCGGCCGCGCTGCCGCCGAAGCGGCCGGGCGTGCGGACGAAGCCCGTGACGAAGACGCCGATGCGCTGCGTCGAGAGCAGCACGGCGTAGACCTGCACCTGCTGGGTGTAGATCCGCCGGACCTCGGCCTCGACCACGCGCTGGAGGTCGCCCGACCGGGTGCCGGCGAGGCGGACCGGGCCGATGTTGGGCAGGAAGAGCGCCCCGGTGCCGTCCACTTGGCCGACCGCCTCGGCCTCGACCGCGCCCCAGACCCGGACGGAGACGCGGTCCCCCGGCTGGATGATGTAGTTGGGGTTGGGCGCGTCGGAGGAGACGGTCGCCTCGCGCGTGAAGAGGCTGGCGCCGAAGACGGCGGTGGGCCCGGTCGAGAGGCGCGGCCCGGAACCGAGCGGCGCCGGGGTGGTGGCCCCCCCTTCGGCGGCCTCGGTCGTCTCGCCGATGCGGGTCGCGCCGCGGTTCCCGGCGGGCTGCGCGTTGTTCTGCAGGCTGAAGGTGGGCGCCCCCGGGACCAGCCCGAGGCCCACCGGCCGCTGTTGCTGCTGGGCCGGGGCGGATTGCTGCTGCTGGGCCTGGAATTCCTGGAACTGGCGCAGCTGCTCGGCGGTCGGCGATGGCTGCGCCGCGGCCGGCACGGCGCCCGCCCCCATGAGAACGAGCGTCAACCCCGCGATGAGCGCCTTATTGCGCATGTTCTCTCACCCCTGCGACCACCAGCCAGACCAGCCCATACACCAGCGTGAGCGCGGCGAACACATAGACGGTGCCCAGGAAGGGCTTCGGAAAGAGCGACCGCTCGGCCAGGTTGGGCTCCACCACGCGCAACAGGAAGAGCTGCTGCCGCTGCGCCTCGGCCGTCGCCCGTTCGAGGCTGGCGGTGGCGGCGGTCAGCTGCCGTCCGGCGAACTCGGCCTCGAGGCGGAGGCGTTCGAAGGCGGCGATCTGCTCGGTGACGCCCGTGCCCACGGCCGAGAGGCGGCGGCGCTCCTCGGCGATCTGGTTGTCGAGGCCCTCGATGCGGTTCCGGAGGTTCTGGATCTGCGGGTTGTTCGGTCGCGCGAAGGTCTGCAGCTGCTGGAGCTCGGCGCGGAGACGGGCGGCCTCGGCCTCCATCCGGCCGATCGCCTCGACCGCGATCGTGGCCGAGCGCGAGGGATCGAGCGCCTGCTCGCGCTGGCGGAAGGCGGTGATGGCCGTGGTCGCCTCGGCCACCCGGGCCTCGGCGCGCTGCACCTCGATCCGGGCGATGCGGATGGCATCCTCCGAGATGCGGCGGTTCATCTGATTCACCAGCTCCTCGCTCAGCTGGAGGAGCTGGCGGGAGACCTCGAGGCTGTCGAGCGGCCGGAAGCTGCGCACGCGCAGCTCCGTGATGCCGGAGTTGCTGTCGATCTGCGCCGTGACCTGGCGGCGGTAGTAGTCGAGCAGGCGCTCGGTCGTCGGGTTCTGCCACCACAGGCGCAGCAGCGGGTCGGCCTCCGGGCGGCGGAAGATGGCGACGAGGTCCATGCGTTCGCGCAGCGCCTGCACGGCGTCATGCGAGAGCAGGTAGTCCTTGACCGAGGCGGCGTCTTCGCTGGCGGCGCGGAAGCCGGCCGATTGCAGCGCCTCGCCGAGGAGGCCGGCGGAGCCGCGCTGCTGGCCGCGCAGCACGAAGCGGGCCTCGCTGTAATACTGCGGCGCGGCGATGAGGAAGAGGTAGATCGCGGCCAGGATGGTCGGCAGGATCACGGCGAAGGTGAAGGGCCGCTTGCGGATCGGCCCGAACACGCCGGCGCCCGGCTGCGGCATGGACAGGCGCATGCTGCGGAAGGCGGGCATGGCCCCGCGCGCCTCCGGCACCGAGACCTGCCGCGGACGTGGCGCGCCGGCCGCCGGCTCGCGGCGGGTCGGCAGCCGCTCCTCCGCCAGCGGGGCGCGCGGGCGGTCGCTGCTCCGCGGCGCCTCAGAGGGCGTGGTAGGCGGCGACAGCCTGGTCCAGATCTTCATGGAAGGTCAGCCTTCCCTGGTCGAGCGTTGCGGCGCTGGTGCAGAGGGAGCGCACGATGTCCGGTTGGTGCGAGACGAGGAGGAGGGTGCTGCGACCCCGCCGTTCCAGCAGCGCCTCCCGGCAGCGCTGCGCGAAACGGTGGTCTCCCACGGCCACCACCTCGTCCACCAGATAGCAGTCGAAGTCCACCGCGAGCGAGAGGGCGAAGGCGAGCCGCGTCTCCATGCCCGAGGAGTAGGTCTTGACCGGGAGGTGGAAGTAGTCGCCGAGCTCGGCGAATTCCTGGACGAAGCCGGTCACCCAGTCGAGCGGGCGGTCATAGATGCGGGCGATGAAGCGGCAATTGTCGGCGCCGGTCAGCAGGGGATGCACCGCGCCGCCGAAGCCCAGCGGCCAGGAGACGCTCATCCGCCGCCGGATCGTGCCGCTCGTCGGGTGGTCCACGCCGCCGATGATCCGCATGAGGGTGGACTTCCCCGCCCCGTTCCGGCCGAGGATGCCGACCGCGTCGCCCTTCTGGAAGGTCGCGGTCACGCCCTTGAGGACGTGCCGCTTGCCCTTGTCCGTCTCGTAGGTCTTGTGGACGTCGCGCAGCTCGAGCACGGCGTCAGATCTCCAGGTGCTTGCGGGCCGCGCGCAGCGCCAGCATGCCGAGGACGTTCAGCGCCACCGTCACCGCGGCCATGTACACGAGGTCGTAGTGGTAGTTCAGCGACGGCCCGAACTGGCCCGCCCGCACCATCTCGAACACGTGGACGGTCGGGAAGATGGTGAGCAGCGGTTGGACGTGGCTCGGGAACCAGTCCACCATGAAGAAGGCGCCGGTGACCGGAATGGTCAGGTAGGTGAAGGGGTGGACCAGGCGGTCCATCGTCATCACGCCCCAGCGCGTCCCGGCGAGGATCAGCATGGAAGCCCCGTGGCACATGGCGACCATCCAGGCGACGCCCGCCGCGATGAGGATGGGGTCCTGCGGCCAGTCGCCCATGAGCACGCCGATGGCGATCAGGAAGACCGTCATCGCGAGCAGCACCGCCGCGCCTTCCAGCAGGTTCCGCGCGATCACCACGTCGAGCAGCGTGACGCGCGAGTGGTAGAGCAGCGCGTGGTTCGCCTCGAGCGCCGAGGCGGCGCGGTTCAGCATGCCCCGGAACAGGTAGTAGGGCGTGTAGCCCACGACGTAGAAGGCGAAGACGTTGATGCCGCCCGGCAGGCCGTGACCCAGGACGAGGTGGAAGGCGCCGACGCAGCCGCCCAGGATCATCGGCTCGAGGAAGAGCCAGACGGCGCCCAGGTTCTTGCGGCCGAAGCGCGTCTGCAGCTCGCGCAGCAGCAGCGCCCCGATCACGATGCGCTGGATACGGAAGGCCCGCCGGAGGCTCGGTTCCTCGAGGATCTGGGGCATGGGGCTGCCCGTCAGCGCGCCGCCCCGCGCAGCAGCGGGCGGGCCGCGGCGAAGCTGCCATCGGCCTGGCGGCAGGCGATCCGGGCGCGCTCGGCGACGCCGGAGCCCAGGATCACCTCCCGGCATTCGCGGCCGCTCGCGGCCTGGTAGACGCGCGTGAGACGGGCACGCTCGGGGATGCCGCCCTCGAGCGTGACGGTTCCTTCCTGACCGGGCCGCGCCGCCGCGGCGAAGGCCGAGACGGGGTCGGTCGGGACGATCGGCGCGGGCGGGACCGGGATGGCCGAGGCGAGGGGCGGGTCGGGCGTGAAGCTCGGCAGGCTCGGCATGCGCATGCCGCAGCCGGCGAGCGCGATCAGCGGGACCAGCAAGGCCAGGGCCAGGCGCGGCAAGCGATCACTGCGCAAAGGTGACTCCTCGGGGCAGGCCGGGTCAGGGCAGGGGCCCGGCGTCGCCATGCTTCTAGCTTCGCCCGGCGGGCCTTACAAACCGCCGGCCCCGCGGGGCTTCGCGCCCGCCAGCCCTCCGGCCATATGGGGGCGCGATGGCCGCCCAGGACCCCCTCCCGTTCCGTAGCCTCCTCGTCACGGGCGCGTCCCGCGGGCTCGGGGCCGCGGTCGCGCTCGCGGCCGCGCGGCCGGGCCTG
>JAIEOO010000426.1 GCA_019750475.1 Acetobacteraceae bacterium | reverse complement strand
GAGCTTCGGCTCGACCTGCCCCTCGTCGCCTGCGCCCTCGCGGCGCTGCTGCGCGCCGCCGGGCCGGACGCGCGGCTCGAGGTGGAGGCGGACGGGAGCTTTCGCCTGACCGGCTGGCCGGACGCGCCCGACAGCGTCCCGCTGCGGCAGGCGGCGGCCTTGGCGGACGCCCATGGCGGGGCGCTGGCCCGGGACGGCGCGGTGCTGCGGCTGCGTTTCGGCTGACCGGCCACGGCGGCTGCCTGCCGGCACGGCCGCCGCCACCGCCTCATCCTCGGAGAGCCGCTCCCGCCCGCCGGGTCCGTGGCAGCCCCGCGACCGCCAGGCCGCCTCAGCGGCGCTCCGACCCGTCCTCGCGGCCGGCCAGGGCGCGGGCCAGGGCGGCGCGGAAGCTGGCCTGGTCGAAGGGCTTGGGAAGCAGTTCGGCCGCCAGCTCCTCGGCCCGCCAGGCGGCGGGGCCGCTGCCCACGCCCGCCTCGCCCTGAGGATAGCCCGAGGTGAACAGCACGGCGATGTCGGGCTGCGTGCGCTGCGCCTCGCGCGCCAGTTCCGGCCCGTCGAGCCCGCCGCTGAGCACGAGGTCGGTGAAGAGCAGGTCGAAGCGGAACCCCGCCCGCAGCATGGCGAGCGCCTCCTGCGGGCGGCGCGTGGACCAGACTTCGAGGCCCAGCTCCTGGCAGAGGCGGACGACCGCCGTCCGCACGTCGTCGTCGTTCTCGACGACGAGGATCTCGGCCCGCGGCAGGGGCGCGGGCGGAGCGTCGCCGCAGGGCGGGGCCACCGGCTCCGGCTCGGCCGCCGGCAGGTAGAGGCGGAAGGTGGTGCCCTGGCCCGGCGTGCTCTCCACCGTGACCCGCCCGCCCGCCCGCTGGACGAAGCCCTGCACCATGGACAGGCCGAGCCCGGTCCCGTGGCCCTGGCCCTTCGTCGTGTAGAACGGCTCGAAGATCCGGTCCCGCACCTCGGCCGGCATGCCGGTGCCGGTGTCTGTGACCTCGATGACGGCCTGCGCCTCGGCCAGCCCCGGCTGTGCCGGCGGCTCCGGGGCCGTGCGGATGCGGATTTCCCCGCCCTCGGGCATCGCGTCCTGCGCGTTGAGGCAGAGGTTCAGCAGCGCCGCCTCGAGCTGCGCGGGCTCGGCGCGCACCGCCGGCGTGCCGGCCCCGATGTCGAGGGTCACGGCGTAGCGCTCGCCCAGCGTCCGGCGCAGCAGCTCGATCAGCGGGGCCAGGAACTCGCCCAGGGACAGCGTCTCGGCCTGATGGGACTGGCGGCGCGCGTAGGACAGCAGCTGCCGCGTCAGCCGCGCGCCGCGCTGCACCGCCTGGCGCGCCGCCACGATGACGTCCTCCGCCTCCTCGCCGCGGGACAGCCGGTCCTCGGCGATCTCCAGGTTGACGCCGGTCACCGTCAGCAGGTTGTTGAAGTCATGCGCCACGCCGCCGGTGAGCTGCCCGATGCTGCGCATCTTCTCGGCGCGGAGCAGGGCGGTCTCGGCATCGCGCTGCTCGGTCACGTCCTGGACGTAGCCGAGCAGCCCCGGCTGTTCCCAATCCTCGTCGCGGCCCGCTTCGATGTGACACCAGCGCTCCCGCCCCTGGGCATCCCGCAGCCGCACCGTCAGGTCGAGGCGCGAGCCTTCGCGCAGGGCCGCGGCGAAGGCCACGCGGTCCTCGGGCTGCAGGAGCTCCAGCACCGCCTCGACCCGCGGCACGAACCGCGCCGGGTCGGTCCCGAACACGCGGTGCGCGTCCTCGTCCCATTCGAAGCAGTCGGCGCCCAGGGCGAGCCGCCAGGAGCCGAGCCGGGCCAGAAGCTGCGCGTGGCGGAGCGTCCGCGCCTGCCGGAGCAGCGAGGCGCGGCTGTGCCGCAGCTCCTCCTCGGCCCGCCAGCGCTCCGTCACGTCCCAGAACGCCGCCAGCACGGCATCCTGGCCTTCGAAGCGCAGCGCGTCGGCGGACACCTGCACGAGCCGCAGCTCCCCATCGGGGCGCCGCAGCCGCCAGGGCTGGCGCCCCGGCTGCGAGCCCCAGCCGCCGCGCGCGGCCGGCCGGTCCTCGGGGTCGAGGATGTCCAGCAGCGACATCTGGCGCAGCCGGTCCCATGACCAGCCGTAATGCGTCGCCATGGCGACGTTGATCCGCAGCGGCCGCAGCGTGTCGGCGGAGTGGATGCACATCGGCACCGGGTTCCGGCGGAACAGCGCGCGGAAGCCCGCCTCGCTCTCCGCCAGGGCGGAGAGCGAGGCGCTGACGTCCCCGGGCTCGGTCAGGCGCTCGACGAGGGCGATGCGCAGCCGCTCGGTGCCGGGTCCCTCCGGGATGGCCATGGCGGCGGCCGCCAGCGCCGCCAGGTCGAGCAGCGCCTCCCCCTCATCCGCGCCGAAGCCGGCGCCGGTCCCGACGACCGCCATGCAGGCGCGGCACGATCCCACCGTCGCGTCGGCGACCGCCTGGAACCGCCCGTCCGCGGTCTCGACCAGGAGCCGCTCGGCCGGGGTCGCGCCCGCCGCGAGGGTGCGGGCCGCGGCCGCCGCCACGCCGCGCGACGCCTCCCGCACCTCCTCGCGCCAGAGCAGGTGCAGCGCGACGCCGTCGGCGCCGAACTGTCGTTCGGCGGCGCGCAGCAAGCGCTCCACCGATCCCGACCGGAGAGGGTCGGGCGCTGTGCCGTCCCGGGGCGGACCAGGGTTGGCGGCCGGCGATGGTTCCAGGATGGGCACCCCTCAACACCTGCCGATCTGCGGTGTCGTCCGCTGGGTCACGTCGCCACCACGAGGCGCCGCGACAGCGCGTGCGCCAGGGCCTGCCCGAGGGCGGCCTGCGTCGCCGGCTTGTCCACGAGGGGAAGATCGTCGTGGCCCTCCGGCGGCGCACCATAGCCGCTCATGACGACGACCGCCACGCCGCGGCGCCGCAGCTCGCCGGCGACCGGCGCGCTCGAGATGCCCCGGATGTCAACGTCGAGCACGGCCGCGTCCGGCGGCTCGCTGCGCGCGATCAGCTCGAGCGCGTCGTCCACCGTGAAGGCGGGGCCCATGACGCGGCACCCCATGGCGTCCAGCAGGCGCGCCGTCTCGAGCGCGACCAGCACCTCGTCCTCGAGCACCAGCACGCGAAGCCCCGGCGGCAGGCTCGTTGCCGCGACGGCCTGCGCCGTCCAGGCCTCCTGGCCGGCGATCGGCGCCGCCAGCATGTCGGCGCCGATCCGCAGGACGCAGCGCAAGCCGGCCGGCTCCCAGTGGCGCTCCAGCCCATCCTCGGCGAGCGTCGTCGCGTTCGCGTCGATCAGCCGCGTGCCGAGGTGCTGCTGTTCGGGTGGCCCGGCGACGCGGGGCCCGCCGCGCTCCGTCCACTCGATCCACACCCCGCCATCCTCGGCGGCGCCCCACGCCAGGCGGACGTTGCCCGTCGGCACCGACAGCGCGCCGTGCTGCGCCGCGTTCGTGACCAGCTCGTGCAGGAGCATGGCGAAAGGCTGGGTCGCCTCGGCCGTCAGGCGGACCGGCGACCCTTCCAGCTCGCACCGGCCGTCGGGCGGCAGCTCCTCCCGCGCCAGCTCGCCGAGTTCGGCCCCCGACCAGCGCGACCGCGCGAGCAGCGTGTGCGCCCGCGTCATGGCGGAGATCCGGCCTTCCAGGGCTTCGACCAGCGTGTCGACGTCGTTCGGCGCTTCCGCGGCCGAGAGACGGACGAGGCTCCGCACCACCGCGAGCGCGTTCTTCGCGCGGTGGTCCACCTCCCGCATGAGCAGGCGCTCCGTCCGCTCGGCCCGCTTGCGGGCGGTGATGTCGAACAGGGAGGCGCTGATGCCTGCGACCGCGCCGTCCGGACCCGGCACCGGGCGGAACGAGCACAGCCAGGCCATTTCCTCCCCGTCCGGGCCGACGCGCGAGAGCTCGTGATCGAGGATGGGCGCGCCCGAGGCGATGATGCCGCGGAACAGCTCCTCCACGCGGGCCGCGATGTCCGGCGCGACGTCCTCCAGCCGGCGGCCGAGATGGGCTTCGACGGGCTTCCCGTTCAGGGCGGCCATCGCCTCGTTCACGGCGACGAAGCGGAGCCGCAGGTCGAACAGCGCGAGGCCCACGGGAGCGTTGGCGTAGGTGGCCGCCAGGCGCGCGGCGTTGTCCGCCGCCTCCGCCTGCGCGAGCTTGAGGTCGTGCACGTCGGCCAGGACGCCGATCCAGGCCGAGATCCTGCCTTCGGCGTCCCGCAGCGGGGCGGCCCGCGCCAGCATCCATCGCCAGCCATCGGCATCGCTGCGCAGCCGGGCCTCGACCTCGAAACTCCCCGCGCTGGCGCCCAGCCCCGCCCGCATCGCCTCCCGCCAGGTCGCCTGGGTGAAATGCTGGTTGATCCAGGTCACGCGGCCATCCGGGTCGGAGATGAACACGATCTGCGGGCTGACCTCCATCAGGCCGCGGATGCGGAGCTCGCTCTCGCCCCGCGCCCGCTCGCGCGCCTCGACCTCGTCCGCCATCGCGTTGAACGCGGCGGCGAGGCGCGAGAACTCCCCCGTGCGGAGCAGCACGGCCACGCGGGCCGACCAGTCGCCTTCGCGCCAGCGCCGCGCCGTGGCGAGCAGCGCCTCGACGGGACGCGTCACCACGCGCTGGAAGGTGATCCCGAGGAGAAGCACGGCCGTGAGCAGCGAGCCCAGCATCAGCGCGGCGGTCCAGCGCGCGGCCGCCGTGGCGTCCGCGAAGGCCGCGTCGATGTCGAGACCCACGCCCACATAGAGGCCGGGCGGGTCGTCGGACTGCGGCACGAAGCCCACCATGCGCCGGCTGCCATCCAGCGTGACCATGTCCCGCGCATCGGGCCGCGTCCCGTGCAGCATGTCGGCGCGCAGGTTCGGCACCACCCGGCCGATCAGCTCCGGCGTCTCCGGCATGCGGGCGACCATGCGGCCGGTGCGGTCCACGAGCAGCAGATTCGCGTTCGGCGGCAGCGGTATCGCCGCGAGTTCCCGGTTGAGCCACTCCACCGAGAGGCCGACCACGGCCACGGCGACCATGCGCCCGGCCGCGTCGCGCACCGGCAGGGCGGCGTGCAGGGTGGCCAAGCCGGTCGTGCGGCCCTGCACGATCTCGCCCAGGGTGAACCGTTCCCGTTCCAGCGCCGCGCGGAAGAAGTACCGGTCCGACACGTCGCCGACGACCAGCTCCGGCCGCGGCGAGCAGATGGCACGCCCGTCGAGGCTCACGCTCCAGATGGCGGTGTAGCGGGGGAACGCCTCGATGAGGCGGGCCAGATAGGCATCGCAGGCGGGATCGGGCTTCGCCGCCTGGATCACCTCGCTCGCCGCGACGGCGGAGAGGAGGTGCCTCGCACCCTCGATGATCCGGCCCTGCTGCGCCGCGACGAGCCGCGCGAGACGCAGCGCCTCGCCCTCGGTGCGCTCGATCCGGGCATGTCGGGCCTCGCCGTCAAGATGAAGCTGAACCAGCGCGGCCGGGATGAGCGCGACCAGAACCAGCAGCACGGCACGCAGGGCGAGGGACAAATGGGCTTCCTGACAACGGCGCGGAATACCATGAATCTGGGGAGCATCGGTCACCGTCAAGCGCGATCCGCGCCAAGCGGCGCCGAGGCGGGAAATATCGCGAGGCGCGCAACCGGAGCCGTGAGCGTGCGTTGGACGTCTTCCGCCGGAAGCGTGGCCGTGCTGCGGTGCCGCCATCACGGGAGGGTGACGATGTTCGATTTCGCGGGACGGAAAGTGGTCGTATGCGGCGGCAGCCGGGGCATCGGGCGCGCCATCGCGCTGGGATTCGCGGCGGCCGGCGCGCATGTCTCGATCTGCGCGCGCTCGCTTGGTCCGCTGGAGGCGACGCGCGCCGAGATCGCCGCGCGCGGCGTCACCGCCCACGCGGCCGCGCTCGACCTCGCCGACGCGGCGGCGGTCGCGACCTACGTCGCGGACGCGGCGACGGCGCTCGGCGGCATCGACGTGCTGGTCAACAACGCGTCCGGCTTCGGCGCGCAGGACACCGAGGAGGGCTGGGCCGCCAGCCTCAACGTGGATGTGCTGGCGACGACGCGCGCCAGCCGCGCGGCGCTCCCGCACCTCAAGGCCGGCACGCAGCCGAGCATCATCAACATCTCCTCCATCTCGGGCTTCGGGCCGTCGCAGCGCACGCCGGCCTATGCCGCGGTGAAGGCCCTGCTGATCAACTACACGCAGTCGCAGGCGGCGATGCTGGCCAGGGACGGCATCCGCGTGAACGGCGTCGCGCCCGGCTCCATCGAGTTCCCGGGCGGCAGCTGGGAGCAGCGGCGGACGAGCGACCCCGCCCTCTACAACCGCATCCTCGGCTCCATTCCCTTCGGCCGCCTCGGCGCGCCGGAGGAGGTGGCCGATGTCGCGCTCTTCCTCGCCTCGCCCGCCGCGCGCTGGGTCACGGGCCACACCGTCGTCGTGGATGGCGGCCAATCCCTGAGTTGATCCCCACCGACGTTCTCGCCGTCCCGCCGTGCAGCGGCGGGCGCGGCGAACACCTCGGCGGGGACCCCGACCGCAGGCGCGTGCGGTCGGTCCGGGCCTTGCGCTGGCGCTGTGCCTGTCCTGGCAGGTGGCGCTGCCCTCGCGGCAAAGCCGCTTCGGGGCACCTGAGCGGGCCCTGGATGCCGGGTGCGTCGGGGCTCAGCGCGACCGAATGCGGTGAGGCGTTCCGATCCTGTGCGGCCTTGGTGTCGTCAGTCCGTGACGGGCTTGCCGCGCAGGCGCTTGTTGGCGCCGTGCTTCGTCTTGCTGTCCATGCGGCGCAGCTGGCTGCCGCGCGTGGGCTTGGTGGGGCGGCGCGGGGGCGGCGGCGGGGCGGAGGCCTCGTTCAGCAATTCCTGGAGCCGCTCCAGCGCGTCCTCGCGGTTGCGCTCCCGCGTGCGGTGGCGCTGGGCGGTGATCACCACCACGCCCTCCTTCGTCATCCGGCGGCCCGCCAGCGTCGCGAGCCGCCGCATCACGCGCTCGGGCAGCGCCGCCTCGGCCGCGCGGTAGCGCAGCTGCACCGCGGTCTCGAGCTTGTTGACGTTCTGCCCGCCGGGGCCGGACGCGCGGAGGAAATCCTCCTCGACCAGGGCGGGGTCGATCGACACCTTCATTCGCGGCGGATGCCGAGCTCTTGCAGCAGGGCGCGGTTGGCTTGGCTTTCGGCCAGGAAGCGCTCGCGGAAGCGGACGCCCGGGGCGAAGCTGGGCACGGCGTTCAGGCGCTCCGCGGCGGTCCGGAAACCCTCGCTCGCCACCGCCGCCTCGCAGCCGCGCTCGATCCGGTCGGCGATGGCGTCCGGCAGGTCCGCCGGCGCGAGCAGCCCGCCATAGGTCGTGCCGCGCATCGGCATCCCCAGCTCCGCCAGGCTCGGCGCCTCCGGCAGGCCGGGCATCCGCTGGTGGTCGAGCACGGCGAGGACGCCGAGGCCGGTGGAGGCCGGGATGGTCGCGGCCTCGACGAAGGCCATGATCTGCCCCGCGAGCGCCGCCTGCGCGATCGGCCCCGCGCCGGTGAAGGGCACCGCCAGCCCATCCACCCCGGCCGCGCGCAGCAGCTGCGCCATCAGGATGTGCTGCGTGCTGCCGACGCCGGGAATGCCGTAGACCAGCGCCTCCCGCCCCGACCGCGCATGGGCGAGCATGCCCTGGAAGTCCCGGAAGGGCGCGTTCCGCCCGAGGATCAGCACCTGCGGGTTGTCGTAGACGAGGCAGAGGTAGCGAAACCCCTCCGCCGAGTAGGCGGTGTTCTGGATGTGCGGCTGCGTCGTGATGGCGTTGTTGGGCGAGAGGCCGATCGTGTAGCCATCGGGCCGCGCGCGGTGGATCTCGGCATTGCCGATGGCACCCGCCGCGCCGCCGCGATTCACCGCGACGACCGTGGCCCCCAGCGCGCGGGACAGCTCGTTGCTCAGGGCGCGGGCCATGAGGTCCGTGTTGCCGCCGGGCGGGAAGGGGATGACGAGCTGGATGGGACGGCTCGGCCAGTCCTGCGCGGCGGCAGACACCGGGAGCAGGGGCAGGGACAGCAGCATCGTCAGCGCGGTGAGCCAGCTTCGCATGGGCGCTTCCTCGGGTCTGTTATTCCGGCGAGGGTAGCACACCGGCGGGCATCTCGTCCTTCAGCGCGACGCCCGTCGCCCCCAGCGCCTTGGCCCCGCGCAGCAGCCAGGCGGCCTTGGCGGCGGCCTCTCCGCAGGAGAGGCCGCCGGGGCGGACATTGCTGATGCAGTTGCGCTCCGCGTCGGTGCGGCCGCGGCGCGGCGCCCAGGTGAGGTAGAGGCCGACGCTGTCCTGCGCCGACAGGCCGGGCCGCTCGCCGATGATCGTCACCACGGCGGCGGCTTGCAGCGCCTCCCCGATGTCGTCGCCGAGCGCGACCCGCGCCTGCTGCGCGACGACGACCGGCCCGGCGTCGGGAAGCGCCGCCCGCAGCGCCGCGACCAGCGCCGCCGCCTGCCCCTGCACGCCGGCGGCGCAGAGTCCGTCCGCGACGACCAGCGCGATCCTGCCCGGCGC
>JAIEOO010000212.1 GCA_019750475.1 Acetobacteraceae bacterium | reverse complement strand
CCTCGCGCGCGGGCGCGCGCTGCTGGCGGCGCTGGACGACGTGCAGCGCGCGCTGCTGTCGCCGGAGGGCGGCGCGGCGGCCCTCGCGCGACTCGCCTCGCTGGCGGAGGGCGAGTGCGGCGCTGACGCTGCGCTCCGTGAAACGGTCGAGGCGCTGTCCTTGCGGGCCCGCGTCATCCTGGCGCGGCGGGGCACCTGACCGGCCGCGAAACCATATAATGAAGGTGACATTTCGGCGAAGTTGCCGCGCAAACATGAGCTTGCGGCAAATGAGGCCTTGGCGTGGCAAAGCCGCGCGCCTATGGTCCGCCCGCCTCGGGCAGGGGGGTCGGCGCCGGGTCGGCCCCCTGACCCGGGGTGAGGCAAAGTCCAAATGGCTGTCACCCTGCCCCCGGATTATCGCCCGTCTGACGACGAAGAATTCATGAATGCGCTTCAGCAGGAATACTTCCGGCAGAAGCTGCTTCGCTGGCGGCATGAGTTGCTGCGCGAGGCTGGTGTCACCCTCAACTCACTCTCCGCTGGCGGCATCGCGGAGTCGGATCTCACCGACCGCGCCAGCGTCGAAACCGATCGTGCGCTCGAACTTCGCACGCGGGACCGCGCTCGGAAGCTGATCAGCAAGATCGACCAGGCTCTCGAGCGCATCGCCAACGGCAGCTACGGCTTCTGCGAGGAAACCGGCGAGCCGATCGGCCTGCGGCGCCTGGAGGCGCGACCCATCGCCACCCTGTCCATCGAGGCGCAGGAGCGCCACGAGCGGATGGAGAAGGTGCACAGGGACGATTGAGTTTCCCCGGCGGAGTTTTCCGCGCCACTGCGCTTCGCTCCGTTCTGCGGAAAACCTCGCCGGGCGCCCCGACCGCCCGGTTGGGCGGTTGGTTTGAGCCTTCCGCTGGCGCTGTTCTCAGGTTGGGAGGTGACGCTGCCCTCGCGGCGGAGCCGCTTCGGGGCACCTGAGCGGGCTCTGGATGCAGGGC
This sequence comes from Acetobacteraceae bacterium, assembly GCA_019750475.1. Taxonomy (GTDB): domain Bacteria; phylum Pseudomonadota; class Alphaproteobacteria; order Acetobacterales; family Acetobacteraceae; genus Roseococcus. Next base: position 7,452 of record JAIEOO010000212.1, on the reverse strand, counting down.
TCGCTCGGCGCCTGCGTCACCGAATGCGGGGAGGAGCCTGCTGCTGCGCGGTGGCGCTGCCCTCGTGGCGGAGCCACTTCGGGGCATCGCAGCGGGCCCTGGTCGGCGCGGCGCTTCGGGCGGCCGCGCTGACGAAGGCGGGGCCCGGGACGGTCGGGCCTCGCGTCACGGCGTCATGCGGGCGCCGGCGGCTCGTCCAGCTCCGGCGCCACCGCGGCCAGCGGGTCCCGTTCCAGCAAGGCCGCGTCATTCTCGGCCACGCGTCCGACCCGCGCGCCGATCGGCCAGAAGCGCAGCCAGTCGGGCGGGCAGGGGCGCAGCAGCGCCAGCGCATCGCCCTCGGTTTCCCCGAGCCACACCGGCCAGTCCTCGCGGCCGAGGATCACCGGCATCCGGTGATGCACCAGCGCCTGCTTCGCATTCGCCTCCGTCGTGATCACGCTGAAGGTGCGCAGCCACTCGCCCGCGGGCGACTTCCAGCCCTCCCACAGCCCGGCCACCGCCATGGGTTCGCCGCTCCGCAGCGTGCAGGCGAAGGCCTGCTTGCCGCGCACCGGCTTGCCCTTGCGCGGCCCTTCGGCTTCCCGCGGTTCCGGGGCCACCTCCTGCCACTCGTAGAAGCCGTCCATCGGGACGAGGCAGCGGCGCCTGGCGAAGGCGTCGCGGAAGCTCGGCTTCTCGGCGACCGTGTCGGCCCGCGCGTTCATCAGCCGCGCGCCGCCCGCGGCGTCCTTCGCCCAGCGCGGGACGAGGCCCCAGCGCAGCACCGACAGGTGGCGTGCCCCGGTCTCGGGGTGGCGCCGCACCACCAGGCTGTCCTGCGTCGGCGCCACGTTCCAGGAGGCCGCGTGATTGGGCGCGGGCCCGGCCGCCTCGAAATACTCGCGGATCGCGGCCGGGTCGCGTTGCAGGAAGAAGCGGCCGCACATGCCCGCGCGCTCACATCCCCCGGTTCATCTGCGCGACATAGCCGCGGTTCCAGGTGGGCGTGATCAGGATCTCGTTCAGGCAGACATGGGCCGGCCGGGTGGCGATGAAGGCCACCAGCTCGCCGACATCCTCGGGCTGGACCATCTTCGCCAGCTCCTCCTCGGTCAGCTTCACCGGGCGCTTCTGGAGGATCTCGGTGTTCACCTCGCCCGGGCAGATGCAGCAGGAGCGGATGTTGTTCACGCATTCCTGCTGGTTGATCGAATGGCTCATCGCCACGACGCCGTGCTTCGCCGCCGTGTAGCCCGGCCCCGACAGGGGCGAGACGAAGCGGCCCGCCATCGAGGAGGTGTGGATGATCAGCCCGCCGCCCTGCGCCCGCATCTGCGGCAGCACGGCCGTGGTGCAATAGAAGGCGGAGGAGAGGTTGCCGTGGATCAGCGTGTCCACGCCCTCGGGCTTCAGGCGCTTCCAGTCGCGCTCGACGATGTTCGTGCCCGCGTTGTTCACCAGGATATCGAGCCGCCCGTGCTGGCCGACGATGGCATCGGCGGCCTGCCGGACCTCGGCCGCGACGGTCAGGTCGGCCGGCATCACCTGGGCCGCGGCCCCGATGCGCGCCGCCACCTCCTCCAGCTTCTCGCGGCGGCGTCCGGTCAGGACGACCTTGGCACCTTCCCGCGCCAGCGCCTCCGCCGCCGCCGCGCCGATGCCCGTGCCCGCGCCCGTCACCCAGGCCACCTTGCCGCTCAGCCTCGCCATGTCCGCTGTTCCTCCCTCGGATGGTTGGGCGCGAGCTTGCCGCGCGGCCCCGGTCGGGTGAAGGGGGCCGGGTGAAGCCCCGGCTTCCCGCCCGCGCCCGCCCATGCTTCGCTTGCGCCAACAGCAGGGGAGGGAAGGCCACATGCCCGGCACGTTCCGCATCGTCACGCCAGCAGGCGCCAGCTTCACCACGGCCGGCGGCGGCTACGATCTGGAGATGGAGGCGCTCAACCTCCTCGCCGACGTCAAGGCCGAGATCGTCGAGGCGCCGACCGACACCGCCGCCTTCGTCGCGGCCGCGCGCGACGCCGATGCCATCTACGCCAAGGGCATCCCCATCACCGCCGACATCATCGCCGAGCTGAAGAACTGCAAGGTGATCAGCCTGGGCTCGGTCGGCGTGGACAGCGTGGACGTGAAGGCCGCGACGCGCGCCGGCATCCCCGTCACGAACATCCCCGACACCTTCATCGAGGAGGTGGCGGACCACGCGATGACGCTGCTGCTCTCGACCTTCCGCCGCGTCATCGAGCAGGACCGCATGGTGCGGGAGCATCGCTGGAAGGAGGGCCGCCCGGCGCTGCTGCAGATCCCCCGGCTCTGGGGCCAGACGCTCGGCTTCATCTCCTTCGGGCGCGTCGCCCGCGCCGTGGCGCGCCGCGCCAAGCCCTTCGGCCTCAACCTGATCGCCTACGACCCCTTCATCGAGGAGACGATCATGTACGAGGCGGGTGTCACGCCCGTCACGCTCGAGGACCTGCTGGCGAAGTCCGATTTCGTCTCCATGCACGCGCCCGCGCGGCCCGAGGTGCATCACTTCCTGAAGGAGGCGCACTTCCGCGCGATGAAGCGCAGCGCGATCTTCATCAACACGGGCCGCGGCCCCACCGTGGACGAGAGCGCGCTGATCAAGGCCCTGCAGGAGGGCTGGATCGCCTATGCCGGGCTCGACGTGCTGGAGGTCGAGCCGCCGTCGCACAACAACCCCATCCTCTCGATGGAGAATGTCATCCTCTCGGCGCACACGGCCAGCGCCTCCGCCCGCTTCGACGAGGCGCGCAAGCGCCGCGTGGGGGCCGAGCTGGCGCTCGTCGCGCAGGGCAAGTGGCCGATGAGCGTGGTGAACCCGGCGGTGCTCCAGACCACCAGGCTGCAGCGCTGGCAGCCCATCGGCATGGGGCGCGGCCCCAACAGCTGACGGCGGGCGGGGCGGCGCGCGGCCGGCCGCGCGCCCTCACTCCAGGCGGATGTCCTTCGTCCGGATCAGCTCGCCCCAGCGGGCGAGCTCGCCGCGCATCGTGGCGGCCAGCGCCTCGCCGTTGCCGGCCACGGGCAGCGCGCCCTGCTCAATGAAGCGGTCGCGGAAGCCGGGCGCCGCGAGCGCGCGCCGCACCTCCTCGTCGAGCCGCTGCGCGATGGCCGGTTCGAGGCCGCGCGGGCCGAGCAGCCCGTACCAGTAGGAATAGGTGAAATCGAGGCCGAGCTCGCGGAAGGTCGGCACATCCGGCAGGGCCGGGATGCGCCCGCCCGCGGTGCTCACCGCGATCGCCCGCACCGTGCCGCCGCGCAGCGCCCCCAGCACGGTGGGGGGCGCCGCGGCGAGGAGCTGGATCCGGCCCGCGAGCAGGTCGGTCAGCGCCGGGCCCATGCCCCGGAAGGGCACATGCGTCATCCGGACCTGCGCCAGGTCCTGCAGCAGCTCCGAATAGAGATGCGGCGAGGAGCCGACGCCCATCGAGCCGTAGAACACGTCACCCGCGCCGCGCCGGCGCGACAGCGCCAGGAACTCGGGCCAGCTCCGCGCCGGCAGCTCGGCCGGCACGACGAAGACCGTCGCGTAGTCCACGAGCAGCGACACGGGCGTGAGATCGGCGAGCGGATCGAAGCCGAGCTGCGGCATCAGCGGCGGCGCGGTCGCGAGCGAGTTGTCGGTGACGAGCAGCGTGTAGCCATCGGGCGCCGCGCGCACCACCGCGCCCCAGCCGACGGCGCCGCCGCCGCCCGTGCGGTTCTCGACGACCACCGACTGGCCGAGCTGCTCCGACAGCCGCTGCGCGAAGGCGCGGGCCACGAAATCCGTCGTGCCGCCGGGCGGGTAGGTGACGACGAGGCGCACCGGGCGCTCGCGCGGCCAGGCGCCCGGGGGCGCCGACTGGGCGCGCGCGAGGGTCGGCGCCGCGAGGGCGGCGAGAAGGAGGGGGCGGCGCTTCATGGGCCTGTCCTGGCGTTTCCGGCCGGGAGGGTCCCGCGCGGCGCCCCCTCCCGTCAATCACTCCACGCGGATGTTGAGGCGCTGCACCAGCGCCCGCCACCGCTCCCGCTCCTCCGCCGCGACGCGGGTGAGGGTGGCGCCGTCGCCCGGCCGCGCCTCGATGCCGAGGGCGAGCATGCGGGCGCGGAACTCCGCGTCCTGCGCCGCCGCGATGCCCGCTTGCGCCAGGCGCTGGGCGAGATCGGCGGGGAGGCGCGACGGGCCGTAGACGCCGAACCAGGTCTCGCTGACGAGGCCGGGCAGCCCGGCGGCGATGGCCGTCGGCACGCCGGGGGCGACGGGCGATTCCTGCTCGCTGGTGATGGCCACCGCCTTCACGACGCCCGATTGCAGATGCGGCGCCGCGGTGGAGGGGACATCCAGCAGCAGGTGCACGTCGCCGCGCCGCATCTCGGCGTAGACCGCGCCCGTGCCGCGATAGGGCACGTGGATCATGCCGAGGTCGGCCAGGCTGTCCATCAGCGCGGCCGTGAGGTGCGGCGAGCCTCCGACGCCCGCCGAGCCGTAGTTCACCTGGCCGCGCCGGGCGCGGGCCCAGGCGATGAAGCCGCGCAGGTCGGTCACCGGCACGGTGGCCGAGACGAGCACGAGCGAGGGGGCGGCGCCGAGGAAGGCGAGGGGGGTAAAGTCCCGGTCGGGATCGTAGGGAACGCCCGCCGGATTCACCGCCGGCCCGGTCGAATGGGTGGAGGAGGTGGTGAGCAGCAGCGTCTGCCCGTCCGGGGCGGCGCGGGCCACGACCTCCGCCGCCGGCACGCCGCCGGCGCCGGGCCGGTTCTCGATCACCACGTTGCCGCCGAGCTGCGCGGCGAGCGCCGGTTGGTAGATGCGCGCGACGGCGTCCGTGGCGCCGCCCGCCGGGAAGGGCACGACGAGGCGGGTGGGCGCGCGCGTCTGGGCGATGCCCGGCGCCGCGAGGGCGAGCGCGGGCGGGGCGAGGAGGAGGGAGCGGCGGGTCGGCATGGCGAAGGCCCCGGCAGTTGATGGTTGCCCCGGGGTTACGCCGGCTCAGGGTCGGGCGGGAAGCCGCCGCCACGCTCACCGGGCATGAACGGGGCGCGCCCCAGCGTCAGCCGAAGCGTCCCCTCAGCCAGGTTCCCGCTGCCGCCACCGCCCGGTCGGCGGCGCCGACATGCCCGCAGGCCCGCAGGAAGCCGTGCAGCGTGCCCGGGAAGCACTGCATCTCGAGGCTGATGCCGGCCGCCCGCAGCCGTTCGGCCATGGCAAAGTTCTCGCTCGCCAGCACGTCGAGCTCGGCGATGTGCAGCAGCACGGGCGGCAAGCCCGACAGCTCCGCCCGCAGGGGCGAGGCGAAGGGGGAGTGGCGGGCCACCGGGTCGGGGCAGTAGGCGTCCCAGTAGAAGCGCATCTTCTCGCGCGTGAGCGTGTAGCCCTCGGCGAATTCGCGGTAGCTCGGCGTGTCGAGGTGATGGTCGAAGACGCCGTAGTTGAGCAGCAGCCCGCGGAGCGGCAGCGGCGAGCCCCCCTCGCGGTCGAGCAGCGCGGCCCCGGCGGCGAGATTCGCGCCCGCGCTGTCGCCCCCGATCACGATCCGCGACCCGTCGAGGCCGAGCGACGCGCCCTCCCGCGCGACCCAGCGCGCGACGGCGCGCGATTCCTCGAGCGCCGTCGGGAAGATGGCCTCGGGGCTGAGCGCGTAGTCCACGCCCAGCACGGCACAGCCGGCGGCCGCGGCGTATTCGCGCATCAGCCGGTCATGCGTGTCGATGCTGCCCCAGACCCAGCCGCCGCCGTGCAGGTAGACGAGGACGGGAAGGGCCACATCGGTGCGCGGGCGGTGCAGGCGCAGCGCGATCCGCCGGCCGCGCAGCGAGACCCACACGTCCCGGCTCTCGGCCATCTCGGGCCCGCCGCGCGGCATGCGGAGGGTGGGCGCGTCGTTGATGCGGCGCTGCTCGTCGAAGGGGGCGGAGCGGGGCGGCGAGGGGAAGACGATGGGCGGCAGGTCGGCCGCGAGCGTTCCGACATAGCGGGCGAAGGCGGCCATCTCGGGGTCGAGGCGGGGATCGTTCGTCATGGCGGCGCAAGCGCAGCAGCCGCGCCGGCGTTCCGCAACCCCGCCGCGCGTGCGAACATCCACCCATGTCGCTGATCCTGACCGGCCGCCCGGGCAAGGGCTTCTCCGAAGCGGCGCTGTTCCGCCCGCAATCCCTGGCCCTCTACGCCGATCCCGCCCTGCCCGAAGCGCGGACCATCGCGCGGAACCTCGCCGAGGGGGGCTTCCAGGGGCGGCTGATGGGCGGGGCGTTCGGCGCCGTCGAGGGCAGCCCCGATGTCGCCGTGGTCGCCCTGCCGCCCGAGGCGCAGGAGGCCGCCTTCGCCGCGATCGCCGCCACGGGGTGCCGGGCGGTGGTCGTGCCGGTCGCGGCGCCGGGCCTGCGGGCGGCGATGCAGCGCCACGGGATGCGCGCCCTGGGCGAGCGCTCCTTCGGCCTCGCCCTGCCGCATCTCGGCCTGAACGCCACGCTCGCGCACCGGCCCATCCCGGCCGGGAAGCTCGCGCTCATGGCGCAATCCTCGGCGCTGGCGCGGGCGGCCCTGGACTGGGCGGCGGCGGACGGGCTGGGCTTCAGCCATGTCATCGGCATCGGCGCCAATGACGACATCGGCTTCGCGGCCGGGCTCGACTGGCTGGCGCGGGACGCGCGGACCGCCTGCGTGATGCTGGAGGTGCGGCGGATCAAGAACCGCCGTCTGTTCGTCTCGGCCGCGCGGGCCACCGCGCGCAACCGGCCCGTCATCGCGCTGCGGCCCGGCGAGCGGATGGCCGGCGCCCAGGCCGTGACCGACGCCGTGCTGCGCCGCGCCGGCGTGCTGCACGTCGCGGGCTTCGAGGAATGGGTGGCGGCGGCCGAGACGCTGGCCCGCACCCGCGCCAAGGCCGGGGCGGGGGCGGGGGACCGCGTCGCGGTCATCGCCAACGGGCTGGGCCTCGCGCGGCTCGCCGCCGACGCGCTGGAGGAGGAGGGGCTGCACCTCGCGGAGCTGAGGCCGGCCACGGCCGCCGCGCTGCGCCTGTTCCTGCCCGAGGGGTGGCAGGCGCGGAACCCGCTCTCGCTCGGCGCCGGGGGCGGCGTGCGCCTGGCCGAGGCCGCCGCGGCCCTCGCCGCGGCGCCGGAGGTGGACACGGTCATCGCGCTTCACGCCCCCTCCCCGGAGGAGGACGACGCCACGACGCTCGCCGCCCTGCGGGCCGCCGGCCAGGCGAACCGCGGCGCGCCGCTGCTGCTCGGCTGGCTCGGCTCGCTGCCGGCGCCGGAGCCGACGCTGCCGATCTTCCCGACACCCGAGGCCGCCGCGCGGGGGGCGCTCCACCTCTCGCGGGAGCGGCGGAACCGCGCGGCGGCGAGCGAGCTGCCTCCGGCCGAGGTGCTGCAGCTCCGCCCCGACCGGGAGGCCGCGAGGCGCCTGATCGCCCGGGCGCGGGCGGAGGGGCGGGACGCGCTGCGCGAGGACGAGGCGCTCGC
>JAIEOO010000252.1 GCA_019750475.1 Acetobacteraceae bacterium | reverse complement strand
ATGGTGCCCAGGGCCGGAATCGAACCAGCGACACTGCGATTTTCAGTCGCATGCTCTACCAACTGAGCTACCTGGGCGCCGTCACTTGCGTGCCGGGAGCGCGGAGTTAGCCGCCCATCGGCGGCCTGTAAACCCTCACCCCCGACCGTCGCGCGGATCATCCTCGTCGGGCTCGGCCTCCTCGGCCGGGATGGCGTAGCGCCCGTCGAACCAGCGACCGAGATCCACCTGCCGGCAGCGGTCCGAGCAGAACGGATATGCGCCGCGCGGCGCTCCGGGCGTGGGCTTGACGACGGGCTTCCCGCAGATCGGGCAGTCAGGCACGCGCGATGTCCTCCTGGGCCTCGGCTCTCAGGGAGATGGGGCGTCCCGTCGCTTCCGCGTATTCGCGCAGCGCAAGCCCCTCCGCCCGCAGCGCATCGAGGATGGCGCCGGGCGCGCAGAGGGTGAGCGCGGCCGCCGGTTCGGCCGCCGCTTGCCACAGGGCGCGGCGCAGCAGCGCGTGGCCGCGGGCGAGCGGCCCGGCCAGCACCTCGTGCAGCGGCGCGAGGACGCGGCGCCGCCGCAGCTCGATCAGGCCGAGCGGGCCGAGGCCCAGCAGCTCGGTCAACGGGTCGGCGGCGAGGGCGCGGCGCATCGCGGGCAGCAACCCCTCCCGCTGCGCCGGCGAGAGACCCGCGAGGTCGAGCAGGATCGGCCCGGCGAGGTCGCGCAGGGCGATCTGCCGCGCCGCCTCGGCGATGGCGGCCTCGTTCAGGCTCCGCAGCGCGCCGCGGTCCCGCGCCGCCGTCGCCTCGCCGCCATCCACGTCCATGGCGGTCAGGGCGGGCAGGGGGTGGATGAGCAGCCGGCCGCCGCCCGGCAGGGCCACGGCGCTGCCGGCCAGGGTCTCGGCCTCCGCCTCCTCGGCCTCGCCGAAGGCGCGGGGCACGAGGCGCACGCGGTCGCGCCCCAGCGCGGCGGCGAGGCGCGCCGACTCGGCGGCGCCGTCGGTGAGGATCCGGGCCTCCGGCTCGGCCGCGGCGAAGCGCAGCGCCGCGTCCGGACCCGATTCGACGAGGCCGACCGGGCCCGGCGGGAGGGTCGGCACGTCGCGGGCCGAGACCCGCTTGCCCTTGCCGCCCTGGGCCGCCCGGGTGACGCGGAGCGGGAGGATGGTCCCCTCGGGCGGGATCTTCCGGCCCGGCGCCTCGCTCTCCGGCAGGAAGCCGTCCTCCGGCAGGGCGACGAAGGCCCCGGCCATGGCGGGCACGTGCGTCGTGACGCGGCCGCGATGGAGGTCGCCCACGCCCTCGGGCGCGGAGAGGCGCTCGACGCGGTAGCGGTGGAAGCGGCCCTCCCGCAGCCAGGCGACCCGCCGCTCGCCCGGCGAGCGGCTGACCAGGATCAGGGGCGCAGCCAATGGATGCCGCGCAGCAGCTGCGCCGTCTCGAACAGCGGCAGCCCGACGACGTTGGAGTGGCTGCCCGACAGGAAGCGGACGAACATCTCGGCCCTCCCCTGGATGGCGTAGCCGCCGGCCTTGCCCTGCCATTCCCCGGTGTCGAGATAGGCGTCGATCTGCGCCGGCAGCAGGCGCTGGAACGCGACCTGCGTCTCGACGAGGCGCGAGCGGACCGTGCCGTCCGGCAGGCGGAGCGCGAGGCCGGTGGTCACGCGGTGGCGCCGGCCCGACAGCAGCCCGAGGAAGCGCCGCGCCTCGTCGCGTCCCTCCGGCTTGCCCAGGATGCGGCGGCCCACGCCGACGACGGTATCGGCCGCGAGGATGACGTGCCCCGGCGCCAGCGCGGCCGCGGCCTCGGCCTTGGCCGCGGCGAGGCGCGCCGCGAGCTGGCGGGGCAGCTCCGCCTTGCGGGGGCTCTCGTCGATGTCGGTCGCCACCACGCGATCGGGCGCGATGCCGATCCGCGTCAGCAGATCGAGGCGCCGCGGGCTGGCGGAGGCGAGGGCGAGGGGCGGACGCGGGATCACGGGCGGACGGGCTCGCGCAGGGCGGCGCCGCCTGGCAGGCCGCGGGCGCGCATGCGGCGCGCCGCCGGCCAGGCGCGGCTTACTTGAATCGGAAAGTGATGCGGCCCTTGGTGAGGTCGTAGGGCGTCATCTCGACATTCACGCGGTCCCCGGCGAGGACGCGAATGCGGTTCTTGCGCATCTTCCCGCTGGTGTGGGCCAGGACCATATGGTCGTTGTCCAGCTTCACGCGGAACATGGCGTTGGGGAGGAGTTCAACGACCTGGCCGCTGAACTCGATCATATCCTCTTTCGACATTCGGGTCCTTCTGGTGGCTGACTCCGCTGGGGCGAGGCGCGCGGGAACGCGCCGGAGTCAGCCCCCGGCGCCGGCAGCGCGGCAGATGCGCTTGGGGTGGAGCGGTGTCAACCCGGGCTTTCGGCGGGCCACCAATCGGCGAGCGGCTGGTCGGGGATTGGAGCGCCGGCCCGCGGGCGGACTGCGAGCACGCCCTCGCCGCGATGTGGCCAACCAAGCCGGCCAGGGGAGGCTGGGGCTGTCGTCCAGCCGCTGCGCCGCGCGCCCCCGACATGGGGATCAGGGCAGGCGCAGCGCCACGCTCATTCCGTGGGCCTGCAAACCCTCGGCCTCCGCCAGCCGCACCGCGGCCGGGCCGATGGCGGCCAGCCCCGCCGCGTCGGCCTCGACCCAGGTGGTGCGCTTGAGGAAGTCGAAGACCGAGAGGCCGCTCGCGAAGCGGCTCGTCCGACCGGTCGGCAGCACGTGGTTGGGGCCGGCGACGTAGTCGCCCAGCGCCTCCGGGCAGTGCCGGCCGAGGAAGGCGGCGCCGGCGTGGCGGATGCGGGCGAACAGGGCGCGCGGGTCCCGCACCATCAGCTGGAGGTGCTCCGGCGCCAGGCGGTTGGTGAGTTCGGCCGCCTCCGCCCAGTCCCGCACCAGGATGGTCGCGCCGTGGCGCCGCCAGCTCTCGCCCGCGATGGCGCGGCGCGGCAGGGTTTCCAGCGCCCGCTCGACCGCCTGGGCGACGGCCTTGGCGAAGGCGGCGTTGGTGGTGATGAGGATGCTCTGCGCCGCCTCGTCGTGCTCGGCCTGGGCCAGCAGGTCCATCGCGACATGGGCGGGGTCGTTCGCGGCGTCGGCGATGACCACCACTTCCGAGGGGCCGGCGATGCTGTCGATGCCGACATGGCCGAAGACCTGCCGCTTGGCCTCCGCCACGTAGGCGTTGCCCGGCCCGACGATGCGGTCCACCGGCGCGATGGACGCGGTGCCGAAGGCCAGCGCGGCCACGGCCTGGGCGCCGCCCACGCGCCACACCTCGGCGACGCCCGCGCGCCGCGCCGCCGCGAGCACGAGGGCGTTGGTCTCCCCTCGCGGCGTCGGCACCACCATGGCGATGCGCGCGACCCCCGCGACCCGGGCGGGGAGGGCGTTCATGAGCACGGAGGACGGGTAGGCCGCCTTGCCGCCGGGCACGTAGAGCCCCACGGCGTCGAGCGGCGTCCACCGCATCCCGAGCGCCACGCCGTCCTCCGGCGGCAGCCCGAGGTCGCGCGGCAGCTGCGCCCGGTGGAAGGCCTCGATCCGCCTGGCCGCGAGGTCGAGCGCCGCCATCAGCTCGGCGGGGATGGCGGCGACCGCCGCGTCCATCTCGGCTTCGGTCACGCGCAAGGCGCCGGCCGCGGCCGGCGTCCAGCCATCGTGGCGGGCGGTGAGCTCGAGCAGGGCCGCGTCGCCGCGGGCGCGGACATCGGCGATGATGGCGGAAACCGCCGCATCCACCTTGGCGGTCGTCTCCCGCGCCTCGTTCAGCAGGGCGTCGAAGGCGGCGGCGAAGCCCGCCGCGCGCGTGTCGAGTGTCTTCATCGGTGGTTCAGCCGTCGAGTGCCGCGCGGAAGCGCCCCATGATCGCCAGCACCGCGTCGGGCCGGGTCTTCAGGGCGGTGCGGTTGACGATGAGGCGAGAGGTGACGCGGGCGATCACCTCCGTCTCGACGAGGCCGTTGGCCTTGAGGGTGGAGCCGGTCTGCACGAGATCCACGATCAGCCGCGCGAGGCCGAGGCTGGGCGCCAGTTCCATCGCGCCGTTGAGGTGGACGATCTCGGCCTGGACGCCGCGCGCGGCGAAGTGGCGGCGCGCGATGTTCGGGTACTTCGTCGCGACCGAGACGCGGGACCAGCGGCTCGGGTCGTCGCGGCCGGCGGTATCGGCGGCCTCGGCCACGCTGACGCGGCACGGCCCGATGCCGAGGTCGAGCGGCGCGTAGATCTGGTCCGTGTCGTGTTCCATCAGCACGTCGGCGCCGCAGACGCCGAGATGCGCGGCGCCGTGGGCGACGAAGGCCGCGGCGTCGAAGGGGCGCACGCGCACCACGTCGAGCTCCGGGTCGTTCGTGGCGAAGCGCAGGTGACGGCTGTCCTCGTCGTCGAGGGCGGCGTCTGGGACGATTCCCGCGCGCGCCAGCAGCGGCCGCAGCTCCTTCAGTATCCGTCCCTTGGGCAGCGCCATGACGAGCTTGGTGCGCTCCATCGTGGCGGGCGCGGCGAGACCGGTGGCGAGGGGCAGGTCCATGGCGGTCAGGCCGGCAGGCGTTCGATGTCGGCGCCCACCGAGGCGAGCTTCTGCTCGACATGCTCGTAGCCGCGGTCGAGGTGATAGACGCGGTTGACGATGGTCTCCCCCTCGGCGGCGAGCCCCGCCAGCACGAGCGAGACGGAGGCGCGCAGGTCGGTCGCCATCACCGGCGCGCCGGACAGCTTGGGCACGCCGCGCACGATGGCGCTGCTGCCGTGGAAGTTGATCCGCGCGCCCATCCGCATCAGCTCGGGCACGTGCATGAAGCGGTTCTCGAAGATCGTCTCGGTGATCATCGAGGCGCCTTCGGCCACCGTCATCAGCGCCATGAACTGGGCCTGCATGTCGGTGGCGAAGCCCGGGAAGGGCTCGGTCATCACGTCGGCGCCGCGCAGCCCGTTGCGCCGCGTCACCATCAGGCCGCTGTTGGTCTCGGCCACGTCCACGCCGGACTCGCGCAGCACGCGGGCCACGGCGCCGAGGTGATCGAGGCGCGCGCCGTCGAGGTGGAGCTGCCCGCCCGTGATGGCGGCGGCGCAGGCATAGGTCCCGGCCTCGATGCGGTCGGGCACGATCGGGTGGGTGGCGGCGTTGAGCGAGTGCCCGCCCTCGATCCGCAGCCGGTCGGTGCCGATGCCCTCGATCCGCGCGCCCATGCGCATCAGGCACATGGCGAGGTCGGCGATCTCGGGCTCGCGCGCGGCGTTGACCAGCTCGGTCTCGCCCTCGGCGAGCACGGCCGCCATCAGGAGGTTCTCGGTGGCGCCCACGCTGACCTGGGGGAAGAGGATGCGCGCGCCCTTCAGGCCCTGTGGCGCCCGCGCCTCGATATAGCCGGCCGTCAGCTCGATCTCGGCGCCGAGCTGTTCGAGGCCCTTGATGTGCAGGTCCACTGGCCGCGTGCCGATGGCGCAGCCGCCCGGCAGCGAGACCCGCGCCCGGCCGTGGCGCGCGACGAGCGGCCCGAGCACGAGGACGGAGGCGCGCATCTTGCGCACGATGTCGTAGGGCGCTTCGAGGTTGGTCGCCGCGCCGGACAGCGTCAGCGTCCGCGCCACCTTGTCGTGCACGACCTCGAGCCCGTGCTGGCGCAGCAGCGCCGCCATGGTCGCGATGTCGGCGAGGTCGGGCGCGTTGGTCAGCGTCAGCGGCCCGTCATGCAGCAGCGCGGCCGCCATCAGCGGCAGGGTCGCGTTCTTCGCCCCCGAGATGGGGATGCTGCCCTCGAGCGGCTTGCCGCCGCGGATGCGGATGCGGTCCATCGGTGTCTTCTTAGAGGCGCGGCAGCGCGACGCCGCGCTGGCCCATGTACTTGCCCTTGCGGTCGGCGTAGCTGACCTCGGGCGCGCCTTCGCCCTTCAGGAACAGGAACTGGCACACGCCTTCATTGGCGTAGACCTTGGCGGGCAGCGGCGTCGTGTTGCTGATCTCGATGGTCACCTGCCCCTCCCATTCGGGCTCGAGGGGGGTGACGTTCACGATCAGCCCGCAACGGGCATAGGTGCTCTTGCCGAGGCAGATCACCAGCACGTCGCGCGGGATGCGGAAATACTCGACCGTGTGCGTCAGCACGAAGGAGTTCGGCGGGATGATGCAGACCGGCCCCTTGCGCGTGACGAACCCCGTCTCGGAAAAGGCCTTGGGGTCCACCACGTCGTTGTCCACGTTGGTGAACACCTTGAACTCGTCGGCCGCCCGCGCGTCGTAGCCGAAGCTCGACAGGCCGAAGGAGATCACGCCCCCCCCGGCCTCCGATCGCTTCTGGGCCTCGACGAAGGGGGTGATCATGCCGTGTTCCACCGCCATGCGGCGGATCCAGTGGTCGGGCATGATCGGCATCTGGGAACTCCCGGGGGCGGCTCAGCCCTTCGTCGTCGGTTCGGGCGGCGGGTCTAGCGCGGGCGGGGCGCCGGCGTCCATGGCCGGCCCCTCGGGGGTGGGTTGCGCGGCCTGCCGCTCGGCCCGGGCGCGGGCCTGGGCCTTCCGGCGCCGCAGATTCTCCCGCAGCGCCGCGGCCAGCCGGTCTTCCCTCGATGCGGGGGGCTTCGCGCTCATGCCGGCAGGCAGAGCACGTCCCGATGGCCGACCGTGACGGAGAGCCGCCCGGCCTCCGCCTGGGCCACCCGGGCCTCGCGCCAGGCGTCGATCCGCCGGGCCTCCCGCTTCTCGTGGCGGAGGGCGGCGCCGGCATGGCCCAGCGCCAGCTCCGCCGCCATCGCGCCCGCCTGGCGCGGAATCCGCCAGGGGGAGGGGGCCGAGAGCACCTGATAGCCGCGCGCGGCGAAGGCCTGGCCGATGGCTTCCGGCGCCTCGGCGCCGAGGGCCTTGCCCGAGAAGCCCTTGTCCCGCCGCTGGTCGCGGCCGAAGCCGCGGGCCACCAGCGCGTCGCCCGGCCAGGGCGGGGCGAAGCGCTCGCGCCCCGTCACGTTGAGCGCGGCGTAGAAGGGCAGCCGCCGCGCGGCGCAGGCGGCCGCGATCCGTTCGACCCAGCCTTCGGAGACGAGGTCGCACAGCGCCGAGCACACCACCGCGTCCACCTTGGCCAGCGGCAGGCCCTGGGGCGCCTCCCGCAGGTCGGTCAGAACGCCCTCGATCCGCCACGCCCCCCGAGGGGAATGGACGAGCAGGGTGCGCTTCCCCGGCCAGGTCGCGCGCCAGCCGATGGCGAGCGCCGCCTGCTCGGTCTCGTCGAAGGCCCGGGCCATCAGGGCGGGGTCGGCGTCGGTCAGGATCCAGGCCTGAGGCCGGCCGACGAAATGCCCGAGCCAACGCGTGAGGCTGCCGGTCCCGGCCCCCAGGTCGAGCAGGGTCGGTCGCGCCGGCAGGCGCGAGGCCAGCAGCGCGGCCAGGCCGGGGTCGCGCGCCGCCGCGTCGAAGGGCTCCCGCAGGGCGAGCCAGTCGCCGTCGAAGCTCTCAGCCATGCGCCGCCTCCAGCTCGCGCGCGAAGAGCGCCGCGCGGTCGCTCCAGCGCGGGAGCTTCTGCGCCGCGTCCCAGGCGGCGTCCGCCATCTGCGCGCGCAGCTCCTCGTCCAGGATCATCCGCCGCAGCCCCTTGGCGAGGGAGCGATGGTCCCCGGGCGGGGAGATCACGGCCGCCGGCCGCGCCACCACCTCCGCCACGGCGCCGCCCGCCGTGATCGCGAGCGGCAGGCCGCGCGCCATCGCCTCGGCCGCCGCCATGCCGTAGCCCTCGTGCCAGGTAGCGAGGGCGAAGATGTCGGCCGCGGCGTATTCGCCCTCGAGCTGGGCGTCGCCGATGCGGCCGAGGAAGGCGACGCGCCCGGCGATCCCCAGCTCCTCCGCCAGGGCCTGCAGACCATGGGCGTGGACGGGATCAGGGGCGGGCCCGGCGATGCGCAGCGACCATTCCAGATCGGTCAGGCCGGCCAGCGCGCGCAGCAGCACGTCATGCCCCTTGCGGGGGATGAGCGCGCCGACGGCGAGGATGCGCGCCCCCGCCTCGCCGGAGCCGGTCGCGCGCGGGGCGGGGTCCGTTCCCGGCTCGACCACGCCCACCCGCTCCTCGGGCGCGCCCAGCGCCGGCAACCCCCGCGCCGTGAGCGGCGAGGTGGCGACGAGGCGCGCGCAGGCGGCGAAGCGCTCGGCTTCGAGGGCGGTGAGCGCGTCGCGCGCGCCGCTGTCGAGACCGGCTTCGAGCGAGGTGGGATGGTGGATCAGCGCGACCGCGCCGGCATCGCGCAGCCGCGCCGGATCGCAGGCCGGCAGGCCGAGCCCGTCCACGACCACGGTCTCGTCGGCGGC
>JAIEOO010000396.1 GCA_019750475.1 Acetobacteraceae bacterium | reverse complement strand
GCGACGCATGGGCCAAGGATCCTTCGCTCTTCACCATTAACCCGCACCACCTCATCCCGGGACCAAACACCTAGCCCTCACGGGTTCGCCGAGGGGTTAGCCGGGGCGCCGCCGCCGCGTTACACCCGCCGCCATGGCCAACCCGCCCGACCGCCCCAATCTGCGCAACCTGGGCGCCCGCCTGAAGACGGCCAAGGGCCGCTCCAACGCGTCGCAGCGCTGGCTGAACCGCCAGATCAACGACCCCTACGTGAAGGCCGCCCAGGCCGCCGGCTGGCGGTCCCGCGCCGCCTTCAAGCTGATCGAGCTGGACGAGAAGTTCCGCCTGCTGCGCCCCGGGCTCCGCGTGGTGGATCTCGGCGCCGCCCCGGGCGGCTGGACCCAGGTCGCGGTGAAGGCCGTGGGCGAGCGGGGGAAGGTCATCGCCCTCGACCTGCTGCCGATGGACGAGATCGCCGGCGCCACCCTCCTCCAGGGCGACTTCCAGGAGGAGGAGGTGGAGCGCGCGGTGAAGGCCGCCCTCGGCGGCCGGGCGGACCTCGTGCTGTCGGACATGGCGCCCAACACCACCGGCCACGCGGCGACGGACCATCTGCGCATCATCGCGCTCGCGGAACTCGCGCTCGATTTCGCGGCCGCCGTGCTGGAGCCGGGCGGCGCCTTCGTCGCCAAGGTGTTCCAGGGCGGCTCCGAGCGCGAGATGCAGGCGAAGCTCCGCCGCCTGTTCGCCAAGGTCGCCCACGCCAAGCCGCCGGCGAGCCGCAAGGAGAGCAGCGAGCTCTACGTGGTCGCGACCGGCTTCCGCGGCGACGCTCCGGCGTGATCCCGTCGCCCGGGATCACGCCGGAGCTGCGTGCGAGAGGACGACTCAGCGCCCCGGCGATCCCGCCTTCGCGGAGCGCGCCCTAACGCTTGACCGCGGCGCGGCCGGTCGCGTCGATGCGGTGCAGCATCGGCGGGTCGGGCAGGGTGGCGAGGAACTCGTCCGTCGCGCGGCGCGAGCCGGTCCAGTACCCGTAGTCGTCGATGATCAGCACGCCCCCGCGTTCCAGCCGCGGCCAGAGATGCACCAGCTCGTGCTTGGTCGAGCGGTACCAGTCGGTGTCGAGGCGCAGCAGGGCGATGCGGTCGGGCAGGGTGCCGGGGATGGTGTCCTCGACCGGCCCCTCCACGTAGCGGATGCGCGCCGGCGGGTAGAGCGTCGTCGCCATGTTGGCCTCGACCAGCGGGCGCCGGGCGATGCCCCAGAACACGTTGCCGTCTTCCCGCGGGTTGTCGGCCAGCACCTGTTCCGCCGTGGCGCCGCTCTCGGCCTGGAGGTCCATCGCCTCGGGCGGCGTCATTCCGGCGAAGGTGTCGTAGAGCCAGAGCGTGCGGTCGGTGCCGCCGATCTGGCGCAGGGCATGGGCCGCCATCATCATCGAGCCGCCGCGCCAGACGCCGCATTCCACGATGTCCCCCGGGATGCCGGCGCGCACCACGTGGCGCACGGCGGTCCAGAGCGCGTGCATGCGCTCGATGGAGGTCATGCTGTGCGGCTGGCACAGGCCGTGGACGGCGTGGAACTCGGGCTCGAGATCGGTATACATAGGCTGGAGCTTTGCGGCGGCCTCGGCTGAGGCGCAAGGTCTCGTCAAAGGGGCCGCGGAACATGGCACAGGGCTGGTCTGACATCCCGGCGGAGGGGCTGCTGGCGATCCAGCAGGGGGTGCTGCGCTACGCCTATCGCGGGGTCACGATGCAGAAGAACCCGCTCGACCTCGCGCTCTACCTGCGCCTCCTCTGGGAGCTGAAGCCGGGCACGGTGATCGAGATCGGCTCGAACGCGGGCGGCGCGGCCCTGTGGTTCGCCGACCAGACGGCGACCTTCGGCCGCGCCGCCGAGGTGCATAGCGTGGACGTGGTGCCCGTGCGCGGGCTGGCCCACCCGAAGGTGCATTTTCACCAGGGCGACGGCCGGGATCTGGGGGCCGTGTTCACCCCGGCCTGGCTCGCGACCATGCCGCGGCCCTGGCTCGTCATCGAGGACGCCGATCACCGGCCCGAGACGACCGAAGCCGTGCTGGAGTTCTTCGCCCCCCACCTTCGCCCCGGCGAATGGATCGTGGTGGAGGACGGCATCGTGGAGCTGTTCCAGCGCGAGCACGTGGCGCGCCACGGCGAACCCTGGTTCGACTATGGCGGGGGGCCGGCCGCCGCGATTCCGCCCTTCCTCGCTCGCCACCCGGGCCGCTTCGAGATCGCCCGCGATTACTGTGACTTCTTCGGGCGCAACGCCACCTGGAACGCGGATGGCTGGCTCCGCTGCGTTGCATGACAGGTCGCGCATCGGCTGGACGGCGCAGCGCCGCATGGCTATGGGAGCGCGCCAAGGTCGGTTGACCGAACCCGCAGGCCGCGCGCCCGCAACCAACGCCCGTCCCCGCGCGGGCCCGGAAGGTCCCCCATGGCACCCGAAAGCCCGCTTCCCGGAAGCCCCGTCGAGTTCCACGCCCCCATCCGCATCGCCGAGGCCTACGCCTTCGACGACGTGCTGCTGTTGCCGGCCTACTCGACGGTCCTTCCGGCCCAGACGGACACCCGCACCCGCCTGACGCGCGAGATCGCCCTCAACATCCCCCTCGTCGCCGCGGCGATGGACACGGTGACCGAGGCGCCCATGGCGATTGCGATGGCCCAGCGCGGCGGCATCGGCGTCATCCACAAGAACATGACGCCCGAGGAGCAGGCCGAGCAGGTCCGCCAGGTGAAGCGCTTCGAGAGCGGGATGGTGGTGAACCCGGTCATGGTCCACCCGGACCAGACGCTGGCCGAGCTGCTCGAGCTCAAGGCCCGCCATCGCATCAGCGGCTTCCCGGTGGTCGAGCCGGGGACCAACCGCCTCGTCGGCATCATCACCAACCGCGACGTCCGCTTCGCGACCGACCCGAAGCAGCGCGTCTACGAGCTGATGACGCGCGAGAACCTCGTCACCGCGCGGGAAGGCGTCTCGGCCGAGGAGGCGCGGACGCTGCTGCACCGCCGGCGGATCGAGAAGCTGCTCGTCGTGGACGATGCCGGGCGCTGCGTCGGCATGGTGACCGTGAAGGACATGGACAAGGCCGAGGCCCACCCCTCCGCCGTGAAGGACGCCATGGGACGGCTGCGCGCCGCCGCGGCCACGGGCGTGGGCGAGGACGGGCTGCGGCGCGCCGAGGCGCTGGTCGCGGCCGAGGCCGACGTCATCGTGGTGGACACGGCGCACGGCCATTCGGGCGGCGTGCTCAGGACGATCGAGCGGATCAAGCAGCTCTCGAACGCCGTGCAGGTCATCGCCGGCAACGTGGCGACGCCGGAAGGCACCCTCGCGCTGATCGAGGCCGGCGCCGATGCGGTGAAGATCGGCATCGGCCCGGGCTCCATCTGCACGACGCGCATCGTCGCGGGCGTCGGCGTGCCGCAGCTCTCGGCCGTGATGGAATGCGCGGCGGCCGCGCGCACCAAGGGCGTGCCGACGATCGCCGATGGCGGCATCCGCAACTCGGGCGACATCGCCAAGGCGCTCGCCGGCGGGGCCGAATGCGTGATGATGGGCAGCCTCTTCGCCGGCACGGACGAGGCGCCGGGCGAGGTGTTCCTCTACCAGGGGCGGTCCTACAAATCCTATCGCGGCATGGGTTCGCTCGGCGCCATGGCCCGCGGCTCCGCCGATCGCTACTTCCAGGCCGAGGTGCAGGACCAGCTCAAGCTCGTGCCCGAGGGCGTCGAGGGGCGGGTGGGCTACAAGGGGCCCGTCGGCGCCGTCATCCACCAGCTCGTCGGCGGGCTGCGGGCGGCGATGGGCTACACCGGCAGCGCCACCATCCCGGACCTGCAGGCCAATGCCCGCTTCCGCCGCATCACCAATGCGGGGCTGCGCGAGTCCCACGTGCACGACGTCGCCGTGACGCGCGAGGCGCCGAACTACCGCCATGACGGGTGACCGCGCGGCCGGGCCGATGATCCCGGCGCGGCCGGGCCGCCCCGGATGAGCGCCGCGTTCCCCGTGGAACCGCCGGAGGAGCCGGGCGCCGGCCGCGCCATCGAGGCCGTGGTGTTCGACGCCTATGGCACGCTGCTCGACGTGCATTCGGCGGTGATGCGCCATGCCGGGCGCCTCGGCGCCGGCGCGCTGGCCTTCTCCATGGATTGGCGCGCGAAGCAGCTCGAATACAGCTGGGTCCGCAGCCTCACCGGGCCCGCGCATCACCGCGACTTCTGGCGCCTGACGGTGGAGGCGCTGCGCTTCGCCTGCGAGCGCCACGGCGTCGAGGATCCGGCGCTGGTGCAGGATCTGCTCGCGGCCTACCGGCGCCTCGATGCCTTCCCCGAGGTTCCGGCCATGCTGCGGGCGCTGCGCCGCGCCGGGCTGCGCACCGCCATCCTCTCCAACGGGGAGCCGATGATGCTGGCCGACGCCGTCGCGGCGGCCGGGATCGGCGCCTTGCTCGACGCGCTGCTCTCGGTCGAGGCGGCGGGCGTCTTCAAGCCCGACCGGCGCGTCTACGCCCTGGCCACGCAGCGCCTCGGCGTGCCGGCGGAGCGGATCGCCTTCGTCTCGGCCAATCCCTGGGACACGCAGGGCGCGCATCACGCGGGGTTCCGCTGTTTCCGGGTCAACCGCCCCGTCGCCGGCCGCATGGCCCCGGACGAGTACGGCCTGGCCGAAGCCGGGGTGCCGAGCTTGTCCGACCTCTCCTCCCTCCCCACACTCCTCCCGTGACACCCGAAGGGCGGCTCGCCGCCGCGATCGAGCTGCTGGAGGCCTGCGCGCGCGAGCCCCGGCGCCCCGCCGACGCCATCGCCGCCGAGTATTTCCGCGCCCGCCGCTACATCGGCGGCGGGGACCGCCGGGCCGTCTCCGACCTCGCCTGGGGGGTGCTGCGGCAGCAGCTCCGCCTCGCTTGGCATCTGGGGGAGGAGGCCTCGCCGCGCGGCCTCGCGCTGGCGCATCTCACGCTCGTGGAGACGCGTCGCCCGGCCGATGTGCGGAAGCTGTTCGGCGGCGGCCGCTTCGCCCCGGCGCCGCTCTCCGCCGCCGAGGACCGGCTGCTCGAAAGGCTGGCGGGCCGGGAGCTGGTCGCGCCGGACATGCCCGAGGGACCGCGGCTGAACCTGCCCGACTGGGCGCTGCCCGGCCTCCGCGCCCGCTTCGGCGGGACGCTGGCGGCGGAAGCGGCGGCGATGGAGCGCCCGGCGCCGCTCGACCTCCGGGCCAACACGCTGAAGAACGGCCGCGACCACGCGCGCGGCGCCCTGGCGCGGGAGGGTCTGCTGGCCGAGCCCACGGCCTTTTCCCCCGTGGGGCTGCGCCTTCCCGGGCGCACGCCGATCACCGGCAGCGCCGCCTACAAGGCGGGCCTCGTGGAGGTGCAGGACGAGGGGAGCCAGCTCATCGCCGCCCTGGTCGCGCCGGCCCCGGGCATGCGCGTCGCCGATCTCTGCGCCGGGGCCGGGGGCAAGACCCTGGCCTTGGCGGCGCTGATGGGAAATTCCGGCCGCGTCACCGCCTGCGACGTGAACGCGCCCCGTCTCGAAGGCGCCTCGAAGCGGCTGCGCCGCGCCGGCGTCCACAACGCCGAGACCCACCTGCTGACCCCCGGCGACCGCTGGGCCAAGCGCCGCGCCGGGAGCTTCGACCGCGTCCTGGTGGACGCGCCCTGCACCGGCAGCGGCACCTGGCGCCGCAATCCCGACGCCCGCAACCGAACCACCCGTTCCGACCTCGAGGAGCTGACAGCCAAGCAGGGTGAAATTCTCGCCATGGGGGCGCAACTCGTCCGGCCTGGGGGTAGTCTCATCTACGCGACGTGTTCGCTTCTCCCGGAGGAGGACGAGGCCCAGGTGGACGCCTTCCTGCACCAGCGCCAGGACTTCCGCGCGGTCCCCCTGGCCGAGGCCTGGGCGCGTGCCGGCCTGTCGGGCGAGGCGCCGGGTCCGGGCCCGCATCTGCTCCTCTCGCCCGCGCGCCACGGCACGGACGGGTTCTTCTGCGCCGTGCTCGACCGGATGGCCTAGGGCGGTGATCACCATCCGCCGCGCCCGCCCGATGGACGGCGCCCAGATGGGCCTCGTCCATGTCGCGTCCTGGCGCAGCACCTATGCCGGCATCCTGGCCGACGGCTACCTCGCCAACCTCTCCGCCATCCGCGAGGGCGCGTCCTATGAGCGCGGAATCGCCGAGCGGCGCGGCGGCCATGCCGGCTTCGTCGCGGTGGCGAGCGGCGACGACCTGCCGCCCGACCGCGCCGGCCCGCCCGGCGGCCTCGTCATCGGCTTCGTGACGGGCGGCCTCGCCCGCCGGGCCGGCCTGGCCGACGGGGAGGTCGAGACGCTCTACCTCCTCGACGACTATCGGGAGCGGGGTCTGGGGCGGCGGCTGATGCGGGCCATGGCGTCGCATCTGTGCTCCCTCGGCGCGCAATCGGCCTTCGCCTGGGTGCTCGACGCGAATCCGTCCCGCTTCTTCTACGAGCGGTTGGGGGCGCGCCGGATCGCGCAGGAGAGCATCCGCTTCGCCGGCCAGACGCTGACCCAGTCGGCCTATGGCTGGGGCGGCATCGACGCGCTGCTGACGGCGACCGCGACGAGCCGAACCCCGCGCTGACCACCGGCCTCCCCGGCTTGACGGGGGGGCGCGGCCATGCTGCCAGCCCGCATGGACCACGACCGCATCCTCATCCTCGATTTCGGCAGCCAGGTGACGCAGCTCATCGCGCGCCGCCTGCGAGAGACGGGCGTCTATTGCGAGATCTGGCCGTTCAACGCCGCGCCCGAGGCCCGCATCCGCGGCTTCGCCCCGAGGGGCATCATCCTGAGCGGCGGCCCGGCCAGCGTGACGGAGGGGGCGAGCCCCCGCGTCCCCGACGCGGTCTTCGCGATGGGCCTGCCCGTGCTCGGCATCTGCTACGGCCAGCAGGCCATGTGCGCGCAGCTCGGCGGGCAGGTGGAAGGCCATGACCACCGCGAGTTCGGCCGCGCCTATGTGGAGGTGATGGAGGACAGCGCGCTCACCCAGGGCGTCTGGGCCCGCGGCGCGCGCGAGCAGGTCTGGATGTCCCATGGCGACCGCGTGACCGCGCTGCCGCCCGGCTTCCGCGTCATCGCGACGAGCGAGGGCGCGCCCTACGCCATCACCGCCGACGAGGCGCGGCGGTTCTACGGCGTGCAGTTCCATCCGGAGGTGGTGCACACACCGCATGGCGGGCAGCTGCTGCGGAACTTCGCCCATGCCATCTGCGGCTGCCGCGGCGACTGGACCATGGCGGGCTTCCGGGCCGAGGCCGTGGCGCGCATCCGCGCCCGGGTGGGCACGGGCCGCGTGGTCTGCGGCCTGTCGGGCGGCGTGGATTCCTCGGTCGCGGCGGTGCTGATCCACGAGGCCGTGGGCGACCAGCTGACGTGCATCTACGTCGATCACGGGCTGATGCGCGCGGGCGAGTCGGAGCAGGTGGTGGCGACCTTCCGCGACCGGTTCAACATCCGCCTGGTCCACCGCGACGCGAGCGAGCTGTTCCTCGGCCAGCTCTCCGGCGTGACCGACCCCGAGCAGAAGCGGAAGATCATCGGGCGCCTCTTCATCGAGGTCTTCGAAGAGGAGCAGAACAAGCTCGGCGGCGCCGACTTCCTGGCGCAGGGCACGCTCTACCCCGACGTGATCGAGAGCGTCTCCGCCACCGGCGGGCCGTCGGTCACCATCAAGTCCCACCACAATGTCGGCGGCCTGCCCGAGGGCATGCGCATGAAGCTGGTCGAGCCGCTGCGCGAGCTGTTCAAGGACGAGGTGCGGGCGCTCGGCCGCGAGCTCGGCATCCCCGAGGAGATCGTGGGCCGCCATCCCTTCCCGGGCCCCGGCCTCGCCATCCGCATCCCGGGCGAGGTGACGCGGGAAAAGGCGGACCTGCTGCGGCGCGTGGACAGCATCTACCTCGAGGAGATCCGCAACGCCGGCCTCTACGACGCGATCTGGCAGGCCTTCGCCGTGCTGCTGCCGGTGCGGACCGTGGGCGTGATGGGCGATGGCCGCACCTACGACCAGGCCTGCGCGCTGCGGGCCGTGACCAGCACGGACGGCATGACGGCCGAGTTCTACCCCTTCGACATGGGCTTCCTGGGGCGCGTGGCGAGCCGCATCGTGAACGAGGTGCGGGGGATCAACCGCGTGACCTACGACATCACGAGCAAGCCGCCCGGAACGATCGAGTGGGAATGATTTTTGCCCCTCCGGCAGTATCCGATTGTACGCCAGGGTACGGCATAAGTATCTGAATA
>JAIEOO010000239.1 GCA_019750475.1 Acetobacteraceae bacterium | reverse complement strand
CTGAACACCGCGGCCTTCACCGCCGGCCCGCGCGGCACGCTCGCGCGTCTCGGCAACCTGCCGCGCCTGCCGCGCGTGTCGGAGGCCGCCGGCGCCGCGGCGATGGAGATCGCCCGGCAGGATCAGGGGCGCCTCGGCATCCGGCTGTAGCCGGGTGCCGTCGCGGCGCGCGCGCGGGTGACATGCGCCCGCGCCGACCCTCACGAGGACGGCTCCGGCTGCCACGCTTGAGCCGGGCTCGCGCTTGACCGCGGCCGCGCGGGGTGTTGTCACCGCCGCGTGACGGCCGGAGATGACGAAACGGGGCGCGGGGCGATGCGCCCGCTGGCGTTCGGCGCCATCGCCCTCGCCGTCCTAGCCGCCTTCCTCGGGCCCGCTCTCGTCGATCCCGGGCTGTTCGGCGACGACCTCAAGACGCTCATCGCCCCCGACACCTACCTGACCAACCTCCGGAGCGAGGCGCGCTGGCTCGTGCATGGCTGGCGGGTGACGATGGGCGCCCTGCCGCCCTGGCTGGCCTTCCAGCTCTGCCTCCTGGCCTGGGTCGGCACCATGGCGGTGACGGCGGACGCGATGCTGATCCGGCAGCCGCCGGCCTGGGGGCTGCTGCTGACGCTCGCGCTCGCCGCCAATCCCGGCGCGCTGTCGCTGCTGATGTGGCCCTTGTCGAGCCTGCCGACGCTGCTGGTCCTGCTCGCCGGGGCCGTGGCGTTGCGGCTCGTGCCGCAGCGTCCTTGGCCGATCGCGTGGACCGTCGCCGGCTGGACCGCGCTCGCCGTGTTCGGGCACCAGCTTCTCGCGCTGGCCGCCGTCGCCGTCAGCCTGCTGATCGTGCTCGGCCTGGGCGCCGCGCTGCCGCCCCGCGCGCTGATGCTGCGGCTCCTGGCGGTGCTGCTGGCGGCCGGGGTGGGGCTGGCGCTCGGCACCCTCGCGGGCTTCGCGCTGAACGCCTGGCGGTTCGGCCATTTCAGCGTCGTCGTGGATCCGTGGCGGTTCCGCCTGCTCGAGGGGGTGGAGGGGCCCGGCCTGGCGGCGGCCTCGGCGGGGGTCCGCTACGGGCTGGCGCAGCTTCGCGAGGCGACCTGGGGCCTCTTCCTGCCGCTCCTGCTGGGTGGGCTGGCGCTGGCGCTCTCCCTTCTGGCCCCGCGCGAGAGGCGCGGCGTCGTGGCGCTCCGCCTCGCCATGGCGGCCGGCATCCTGCTCGTCGCCGTGGCCCTGCCCTTCGCGACCGGGCTGCCCCTGCCCGAGCTGCGCGGCACCATGCTGGTGTGGATCGGCCTCGCGGCCGTCGGCGCCTTCGCCCTGGAAGGGCGGCGGGTCCGGCGCGCGGCGGGTGCGCTGCTGCTGGCGGGCCTGGTGGTCGTGGGCCTGCCGCGGACCTCGGACGATCTCGTCCGGCTGAGCCGTGACGAGGCGCGGAACCGTGCCGCCATGCAGGCGATCCTGCGCGACGTCGCCGGACGGCTCCGCGAGCCGCCGGCGAAGCTCGTGCTCCTCGGGGCGCCGGCGCCCTTCACCGGCCATCCCGGACGACCGGGCTGGTCGTGGTGGCTGCACTATCTGATGGAATACGAGGCGATCGCCATCTTCGGCCGGCGCCTCGACGTGGAGTATTGCCCCGACACCTGCCGCGTTCACGTCCTGCCCGAGGACCGGCGCGTCGCGCGCGAGGCGTGGCCGAACCCGGCCGCCCTCCAGGTCGAGGGCGGCGTGGCCTATCTGCGCATCGGCGGCTGAGGCTCCGCGCCGGTGGCGCGCGTCAGTCGGTGGGCGTCAGGCTCTTGATCAGGTCGAAGACGCGCTTGCGGACCGCGGGATCGGTGATGCGGTAATAGGCGCGGACCAGTTCCAGCGTCTCACGGCGATGGAGCGTGTCGTCCTCGAAGCCGTCCTGGCCTTCGGCGAAGCCGAGCGAACGGCGCATCGCCGTGCCGCCGCCCATGCTGTCCGGCATGTCGTCGAAGAAGAAGCTGATCGGCACGTCGAGCACGCGGGAGAGGTCGAACAGGCGGGACGCGCCGATGCGGTTGACGCCGCGCTCGTACTTCTGGACCTGCTGGAAGGTGAGGCCGAGCGCGTCGCCCAGGCGCTCCTGGCTCATGCCGAGCAGGGTCCGGCGCAGGCGAACCCGCGACCCGACATGCATGTCGATCGGACTCGGCTTGTGTTCCTTGTCGCCACCGCGCTCGGTCGTTTCCGTGCTGGACATCGCCTCTCTCATCCCGCAGCCACCCCAATCCGCAGGGCCTTCCTGGCCTCGCCTGTCGCGCTTCCGCCTCTCGAACGCGTGCCGGTCCACGGCACCGTCCGCCGCCAGATCGAGCCCAGCCACCTGCGCCGTTGGCCAAGGGGCCTCGGGTCTCATCCGCGCCGCGACGAGGCCGGGTCCGGCGAACCGGACCGACGATGCGCCACGCCGCGCTGGTATCAACCTTGCGACGCTCGCGTTCTACGGGTGGAACAAGGGTTCGTCAATATTTTTGAGAAGTCTCAATAAAAAAGATGCTTCCCATGGGCTGCATCACGCCGCGGTCAATCGCCGAGACGCCCCCGCCCCCGCCGGAACCCCAGGCCAAAGGCCAAGCTCAAGCCGGACAGTCCCAGGATCGGAATGAGGCCCAGCCGGGAAAACAGCGTCGGCGGACCGGCGCCGGGGAGCCATTCGCCCAGCGTTCCGGTCGCCATGAGACCCATCCGGGCCACCACGCGGCCCTGCGAATCGAAGATGGCCGATATGCCGGTCTGCGCCGCGCGCACCAGCGGCAGGCCTTCCTCGACCGCGCGCAGCCGCGCCGCGGCGAGATGCTGGAAGGGCCCGGCCGAAACGCCGAACCACGCGTCATTCGTGACGTTCAGCAGCCAGGCCGGCCGGTTCTCGGACGCGACGACCGCACCGGGGAAGATCACCTCGTAGCAGATCAGCGGCGACACCGGGGGCACGCCCGGAAGAGCCACGGTCCGCGGCCCCGGCCCCGCCGAGAAGTCGACGCCGCCGGTCACCATGCGGATCGGCAGCAGCCCGCCCAGCGGCATGTACTCCCCGAAGGGAACGAGGTGGTGCTTGTCGTAGACGCCGGCGAACTCCCCGAGGGCGGTCACCGCGGCGAGGCTGTTGTAGAGGGCCGAGACCCGCCCCTCCGAGGTCCATTGCGCCCGCACCGTGCCGGCCAGCAGCAGCCCGCGCGGCGGCAGGGCCGAGGCCGCGAGACGGATCGCGTCCGGGTCCTGCGTCAGCAGGTAGGGGCTCGCCGTCTCCGGCCAGACGGCGACGACCGGCGCCTCCGGATGCGCCTGCGCCGCGGCCTGTGCCCCGAGCTGCGTGAGCGCGACATAGCGCTGGAAGATGGGCAGGCGCTGGTCCTCGTCCCACTTCAGGTCCTGCGCGATGTTGCCCTGCACGACCACGATGCGGACGGCCTCGGGCGGCGGGGGACCGCCGGCCATCCGCCACCCGCCATATCCCAGCAGGAGCGCGACGAGCGCCGCCGCGGCGCCGACGGCGCGCCAGTCCCGCAGCGACGGCAGGCAGGCCGCGAGCACGGTGACGAAGGAGAGGAAGTGCGTGCCGAACAGGCTCGCCGCCTGGATGGGCCAGGCGGCGAAGGCCCAGGCGGTGCCGAGTAGGTTCCAGGGGAAGCCGGTGAACAGCACCCCGCGCGCCAGCTCCGCCAGCACCCAGGCGCCGGCGAAGGCGAGTGCGCGCGGCAGGCCCGGCGCCGCGCGCCATGCCGCGACGGCCGGGATGACGCTGAACAGCGCGAGCGGCAGGGCGAGGCCGGGCGCCGCGACCGGCACCAGCCAGAACCAGCGGCCGATGTCGGTGAACAGCGCGTGCGTGACCCAGTAGAGCCCCGCCAGGTGGTGTCCGAAGCCGAAGCAGAAGCCGAGCCACGCCGCGCGCTTCCAGCTCGTCTCCCGCCCGATCAGCCCGAGGAAGCCCGGCAGCGTGAGGAGGAGGACGGGGACGGCATGCACCGGCGGCAGGGCCAGCGCCGAGGCCGCGCCGAGCCCGAGGGCCGCCAGGGCGGGGCGCCGCGCGAGGGCGGCGAGTCGGTCGGTCGGCGCGGGCATGGCCTTGGGCTACAGGCGGCGGGAGGGACGGGCAAGCGCCAGCGCCGCCCATGGTTTCGCGCGGCGTGTCACGCCACCCCGGGCCGGAGGCGTGCGGACCGCGCGGGTGCCCCGAACCCGACCGGGCCCGCATCTCGCGAGCTTGACCCCGCGCGCGTCCCGCAAGCGTGACCCCGCGCGCGTCCCGTAAGCGTGACCCCGCGCGCGTCCCGTAAGCGTGACCCCGCGCGCGTCCCGCGAACTTGACCCCGCGCGCGTCCCGCGAGCTTGACCCCGCGCGCGTCCCGCGAGCTTGACCCCGCGCGCGTCCCGCGCGACGCCACCGCCCATGGACCTCGCCCTGTTCCGCGCCCAGACGCATTCGCCGTTCCACGAATTGCTCGGCATCACGGTGCTGCACTGGGAGGACGGGCTGGTGCGGCTCGCCTGCGACACGGGGCCGCAGCACGCCAACCGCTCCGGCATCCTGCATGGCGGCGTGTCGCTCGCGCTGCTCGATCAGGCGGGAGCCTTCGCCGGCCTGTTCTGCCCCTTCCCGGACCGCAAGCGCCACGCGGTCACGCTCGACCTCGACGGGCGCTTCACCGGCCAGGCCAAGGTGGGCGGCCGCCTCGTCGCGGAAGGCAAGCTGGTCACGGCGGGGCGCAACGTGTTCTTCGCCCGCTCCGAGGTGCGGGACGCCGAAGGCGCGCTGATCGCCTTCGGCTCCTCGACGCACCGCTACCGCGAGGGCAGCCACGCGAAGGAAGGCGTGCCGGTCACGCCCTGACGCGGCAGGATCAGCGCCGCACGCCGTCCAGCGCCCGGCCGAGCGCCGTGCCCGGCGGGTTCCCCGGCATGCCGTCGGACTGCGCCGGATAGGCGCCCGAGGTGTTGGTGCCCGCCGCGCGGTCGAAGGCGCGCGAGGCCGCCGTGCCGGGGGGATCGCCCACCGTCCCGTCGAGGTTCCGCCCCTCCGTCGCGCGGTCGAGGGCGCGCTCCGCCGCGGTGCCGGGCGGGTTGACGCGCGTGCCGTCGCGCTGCGCCGGATAGGCGCCCGAGAGGTTGGTGCCGGCGGCGCGATCGAGGGCCCGCTCGGCCGCCGTGCCGGGGGGATTGCCCGGGGCGCCGTCGCGCGTCTGGGCCGCCGCCGCGCCGGCGACGACCAGGCCGGCCAGGAAGGTGAGGGCGAAGGAACGCATGCCGTGTCTCCGTCTGCTGTGGAGGCGCAGAAACGGACACGCCACGCCCGCGGTTGCGTGGGCGGTCAGCGCCGCAACAGGTTGACCGCGGCGGAAACCAGGGCAAGCGCGATGCCGGTGGCGAAGCCGGCGGCCGGGCCGGGACCCGCGAAGGCGAAGGCCGCCGCGGTCGCGCCGATGCTCTGCCCGAGGACGCGCGCGGTGGACTGCATGCCGCCGGCGCTGCCCGCCCGCGCCCGCGGGGCGGCGGCGAGCATGGTGCGGTTGTTCGGCGCCTGGAACGCGCCGAAGCCGACGCCCGCCAGGATCAGCGCGCCGAGGATCGGCCAGAGCGGCCCGCCCGCCGGCAGCGCCGCGAGCATCAGATTCGCCAGCGCCATGAGCACGGCGCCGAGGATGGGCGGCCAGGCGCTCTCCACCCGGTCGGCGAAGCGGCCCGCGGCGGGCGCGAGCAGCCCGAGCGCGACGGGATAGGCCGTCAGGATCAGCCCGATCTCCGCCGCGGAGTAGCCGGCGCCCGAGAGGTGGAACGGCAGGGAGATCAGCATCACCATGTGGGCGGCGAACATCGCCACCGAGGCGCCCACCGCCACCCGGACCTTGGTGATCCGCAGCAGGTCGAGCGGCAGCAGCGGCACCGCGTTCGCCATCTCCTTCATCACGAGCAGGGCGACCAGACCGAGGCCCGCGAGCAGGATCGGCCCGCCCAGCACCGGCCGGTGCAGCAGCAGGTCGAGGCCGAGGAAGACGCAGCCGAAGCCGCCCATGGTCAGCGCCGCCGCCGCCCAGTCGAAGGGCCTGGGTCGGGGCGGCGGATCGGGCAGCAGCCGGCCGCCCGCGACCAGCGCGGCGAGGCCGATCGGCAGATGCGCCAGGAACACCCATTGCCAGGACGCGACCGACAGCACCGCGGCGCCGAGCGACGGCCCGGCGGCGGAGCAGGCGGCGACCGTCAGCGCATTCGCCGCGATCCCGCGCCCGAGCTGGGACATGGGGTAGCTGTGCCGCACCAGCGCGCCGGTCAGCCCCATCACCGCCGCACCCCCCAACCCCTGGGCGACGCGCAGCAGCAGCAGCGCCTCGAAGCTCGGGGCGAGGGCGCAGAGGAAGGCGCCGGCGATGAACAGCGCGAGGCCCCAGAGCCAGACGCGGCGGAACCCCGCGATCTCGCCGAGCGCGGCGAGGGGCAGAAGCGAGCCCACCACGGTGATCTGGTAGGCGTTCACCACCCACACCGCCTCGGACGGGGTGAGGCCGAGATCGCGCGCCGCCGAGGGCAGCGCGACGTTCACCATGGCGGCGTCGAGCACGGTGACGGAGATGCCGGCCGCGATGCAGGCGGCGGCCGGCCCGCGCCGCCCGGCCGGAAGGCCGTCGGCGTCCTGCGCCGTCATGCGCGCGGGCTCACGCCGCCGCGGCGGCTCCGGCCGTCGCGCCGGGCAGGGCCACGCCCACGAGATGGTCCCGCGTGACGAGGGACGCGAGCCGCTCCTCGCTCCAGCCCTCGGTGCCCTCGGGGCGCAACGGCAGCACCATCCAGCGGTAGTCGGCCGTGCTGTCCACCACCCGCACCTGCACGCCGGCGGGCAGCACCGTGCCCCATTCGGCCAGCACCGCCCGCGGCTCACGCACGGCGCGGGCGCGGTAGGCGGCCGATTTGTACCAGTGCGGCGGGTAGCCGATGACGGCGCGCGGATAGCAGGAGCAGAGGGTGCACACGACGAGGTGATGCACCTCCGCCGTGTCCTCGAGCACGCCGAGGGGCGGGTTGCCCTTCATCGAAACGCCGAAGGACTCGGCCGCCGCCGTGCCGTCGCGCAGCAGCAGCTCGCGGAAGGCGGGGTCGGTCCAGGCCCTGGCGACCATGCGCGCGCCGGTCTCGGGGCTCGCACGCTCGGCCGTCTCGCGCCGGCGGGCGATCTCCTCCTCGGTCACGATGCCGCGCCTCTTCAGGGCGGCGACGAGCTTCTCGAGCAGGGCGATGTTCTCGGCGCTGGGCGCCTTGTAGGGGGTGGACATCACCCCGCCTCCGACGACCGGAGCGCGCCTGTCGCGCGGAGGTCTGAATCGGTGGCCATCGCCGCCCCCGATGACCGGAGCGCGCCTGTCGCGCGGAGGTCTGAATCGGTGGCCATTTATGCCTCCTCGGGTTCCAGCCAGTGTTCGAACAGCTCGATCAGCAGCGTGTCGCCCGCCTGCCCCTCGTCCCAGACGGGCGGCTGGTCGAACAGCACGTGGTAGAGCACGCGCGGCTCGGCGGGGCGGTTGAAGGCCAGCGCCTCGGGGTTCGGGAAGGCGCCGAGCACGCGCTGCACCGTGCCGCTGCGGCCGCGCACGTAATGCGGCGTGCGGATATGGATGCGCACCAGATGCTCCGGCCGGTCGTCCTTCACGCGGATGCGGCTGCCGGGGGCGAAGCGCGGCTGCGGCGCGTTGGGAACGGCGCCGGTCACTTCAGCTCGTCCCAGGTGACCTGGCCCTTGGCGAGCATGACGGCGGTGATCGAGCGCAGCCATTTCTCGTAGTAGGTCAGGCCGAAATAGTCGCGCTCCGGCAGGCCCTCGATGTGCAGGCGCTGCTCGTCGGTGGTGAGCAGCCCCTTCTCCCGCAGGACGACGCGCAGCGCGTCCACGCGCTTGCCGAAATCGTCCATGGGCGGGTCCACGTCCGGCTCCACCGGCACGCAGCGGAACCTGGGGTTGCCGCCCAGATCGTGCTGGGCCGGCGGCAGGGCGTCATCCATGGGGGCAGAGGCTACGTCCGGGCCCGGTGCCGCCGCAAGCTCATGGCGCGCGCAACAGGAAGGCGGCGACGGCGGCGATCTCGTCGGCCCGGCGCAAGCCGTTCCCGCCCATCCAGAGGCCCGGATACATCTCCTCCGGATCGGCGAGGAAGCGCTCGAGCCGCGCCCGATCCCAGCGCTCGCCGCGGGCGCCGGCCTCGCGCAGCACGGGGGAGTAGTCGAAGCCTGGATCGCCCGCGACGCGCCGCCCCGCGAGGCCCGCGAGGCCCGGCCCCGCG
>JAIEOO010000398.1 GCA_019750475.1 Acetobacteraceae bacterium | reverse complement strand
CCGGCGGCGTCGCGGTCGAGCAGCGCGACGCGCGCGCCGTCCCCGGCGAGGCGCAGCGCGGTGGCCCGCCCGATGCCGGAGGCCGCGCCGGTGACCAGCGCGTGCTTCCCGGCGAAGCGCGTCACGTCCATCCGTCAGGCTCCTCGATCGGCAGGGTGAGGGCGTAGCTCTGCGTCGGCAGCACGCTCGACCAATCGGCGATCAGGCGCTTGTAGGCGCGCCCGACCACGCGGATGTTGCGGTCGAGGTCGAACAGGCCCACGGGCGTCACGCGGCGGTTGTCCTCGCGCAGGGCGGTGTCCCAGTCCATCTGGTCGGTGATGGAGTACCAGGTGAAGCCGAGGACCGGGATGCCGACATTGCGGACCCGCAGCACATTGGCCCACTGCTTCCACAGCCACTCCTCGGCCTCGTGGCCGCCGGGGCCCTCGGCCAGGTTCGTCTCGGTGTGCATCACGGGCATGCGGTAGCGATCATGATACTGCCGGGTGATCTCGGCATAGCCGAAGATCTCGCCGGAGGGGCCCGTGCTGCCGTCCCGCCGCACGCGATGCTCGTTGGTCCAGTAGTAGTCCGTGCCCATGACGCAGTGGCGCCGCAGGCTGCGTCCCAGGAACCATTCGTACTCCGCCCGCGTCATCCCGTTGTCGAGGAGGAACTGGTACATGCCGCTGTCCACCCGATGCCCGTAGTTGAGATCGAGCGAGAGGAAGCGCTGCTGGTTCATCACCTCGGCCGGGCCGATCTGCGCCGGATGGGTCGCGTGGAAATACTCGCTCGATTCCGACTGGATGAAGAGGGCGTCGCGCCGCACATCGAGGATGGCCTCCATCGCCATCACATTGGCCTTCACGATGTGCTTCAGCGCGGTGACGAAGCCGCGGTCTGTCGTCAGGCGCTCGTTCCACCAGCCATAGCGGCCGGAGAACTGGGCGCAGATGAACATCTCGTTCACCGGGGTCCACAGCTGGACCCAGGGCAGGCGCTCGGCGCAGCGGCGGGCGTAGCGCGCGAAGAGGGCGGGGAAGTCGGGGTTCTGGAAGTCGCCGATCCAGTCGGGCACGCCGAAATGGCAGAGATCCACGATGGGCGTGATGCGGCGCCGGTGCAGCTCGGCGAAGGTTTCGTCGGCGAAGGACCAATCGTACCGCCCATCGCCGAGCCAGCTGCGGTGCAGCGGCGGGCCGTAGCGGAGGAAGCGGATGCCAAGCTCCTCCACGCAGTCGAAATCCTGGCGCCAGCGCGCGTAGTGGCCGCAGGACTCCATCTGGTCCACGCGCCGGTCACCGACCTTCGGGATGCTGTTCTCGACGCCCGTCGCGAAGATGAACCCGGCCATGCCAAGCCCCTGCTGCCGGGGCTGCCAACGCCCGGACCGGCGCCGGGGTTGGGATCGGAGAGGCGGTTGGGCGGCGGCTTCCGCCGAAGCGGAAGCCGCCTGAGCGCCCGCGGCATTCCCCCGCCGCGGGCGCTCGTTCCCGGTCAGGCGGCTTGCAGCGCGCCGGCCGGCATCAGGATCCGGCTCCAGTCGCGGGCCAGGCGCTGGAAGGCGCGGCCCACCGGGCGGATGTTGCGGTCGAGGTCGTAGAGGCCGAGCGGGTTCACGCGGCCATTGGCCTCGCGCAGGGCGGTGTCCCAATCCACCTGGTCGGTGATCGAGTACCAGGTGAAGCCCAGCACGGGCACGCCCGTCTCCCGCAGGTGCAGCAGGTCGGTCCACTGCTTGTGGAGCCAGGCGATGGCGGCGCCGTTGCCGTGCCAGTCGTTCAGGTTGGTTTCGGTGTGCATGATCGGCAGGCCGTAGCGGTCATGATACTGCCGCGTGACCGCCGCGTAGCCGTGCAGGTCGCCGGAGGCGCCCGTCATCCCGTCGGCGCGCACGTGATGCTCGTTCGTCACGTAGTAGTCCGCGCCCATGATGCAGTGCCGCCGGGCCGGGCCGGGCCGCTCGAAGAAGCCCAGCTCCGCCCGCGTCATCCCGCTCTCCAGCAGGTAGGCGCGCATGTCGTCGCAGACGGGGCGGCCATAGTTGAGGTCGAGCGAGAGGAAGCGGATGCGGTTCAGGTGCTCGGCGTGGCTGTGCGCGCCGTCCTCCTCCGGGTGGAACTGCTCCATGCTCTCGCTCTGGATGAAGAGCGCGTCGGGCCGGACGTCCAGGATGGCGTCCATCGCGAGGCGGTTGGCGCGGACGAGGTGCTTGAGCGCCGTGACGAAGCCGCGGTCGGTCTTCAGCCGCTCGTTCCACCAGCCGAAGTGGCCGGAGAAGCGGGCGCAGATGAACATCTCGTTCACCGGGGTGTAGAACCGCACCCAGGGAAAGCGCTGCGCGAAGGCGCGGGCGTAATGGGCGAAGAGTTCCGGGAAGTCGGGGTTCTGGAAGTCGCCCAGCCAGTCGGGCAGGCCGAAATGGCAGAGATCGGCGATGACGTGGAGGTTCCGCCGCGACAGGTCCCCGAAGGTTTCGTCGGCGAAGGACCAGTCGCAGCGGCCGTGGCCACGCCAGGCGGTGTGCAGCGGCACGCCGTAGCGCAGCGCCTGCAGCCCCAGCTCCTCCGTCGCGTCGAAATCGTCGCGCCAGCGGGCGTAGTGGTTGCTGGCGGCCATCTGGTCCACGCGGCGCGAACCCACCATGGGGATGCTGTTCTCCACCCCCGTGGCGAAGAGGAATCCGGGCATCATGGGCGGGTCTCTCCGAAGGCTGCGACGGTTTTCGCCGCGTTGTGCGCACAGATGCCCATGCCGGGGGGTGGCGCGGCAAGTTGCCTCTCGTCAGGATTCGTGAGTGGAAGATCGGGGGAAGCTCGGCCATGGACAACCTGCTCGTCGCGGATGACCCGCCGCCCGTCGTGATCGAGGGCGAAGGGCTGCGCGCCGTGCTGTTGCGGCGCGGCGCGACGCTCGCGCGGCTGTGGGCGCCGGATCGCGCCGGGCGGCTGGCCAATGTGACGCTCGGCTGGCCGCGCCTGGCGGATTACGCGGCGGCGCCCGGCCATTTCGGCGCGACGACGGGGCGCTTCGCCAACCGCATCGCGGGCGGCCGCTTCGTGCTGGAGGGGACGGCGCACCGCCTGCCGCGGAACGACGGCCCCAACTGCCTGCATGGCGGGCCGGAGGGCTTCGGTGCGCGGGAATGGACGATCGGCCGCCACGGGCCTGCGGCCGCCGGGTTCACGCTGGTCAGCGCCGACGGCGACCAGGGCTTTCCCGGACGCCTGGAGGTTTCCGTCACCTACGCGATCGAAGCCCCGGCCACGCTGCGCATCGCCTACCGGGCCGAGGCGGCGGCGCCGACGGTGCTGAACCTGACGAACCACGCCTACTGGAACCTCGCCGGGGAGGGCTCGGGCGGCGCGCTCGATCACGAGCTGACCGTGGAAGCCGATGCCTTCCTGCCGGTGGATCCGGCGCTCGTTCCGCTGCCGGATGCGCCGGCGCCCGTCGATGGCACGCCCTTCGACTTCCGGCGGCCGACGCCCATCGGCGCCCGCATCCGCGACCCGCATCCGCAGCTACGGGCCGGCCGCGGCTACGATCATTGCTTCGCCCTGCGCGGCGGGGCGACCGCCGAGCCCCGCCGGGCGGCGACGCTGCGCGACCCCGCCAGCGGCCGCGTGATGGAGGTCTGGACCGACCAGCCCGGGCTGCAGCTCTACAGCGGCAACTGGTTCGACGGCTCGCGCCCCGGCGCCTCGGGCCGGC
This sequence comes from Acetobacteraceae bacterium, assembly GCA_019750475.1. Classification (GTDB taxonomy): domain Bacteria; phylum Pseudomonadota; class Alphaproteobacteria; order Acetobacterales; family Acetobacteraceae; genus Roseococcus. Next base: position 4,568 of record JAIEOO010000398.1, on the reverse strand, counting down.
TCTACCGGCAGGGCGACGGCGTCGCGCTGGAGACGCAGCATTTCCCCGACAGCCCGAACCGCCCGGACTTCCCCTCGACCCTGCTGCGCCCCGGAGAGGTCTTCCGCTCGGTCACGCTGCTGCGGTTCGGCGCCGGGTGAGCTACAAGGGCGACCAGAGGAGGCCCCCATGAACGTCATCCATCGCCCCACCGGCGCGGCGCTCGACGAAGGGCGCTACATGTCCGGCTTCGGCAACGGCTTCGAGACCGAGGCGCTGCCCGGTGCCCTGCCGGTCGGCCGCAACTCACCCCAGCGCTGCGCCTACGGCCTCTATGCCGAGCAGCTCTCGGGCTCGCCCTTCACGGCGCCGCGCGCGTCGAACGAGCGCTCCTGGCTCTACCGCATCCGGCCGACCATCGCGCATTGGGGCGCGATGCGGCCGCTGGCCCCGGGGCTGTGGCGCGGCGCGCCTTCGGGCGAAGGGGCCGATCTGCCGCCCGCGCCGATGCGCTGGGCGCCGGTCCCCGTGCCGGAGGCGCACGCCACCTTCATCGAGGGCATCCACACCGTCACCACGGCGGGCGATGCCGGCGCCATGGCCGGCATGGCGGCCTCGCTCTGGCTCTGCAACCGCCCCATGGTGAACGAGGCGTTCTGGAACGCCGACGCGGAGATGCTGCTGGTGCCGCAATCCGGTGACCTGCTGCTGCGCACGGAGTTCGGGCGCATCGCGCTCACGCCCGGCGAGATCGCGGTCATCCCGCGCGGGGTGAAGTTCGCGGTGGACGTGAACGGCCCCTCGCGCGGTTATCTGTGCGAGAATTACGGCGGCGCCTTCACCCTGCCGGAGCGCGGGCCGATCGGCGCGAACTGCCTGGCCAATCCGCGCGACTTCCTGACGCCCGTCGCCCATCACGAGGACCGGGAGGTGCCGCACCGCCTCGTCGTGAAGTGGGGCGGCAAGCTGTGGGAGACGGAGATCGGCTGGAGCCCGCTCGACGTCGTCGCCTGGCACGGCAATTACGCGCCCTACAAATACGACCTGCGGCGCTACTCCCCGGTCGGGCCGCTGCTGTTCGACCATGCCGACCCGAGCATCTTCACCGTGCTGACGGCGCCGAGCGAGACGCCGGGCACGGCCAACATCGACTTCGTGATCTTCCCCGATCGCTGGATGGTGGCGGAAAACACCTTCCGCCCGCCCTGGTACCACATGAACGTGATGAGCGAGTTCATGGGGCTGATCTACGGCCAGTACGACGCGAAGCCGGAAGGCTTCAAACCCGGCGGCATCAGCCTGCACAACCAGATGCTCCCGCACGGGCCCGACGTGGACGCGTTCGAAGGCGCGTCGGCCGCCGACCTCAAGCCGCACAAGCTCGAAGGGACGATGGCCTTCATGTTCGAGACGCGCTTCCCGCAGCGCGTGACGGACTGGGCCGCCAACCTCCCGCAGCGGGAGCGCGCCTACGAGATGTACGGGGCGAAGCTGCGCCGGAAGTTCGACCCGGCGCGGCGCGACGCCTGATGGACGCGACGCACGACCCCGCCCTGCGCTCCTGGGTGGAGAGCGCGAACGGCCATCCGGACTTCCCCATCCAGAACCTGCCGCTCGGCGTCTTCTCGCCGCCGGGCGGGGAGCCACGCGCCGGCGTCGCCATCGGCGACATGGTGATGGATCTGAAGGCTGCGGGTCACGACGTCCCGGTGCCGCTGAACCTGTTCCTGGCCCAAGGCGCGCCGGCCCGGCGCGCGCTGCGGCAGCGTGTCTCCGCCCTGCTGGCGCATGGCGCGACGCCGCGGCCGGAGCTGCTGCACGCGCGGCGCGACGTGACGATGCACCTGCCGGCGCGCATCGGCGACTACACGGATTTCTACGTCGGCATCCATCACGCGACGGCGGTGGGCAAGCTGTTCCGGCCCGACAACCCGCTGCTGCCGAACTACAAGCACGTGCCCATCGGCTATCACGGCCGCGCCTCCTCCGTCGTGCCGTCGGGCACGGTGGTGCGGCGGCCGAACGGCCAGCGCCCGCGCCCCGAGGGCCCGAGCTTCGGGCCCTGCGAACGCCTCGACTACGAGCTGGAGCTCGGCTTCTGGATCGGGCCGGGCAACGCCCAGGGCGAACCCATCCCCATCGGCCGCGCGGCGGATCACGTCGCGGGCTACTGCCTGCTGAACGACTGGTCGGCGCGCGACATCCAGGCCTGGGAGTACCAGCCCCTCGGGCCCTTCCTGGCGAAGTCCTTCGCGACGACGATCAGCCCCTGGATCATCACGCCCGAGGCGCTGGAACCCTTCCGCATCCCGCAGCCGCCGCGCCCCGGGGGCGATCCGCGCCCGCTGCCCTATCTCTGGGACGAGGCCGATCAGGCGGGGGGCGCGCTCGACCTGCGGCTGGAGGTGCTGCTCTCGACGCCGGGGCTGCGCGAGCAGGGCCTGCCGCCGCATCGCGTCGCGCTCAGCCACGCCGCGCATCTCTACTTCACGCCGGCGCAGATGGTGGCGCATCACGCGTCGAACGGATGCAACCTCAATCCGGGCGACCTGATGGGCAGCGGCACCATCTCCGGGCCTGATGCGGCGGGCTACGGCTCGCTGCTGGAGAGCACGGCGGGCGGCAAGCAGCCCCTCACCCTGGCCAGCGGGGAGACGCGCACCTTCCTGCAGGACGGCGACGAGGTGACGCTGACCGCGCGGGCCGAGCGCGAGGGCTTCGTGCCCATCGGCTTCGGGCCCTGCACCGGGCGGATCGCGTCGGCGCCCGGGTGAGGCCTCAGGCCGGCTCCAGCCCGCCCGCGCGCAGCGCCTCCGGCGTCATCGCGCGCGCCAGCCAGTCGAGGAAGGGCGCGGCCTCCGGCGCCGCCCTGGCGAACAGGGCGCCGGTGAACACCGCGCTCGTGTTCGCCTCGGGCGGGAATGGCCCGACGACCTCGATGCCCTCCACCGCCATCAGCTCGCTCACCTGCTGGATGGCGAGCGCGGCCTCGCCCCGCGCCGCGACCTCGGCCGTGAAGCCCTGGGGGATGACGGTCGCCTTGGCGTTCACGGCCTCGGCGATGCCGAGACGCTCGATCAGCTCGGCGAAGAAGATCCCGCTCGCCCCGGCGCGCGAGTAGACGAGCGACGGCGCGGCGAGCAGCGTCTCGCGCAGCTCCTCCACCGTGCCGATGCGCGGATGCGGCGCGCCCTTCGGCACGGCGAGGCCGATGCGGGAGACCGCCAGATCCCGACGCGTGGCCGGCACCAGCACGCCGCGATCCGCCAGCGCCTCGACCCCGGCATCGGTCAGCACCGCCACGTCCGCGCGCTCCCCGGCCTCGATCCGGGCCAGCAGCCGCGCCGTCGGCTCGAACAGGATGTCGGGGGCGAAGGGGGCCTGGGGCAGCAAGCGCCGCAGCACGAGGGCGATGCCGAGGGTGGACATGACGCGCATGCCCCCCGTCCAGCACCTCCCGCCGTCGGGGGCAAGTTGCGGCCGGGGCCGGGGCGGGGATAGGACACGGCGCAGCACCCGTCCGAGGAACACCACCCATGAAGCTCGATGCGACCGCGAAGGGCGTCTATGTCATCGCCCCCACGCCCTTCCACCCCGATGGCCGCGTGGACGACGCCTCCGCCGACCGGATGACGGATTTCTTCCTCGATGCCGGCTGCGACGGTATGACGGTCCTCGGCGTGATGGGGGAGGCGCCGAAGCTCGACGGGGCGGAGGCGCTGGATTTCGCCGCGCGCATCGTCCGCCGCGCGGGTTCGCGCGGGAAGATCATCGTCGGCGTCACGGCCCCCGGCTTCGCCGCCATGCGCAGCCTGGCGCGCGGCGTGATGGATGCGGGCGCCGCGGGCGTGATGATCGCCCCACCCTCCCACCTGCGGACCGATGACGCGGTGGTGGGGTATTTCCGCCAGGCCGTGGAGGCGATCGGGGAGGACGTGCCCTGGGTGCTGCAGGACTACCCGCAGCTCTTCCAGGTGCAGATGACGCCGCAGGTGATCCGCCGCATCGTCGAGGGCAACCCGTCCTGCGTCATGCTGAAGCACGAGGACTGGCCGGGCCTCGAGAAGATCAGCGCGCTGCGCGGCTTCCAGGCGGAGGGGGCGATGCGCCCGCTCTCCATCCTCTGCGGCAATGGCGGCATCTTCCTGGATTTCGAGATGGAGCGCGGGGCCGACGGCGCCATGACCGGCTACGCCTTCCCCGACATGCTGGTCGAGCTGGTGCGCCTCTCGGCCGCCGGACAGCGCGAGGAAGCGCATGACCTGTTCGACGCGCACCTGCCGCTGATCCGCTACGAGCTCCAGCCGGGCGTCGGGCTCGCGGTGCGCAAGCATGTGCTCATGCGGCGCGGCATCATCGCCTCCGACGCGCAGCGCCGTCCGGCGGCCGGGCTGACGGCGAAGGCCCGGGCGGAGGTCGAATACCTGCTGGCCCGCGTCGCGCGGCGCGACCCGCGCGCGAAGCTGGCGGCGGCGGCGTGATCTGATGCGAGCGGCCCCGCCCCCGAACACCGGCTAGAGCCTTTTCACATCGTCCGTGGATAAGCTGAGTGTGCGATGTAGTTGGCGCACTCGGCTGGGGAGAAGCGG
>JAIEOO010000267.1 GCA_019750475.1 Acetobacteraceae bacterium | reverse complement strand
GGCGCGGATCGGCGCGTGACGCTCTCGGCCGGTCTCGCCGCCGTGCAAGCCACCGGCGACCCCGGGCTGGAAGCCGCGTTCCGGGCCGCCGACACGGCGCTCTACGCCGCCAAGGCCGCCGGGCGGAACCGGGCGCTGCTGGCGCCCGCGGAGTCGTTGCCGGCGGCGTGACGCGCCGCCCGCTCCGCGCCAGACTGCCGCCCTGATCGAGGAAGGACCGCACCATGACCCCACGCCGCGCGCTGCTGGCTGCCCCGGCCTTGCTGGCCGTCCCGGCCCGGGCGCAACCCGCCTGGCCCGCCGAGCGCCCCATCGAGGTCGTCGTGCCCTTTCCGCCCGGCGGCGGCGTGGACATCATGACCCGCGCCGTCCTGCCCTTCGTGCAGGCCCAGCTTCCGGGCGCGCGCTTCGTGGTGAACAACCGCGGCGGCGCCGGCGGGCAGGTCGGCAACGAGGCGACGGCGAACGCGGCCCCCGACGGCTACTCCATCGGCGCCGTCTCGCTGCCTGGCTTCATCGCCATCCCGATCGAGCGCCAGGTGCGCTACCGCCCGTCGGAGATGACGCTGATCGCCAATGTCGTGGACGATCCCTGCGCCCTCTTCGTCCGCGCCGACAGCCCGTGGCGCACGCTGGCCGACATGGTGGCCGCCGCCCGCGCGCGGCCGGACACGGTCACCTACGGCACCACGGGCATCGGCAGCGACGACCACATCATGATGGTGGGCTTCGAGGCGCTGACCGGCACGCGCTTCAGCCACGTGCCCTTCACCGGCATGTCGCAGATGTTCCCCCAGCTTCTGGGCGGCAACATCGACCTCGGCGCCATGAACGTCTCCGAAGCCCTGCCGCTCGTGCGGGAGGGCCGCATCCGCGGCCTCGGCCAGGCGGGCGCCGAGCGCTGGTCGCAGATGACGGGCGTGCCCACCTTCCGCGAGCAGGGGCACGACGTGGTCGCGAGCGCGAGCCGCGGCTTCGCCGGGCCGGGCGGCCTGCCGGCCCCGATCGTCCAGCGGCTGGAGGCCGCCTTCGCCGCCGCCCTCACCTCCCCCGAATTCGCGCGCGAGGCCGAGCGGCTGGCGCTGCCGCTGAAGCCGCTGACGGGTGCCGCCTATCGCCGCTTCGTGCTGGACCAGGAGACGGCGCTGCGCCGGCTGTGGGAGACGCGGCCCTGGCGCGAGCGAGGCTGAGCCTCAGGCGCGCTCTGAGCCTCTGGCGTTCGGTGTGGCCGGGACCGTCGTCGCGGCGCGCGCGGCTCGGCCGCCGGGCGAGCGCGACGGGCTCCGGCGACACCCCCGTTCAAGCCCGCGATCACAGCATGGCGAAGCTGGCCCCGGCCGCGCTTCAGACGCCCAGCTCCGCGAGCGGGATCACCTCCACGGACGTGCCCGCGGGCGCCGCGGGTGCGAAGGGCGCGCGGAGGATCAGCGCGTCGGCCCGGGCGAGCGTCGCCAGCATCGAACTGTCCTGGCGCGCCGCCGGCGTCGCCACCAGCGCCCCGTCCGCCCGGCGCTCGAGCGTGGCGCGCAGATGGTCCGCCCGCCTGTCATTCTCCGCGAGATCCGCTCCCGCGAGCGCGGGGACGCTGCGCGGCCCGGCACCGGGCAACCCCTGCATCCGGGCCAGCGCCGGCAGCAGGAACACCACGGCGCAGACCAGCGCCGAGACCGGGTTGCCCGGCAGCCCGAGCAGCGGCACCTCGCCGAGGCGGCCCCAGATCAGCGGCTTTCCGGGCCGCATCGCGATCTTCCAGAAGTCCAGCGCGAAGCCCTCCGGCCCCAGCGCGGACTGCACGAGGTCGTGCTCGCCGACCGAAGCGCCGCCGGTCGTCACCAGCAGGTCGCAGCCGCGGGCGGCGCGGGCCGTCTCGCGGATGGTGTCGGCGTCGTCCGGCGCGATCGGCAGCACGAGCGGCTCCCCACCCCCCGAGGTCACGAGGGCGGCCAGCGCGTGGGCGTTGGAGGAGACGATGCCGCCGGGCGGGATGGGATCGCCGGGCAGGGCGATCTCGTCGCCCGTGGCCAGGATGCCGATGCGCGGCCGGCGATGCACCTGCAGCCAGGCATGGTTGGAAGCGGCCGCCAGGCCGATGTCGCGCGCGGTCAGGCGGCGCCCGGCGGGCAGGACCTCCTCGGCCGCGCGGAAGTCGAGGCCGCGGGGGCGGATCCAGCGGCCCGGCCGCACCGTCTCGGTCACGCGGACCTCGCCGTCGCGGGCCTCCGCATCCTCTTGCAGCAGGATCGCGTCGGCGCCCGCGGGGACGAAGCCGCCGGTGAAGATGCGCACCGCCTCCCCGGGGCCGACCGCGCCCGCGAAGGGATGCCCGGCCGGGGCCGCGCCGGTGACGCGCAGCACCGCGCCCGCCACCGCGTCGGCGGCCCGGACGGCGTAGCCATCCATGGCGGAGACATCGGCCGGCGGCTGCGTCAGCCGCGCCAGGACCGGACGCGCCAGCACGCGGTTCCACCCCGCAGCCAGCGGCACGGTCTCGGCCGGCGCGGCCGCGAAGCCCTCGAGGATGCGCGCCCGCGCTTCCTCGACCGAGATCATGCGCCCCCCTGGTCCGCTTCGAAGCGGCCCGACTTGCCGCCATCCTTGAGGACGAGGCGGACATCCTCGATCCGCATGCCGCGATCCACCGCCTTGACCATGTCATAGACGGTGAGGGCGGCGACCGTGACGGCGGTCAGCGCCTCCATCTCGACGCCGGTCCTGCCGGAGACCTTCACCGTCGCCTCGATCTCCACCGCGTCGGGCGCGCGCGGCGTCAGGTCCACCGCGACCTTGGAGAGCATCAGCGGGTGGCAGAGCGGGATGAGGTCGGAGGTGCGCTTCGCGGCCATGATGCCGGCGAGCCGCGCGACCCCGAGCACGTCGCCCTTGCCGGCGCGGCCTTCCTCGATCAGCGCCAGCGTCCCGGGCGCCATGACGATGCGGCCGCGCGCGACCGCGACGCGGTCCGTCTCCGGCTTGCCGGCCACGTCCACCATCGCCGCCCGGCCGGCCGCGTCGAAATGGGTCAGCGCCATCGGCCCTCAGCCGCCGAGAAGGGTGCGCGTCGCGGCCTCGACGTCCGGCTGGCGCATCAGGTGCTCGCCCACGAGGATGCAATGCGCGCCGGCGGCCGCCATGCGGCGCACATCGCCGGGGGTGCGGATGCCGCTCTCGGCGACGGGCACGCGGTCGGCCGGGATCTGCGGGATCAGCGCGTCGCTGGTCGCCAGGTCGGTCACGAGGGTCTTGAGGTTCCGGTTGTTCACGCCGATCAGCCGCGTCTGCAGGCCGAGGGCGCGCTCCAGCTCCTCCTGGTCGTGCACCTCCGCCAGCACCGCCATGTCGAGCGAGCGCGCGACGTCTTCCAGCTCGTTCGCCTGGCCGTCGCTCAGCGCCGCCATGATCAGCAGGATGGCGTCGGCGCCCATCGCGCGGGCCTCGAAGACCTGCCAGGGATGGATCATGAAGTCCTTGCGCAGCACCGGCAGGTCGCAGGCGGCGCGGCCGGCCTTCAGATACTCGGCGCTGCCCTGGAAATAGGGCCCGTCCGTCAGGATCGAGAGGCACGACGCCCCGGCGGCGCAGTAGGCGCGGGCCAGGGCGGCGGGGTCGAACGGGTCGCGGATCAGCCCGCCCGAGGGCGAGGCCTTCTTGATCTCGGCGATCAGGCCGGTGCGTCCCTCGCCCAGCGCGGCGCAGAGCGCGCCCATGAAGTCGCGCGGCGGCGGCGCCGCGAGGGCCCGCTTCTCCATGGCGTCGAGCGAGGTCTCGGCCATGCCCGCCTGAACCTCCTCGTATTTGGTGCCGAGGATGCGGGCCAGCGTGTCGGGCACGGTCGTGTCGGGGATGGGTGCGTCCATGGGGGTTCCAGCGAGGTTCAGCCGGGTGGGGCCGTCGCGCGTTGCAGACGTGTCAGAACGCCCGAAGCCGCCCCCTCGTCAATGCTCCGTGCCGCGATGGCAGCCCCCTCGCGCAGGTCCATGGCCAGGCCGGCCACGATCAGGCTGGCCGCGGCGTTCAGCAGCACGATGTCCCGGTAGGCGCCGGTGGCGCCGGCCAGCAGCTCGCGCAGGGCGGCCGCGTTCTCCTCGGGCGTGCCGCCGCGCACCGCCTCGGGCGGCGCGGGCCGCAGCCCGGCATCCTCGGGGCACACCGAGAATTCGCGGAGGCGCCCGCCCATCAGCTCGACCACGTGGGACGGGCCGGAGAGCGCCAGCTCATCCAGGCCCTGGCCGTGGACCACCCAGGCGCGCTCCGTCCCCAGGCGGCCCAGCGCCTCCGCCATGGGGCGGCACCAGTCCGGGGAGAAGGCGCCGGTGAGCTGCCGCCGCACCCGCGCCGGGTTCGCGAGCGGGCCGAGCAGGTTGAAGATGGTCCGCGTGCCGAGCTCCACCCGCGCCCCGCCGGCGTGGCGGAGCGCCGAGTGGTGGCGGGGCGCCATGAGGAACACCATCCCCGCGTCGCGCAGGATGTCCGGCAGGCGCTCGATCGGCGCGTCGAGGTTGATCCCGAGGGCCGAGAGCGCGTCGGCTGCGCCGGATTTCGAGGAGAGCGCCCGGTTGCCGTGCTTCGCGACTGGCACGCCGCAGCCCGCGACGACGAGCGCCGTCGCCGTCGAGATGTTGAGGCTGCCGGAGGCGTCGCCGCCGGTGCCCACGATGTCCATCGCCTCGGACGGGGCCTCGATCGCGGTCATGCGGGCGCGCATGGCGCGCACGGCACCCGTCATCTCGGCCACGGTCTCGCCGCGGACGCGCATGGCCATGAGCAGGCCCGCGATCTGCGCGGGCGTGGCCTCGCCCGCCATGATGATGCCGAAGGCGGCCTCGGCCTCGCTCTCGGCGAGCTTCTCGCCCGCCGCCAGCCGGGCGAGGACGGGCTTGAGGCCGTTCATGCGGTGGCCTTCACCCGCGCGAGGTCGAGGAAGTTCCTGAGGATCCGGTGCCCGTGCTCGGAGGCGATGCTTTCCGGATGGAACTGCACGCCGCGGATCGGCAGCGCCTCGTGCGCGAGGCCCATGGCGAGGCCGTCCGCCGTCTCGGCGGTCACGCGCAGGCTGTTGGGCAGCGTCGCGCGCTCGACGATCAGGGAGTGGTAGCGCGTGGCCCGGAAGGGGGAGGGGAGGCCCTCGAACATCGGGTCCCCGTCATGCGTCACCTCCCACACCTTGCCGTGGACGGGCTCGGGCGCGCGGATGACCTGGCCGCCGAAGGCCTGCCCGATGGCCTGGTGGCCCAGGCAGACGCCGAACAGCGGCAGCTTCGCCTCCGCCGCCGCGGCGATGAGCGGCAGGCAGATCCCGGCTTCGGCGGGCGTGCAGGGCCCGGGGGAGAGGATCACGGCCTCCGGCTGCATGGCGAAGACGTCCTCGACCGTCAGGGCGTCGTTGCGCCGCACCACCGGCTCCACCCCCAGGTCGCCCAGGAAGTGGAACAGGTTGAAGGTGAAGCTGTCGTAGTTGTCGATGAGGAGGAGCATGGGCGCCGATGCTTGGCCGGGGCGCCCGGGGGGGTCAAGGGCGGCGGCCGTGGCAGCCGCCGGAGGCCGCTCCCCCGGCCCGCTCCGCTCCCTCGCCTCCGGCGCCGCGCGCTCCCCTGGTCGCCGCTGGTGTAGCGCCGTTCCGCCACCTGCGCGGCGACGAAGCCGGACAGGGCCGGGCTGAGGGTAGCACGCCCCCCGGCCGAGGTTCCGACGCCCCGACGAAGTCGAAGGTGCGGGAAACCGAGTGTCCTGCCGGGGATGCTCGAAGGGCGGAGCCCTGCGACCTACCGGCCGCCGGCCGCGAAGCGCACCGCTTCCTCGGCCGCCCGGAACAGGGCCCGCGCCTTCTGCTCGCACTCCTGGTGCTCGGCGCGCGGGTCGCTGTCCGCCACCACGCCGGCGCCGGCCTGCACGTGCAGCACCCCGTCCTTCACGAGGGCCGTGCGCAGCGCGATGCAGGTGTCCATCGTGCCGTCCACGCCGAAATACCCCACGCCCCCGGCGTAGAGCCCGCGGCGGGAGGGTTCCAGCTCCTCGATGATCTCCATCGCCCGCACCTTGGGCGCGCCGGACAGCGTCCCGGCCGGGAAGCCGGCGGCCAGCGCGTCGAGCGCCGTGGCGCCGTCCCGCAGCCGTCCCCGCACCTCGGAGGCGATGTGCATCACCTGGCTGTAGCGCTCCACCCGGAAGGACGCCGTGACCTTCACGCTGCCGATGGCGGCGACGCGCCCGACATCGTTCCGCCCGAGGTCGAGCAGCATCAGGTGCTCGGCGCGCTCCTTCGGATCGGCCAGCAGCTCGGCTTCGAGGGCCGCGTCCTCCTCGGGCGTGGCGCCCCGGCGGCGCGTGCCGGCGAGCGGGCGGATCGTGACCTCGCCGCCCTTGCAGGAGACGAGGATCTCGGGCGAGGCGCCGACCGTCGCGAAGCCGCCGAAATCGAAGAAGAACAGGTAGGGCGCCGGGTTGATGCGGCGCAGCGCGCGGTACAGCGCGAAGGGCGGCAGGCCGAAGGGCGCCGAGAAGCGCTGGGACGGGACGATCTGGAAGGCGTCGCCCGCGCGGATGTACTCCTTCGCGCGCTCGACGGCCGCCATGTAGCCCTCGGGCGTGAAGTTCGAGGTCGGCACGGGCGCCGGCAGGCTCGCCGGCGGGGCCGGGCGGGGCAGGGGACGGGAGAGCGCGGCCTCCGCCTCGTCGAGGCGCGCTTCCGCCGCTTCCCAGGCCGTGGCGGCCGGCGTCGGGCCCGGCCAGACGGCGGTCGCCAGGATCAGCGCGTCGCGCACATGGTCGAAGACGGCGACGAGGGTGGGGCGGATCAGCACCGCCTCGGGGATGCCGAGCACGTCGGGCTTCAGGCTCGGCAGCCGCTCGATCTGCCGCACCATGTCGTAGCCGAGATAGCCGAAGAGGCCCGCGCACATCGGCGGCAACCCCATGGGGAGGACCATCCGATGCGCCGCGATCCGCGCCCGCAGCGCGTCGAGCGGCGCCGCCTCCTCCGGCACGAAGGCGTGCGGGGCCGCCAGGGCCTGGGCGTTGCACTCCGCCTGGCCGTCGCGGCAGCGCCAGATCAGGTCGGGGGCGAGGCCGATGACGGAGTAGCGGCCGCGCGCCGCGCCGCCCTCGACGCTCTCCAGCAGGAAGGAGTGCGGCTTGCCATCCGCGAGCTTGAGGAAGGCGCCGACCGGCGTTTCCAGATCGGCCACGCGCTCCCGCCAGAGGAGCTGCGGCTCCCCGCGCGCCAGCGCCTCGGCGAAGCCCGCGCGCATCAATTGGCGCTCCCCACCACCTGCTCCAGCAGGCGCTGGTTGATGCGGACATCGGCGCGCGCGCGCAGCGCGGCCTGCCATTGCGCCTCGAGGTCGTCGGCGACGTTCTGCGCGACCTCGCCGCGCAGCGCCGTGAGCGCCTCGCCGGCGGCGTCGAGGTCCGCCGGCTGGACGCTCAGCAGCTGCATCACGGCGAAGGATTGCGGCCGCTGCGCCATGGTCGCTTCGTTCACGCGCAGCTCGAAGACGGGGGCCAGCAGCTCACGCGGCATGGGATTCCCGCCGCCCGGCTGGCGCGGGAAGGGCCCGATCTCCTCCGGCGAGAGGCCGGCCTCGGTCGCCGCGTCGGCCAGCGTCTTGCCGCCGCGCACGGCGGCGAGCAGCGCGCCCGCGCGCTCCTCCTGGAAGCGGCGGCGGGCATCGGCGATGAGGGCGGCCCGCACCGCCTCCCGCACCGTGTCGAGCGGGCGGAGGCGCGGCGGCGTCACCTCCCGCACCTCGACCGCCATGAAGCCCCACTCGCCTTCCTTGAGGCGCGCGGCGTCGCCGCGATTGGTCTGGAAGATCTCGCGCAGCGCCGCGGGGCGGGCGGCATCGGCGACGGGGAGGGCGACCACCTGCCCCTCGGGCGTCCGGCCCTGGGCGTCGATCCGCGCCTCGGCGAAGCCGAGATTGTAGCGCCGCGCGATCTCGGCCAGCGTCGCGCCGCCCGCCAGCGCGTCCTCGATCCGGTTCGCGCGCTCGAAGGCGAGGTCGGCGGCGCGCTCGCCGGCGATCTCCGCGCGCAGCTCGTCGCGCACCTCGGCGATGTCGCGCGTGGCGCCCGGGGTGATGGCGCCGACGCCGATCACGGCCCAGCCGAAGGGCGTGCGGACCGGCTCGGAGATGCCGCCCTGCGCGAGGGCGAAGGCCGCATCGGCCAGCGCCGGCACCGGAACGTCGCTCCGCGCCACGGCGCCGAGGGCGCT
>JAIEOO010000352.1 GCA_019750475.1 Acetobacteraceae bacterium | reverse complement strand
CGGCCGCGCGCAACGCGCGCAACCAGCGCCCGCAGCCCGAGGCCGATCCGGACGCCCCGCGCCCGGTGCAGCAAGCCGCCGCGGCGACCCGCATGCCGACCCTCTTCGCCGGCAATGGCGGCACGCCGCAGCCCGAGATCGGCTTCCTCGGCTTCGACGCGGGCCGCACCGGCGGCCCGGCCGCGAGCCCGCGCCCGGCGGTCCGGGGCGAGCGCGGCTGGAGCCCCTGAGGCCGTCCGGGGAGCATCGCTCCCCCGCGGGGCGGCGCCGCGTCGGTCCGCCGCGACGGGGTGATCGCTCCGCCGCGCGCGGAGCCGCTGCCGGATCAGGCGCTCCTCGCTCCTGAGCGGATCGCCCGTGACCTCGGGCCCGGCCCCGGTAGGCAAGGTCCAGCCGGGCCACGACCGCTCGTCCTCGGCATGGGCGATCCCGTCGCGCGGCCCGGCATGGACAGCGACGTCCCACAACAGCCCGGCCTCGGGGACGCGGTGGCGGCGCCTTTCCTACCCGTGGCCGTCGCAGAGCTGGGTCGGCATCGCCGCCTCGGCGAGCGGCACCGGGTCTCCGAATGCCATCCGGCCTTCGGGCCCGCGCGGCCCCCTGAGGATCAGCCAGACCCGGACCTCCTCGATCCGCCCGGGCACCCTGCCGCCGGCCGACCACGCCCGCGATGCGCGTTCCATGCTTCCCCCGCGACGGCGGGCATGCGAAGCGGCGCGGATGCGGGCGAGATGGACGAGGCGGGGCAGCGCGAGGCTGCTCGGCGCCGTGCTGGGGGCGGTTGCGGGGCCGGCGTCACTCACCGCCGGGCCCCGCCTCACCGACCTCGGGGTTGCGAAGGATCCCCGTGACCCGCTGGAACATATACAGAACGAAGCCGCTCGTCCAGAGCGGATGACGCCCCTGCGCTGGAACGACCCGGCCGCCGCGCCCGTCATCGCGCGGCTGCGCGCGGGCGGCCTCGTCCTGTTCGTCCGCCACGCCGACACGATCGGCGAGCCCTGCGACCGCAGCTTCCGCCTCGGCGACCGTGCCGGGCAGCGCAACATCTCGCCGCGCGGCCGCGCCCAGTCGCGCGAGCTGGCGGAACGCCTCCAGGCGCTCGGGATTCCCGTCGCCTTCCCCGTTCTCGCCGGCCCGGTCTATCGCGCGCGCGACACGGCGGAAGCGGCCTGGGGCGCCGCCCGCGTCGTCGTGACCGACAGCCTGCTGGCCGACGATTTCTCCGGCCCGCGGCTCGGCTGGGTGCTGGAGGAGCACCGCCGCCTCTTCGCCGAGGCGCCGCCGCCGCGCGGCAACCGCGTCCTGGTCGGGCACCGCACCCCCGCCATCATGGTCGCCGGCGAGAGCGTCGGCGGCCGGGCCTTCCCGGAGGGCGGGGCGCTGGTCATCGAGCCGCTGGGCCCGGCCGGTTTCCGCGTCCTCGCCATCCTGGAATTCGCGCCGGTCGATGGCGGCGGCTTCCACGGGTGCTGAGGCCGACGAGCCGGCGCCTTGCCGCGCGCCGGCGCCTGGTGAGGCCCGCCAGCCGGCCGGCGCGTCCCCACGGGCGTCGAGGCTGATCAACCCGCCCCTGTCCGGTCGAGCGCCCGGCGATGGCGCCGAGGTCCGGCACTTCGTTCACCTTCCTCCCGACCGCCGCCTGCGCCGCGAGGATGTTCCGGACCGTCGCGGCCCGGGAGCATTCGGGCCGGGCCCCGGGGTCGCCGCGGTCCAGGGCGCGCAGATGCTCGAACGGGTCGAAATCGCCCTCGGTGCCGCCCCAGCCGGTCCTCCACCAGGCGCGGCTGCGTCTCGGGCTTCGCCCGCGTCGAACCCGCGATGGCCGACCAGCCCGGCCACGCCGGCTGAGCGAGGCTCAAGGCCGGGATGTGCCGCGGCGAGGGCTGGGGCGCGGCTCGCCGGGGGCTGCCCAGACCCCTGCCGGGCCGAAGGGACGGGCCGGCGCGAGCGTCAGGCCAGCCGGTCGCCCCGCGCCCCGCCGTCACCGCGGGGCTTCAGGGGGCGGAGCCCCCCTGACCTACACCGCGAGCGACATCCCCAGCGCCGGCTTCGCATCCGCGGGCAGCGGGCACACATAGGGCCCGCCGGCGCGTTCGGCGTGCTCGGCCTTGGCCGCCTCGATCACGCCCGGCCGCGTCAGCGCGTCCACCGCCGTGCCGGCCATCACCTTCGCCACGTGCACCAGGCCCTTGTGCGCCGCCGGCAGCTTGCCCTGGGCGGTGAGCTGCCAGGAATGGCCGGGCGTGCCGATGGCGTAGGTCGCGCCGCGGGCCTGCACGGTCGGCACCTTCCAGGAGACGTCGCCGACATCGGTGCTGCCGATCATCGGCACGCCCCTGGCGTCGAGTGGGACCACGCGGTCGCAGAGCGGCGCGTCGGTCTTGGGCAGGCCCACGCGGCGGAAGGCGGTGGCGATGTCCTCCTCCGAGAGCGTCGCCTGGAACTCGCGGGCCTTGGCGCGGTCGGCCTCGTCGAAGGGCGGCGGGCCGAGGCGATCGAGGCTGTCCTGCATCAGCCGCTCGAGCGCGGCGTTGCCCAGCAGGTTCGACACGGCGGAGATGACGCGGCTGTCGACGCGCGTCTCCGTCATCATCGCAGCACCCTCGGCCACCTTGCGCACGCGGGCGACGAGGGCGTTGAGCGCGCGGACATCGGCGGCGCGGATGAGGTAGCGCACGGTCGCCCTGGCCTGCACGACGTTGGGCGCGACGCCGCCGGCGTCGAGATAGGCGTAGTGGATGCGGCTGTCGGAGGGGACGTGCTCGCGCAGGTAGTTCACGCCGACATTCATCAGCTCGACGGCGTCGAGGGCGGAGCGGCCGAGATGCGGCGCCGCCGCCGCGTGGCTGGCGCGCCCGTGGAAGGTGAAGTCGATCCGCGTGTTGGCGAGGCTCAGCGGCTCGTTCACGCCGCTGAAGGAGGACGGGTGCCAGGAGATGGCGATGTCCACGTCGTCGAAGGCGCCGTCGCGGCACAGGAAGCCCTTGGCGGCGCCGCCTTCCTCGGCCGGGCAGCCATAGTAGCGCACGCGGCCCTGGACGCCGTTCTCCGCCAGCCAGTCCTTCACCGCGGTGGCGGCCAGCAGCGCGGCGGCGCCGAGCAGGTTGTGCCCGCAGGCATGGCCGTTGCCGTTGTCGGCCGCGAGCGGCCGGTGCTCGGCGACGCCCGCTTCGTTGGAGAGGCCCGGCAGCGCGTCGAACTCGCCGAGGATGGCGATGACGGGACCGCCCTCCCCCGCCTCGCCCATCATGGCGGTCGGGATGCCGCACAGATTCTCGGTGACGCGGAAGCCCGCGGCCTTCAGGTATTCGGTGTGCGTCGCGGCCGAGCGGAACTCGGCGTAGCACAGCTCGGGCGTGCCCCAGACCTGGTCGGACAGCTCGATGGCGGGCTGCGCCTTCGCGTCCACGTGGCGCCAGATGGCTTCTTCGTTCTGCATGTCGCTCAGATCCCGGAGGGCGGTGGCAAGGTGTCGGTGAAGGAGGGGTGCTGGGACACGCCCTCGAACCAGGCGGCCAGTCTGGGCCGGCCCTCGCGCCATTTCCAGACCGAGTGGCGGCGCTCGTAGCCGAGCAGGCAGGCGAGGGCGATGGCGTCGGCCGCCGGCCAGGCGAAGGCCTCGACCTCGCGCTCCAGCGCGTCGGCGATGCGGTCGGCGCGCGCCTCCTCGACCGCGAGGAAGCCTGGACTGCGCTCGGAGGGCGGGCGCCGCAGCTCCCGGTTCCAGTAGGCGATGCACTCCATGAGGCCGAGCACGGCGGCGAGGCGCTGCATGCCGGCGCCGTCCTGAGGCAGCGCGCCGAAATGGTGCAGGATGAGCGTCGTCTCGGACCGGAAGGAGCCGTCGGGCAGTTCCAGCGTCGGCACGCGCCCGACGGGCGTGACGGCGAGCAGCGGGCTGTCCGGCGTGCGCAGCGGCTGCTCGACCTCGGCCAGCGGGATGGCGTTCTCGCGCGCCCAGATGCGGATGACGCGGGCGAAGGGGCTGCCCGCGGCGATGTGCAGGCGCATCAGCGGCGCAGCGACAGGATGTAGGCGACCACGGCGTCGGTCTGCTGCCGGGAGAGCTGGAAGTTCGGCATCCCGGCATGCGGCGTCTGCAGGAAGACGCGGAGCGACATCTCGGTCGTGGAGGGCATGGCGGCGACGCCGGCGAAGCCCGGCGTGGAGTCCCCCTGCGGCGGCTGGGCGTTGGGGGCCACGGCGTGGCAGGCGCTGCACCATTGCTCGGCGAGGCGGCGGCCTTCGTCCGCGAGGTTGGCGCTGGGCGCCGCGGTCTGGGCCAGGGCGGGCCCGGCCAGCAGCGCGGCGGCGACGGGGATGAGGGAACGCATGGATGGCTTCCTCCGGCACGGGAGGCGATGCTGCGCCCGCTGCCGCTCCGGATCAACGGCGTGCGAAGCTGTCCCGGATGTCGCGCTTCCACCGCCGCAGGCTGGGGGCGAGCCAGCCGAAGGTCACGATGTGCCGCACCGGGTCCACCATGTTGAAGCCGGCGCGGATGCGGGCCGCGAGCGTGGGGTCGGGCCGGAAGGCGGCGTCGCCCTTGCGGTAGACGGCGGTGGTGCCGGCCCGCGGCACGCGCGGGTCGAGCACGAGGCCGGCCCGCGCCGCGAGCAGATCGAGCGTCGCCGGCACGAAGCCGTGCACATGGGCGAAATGCAGCCGGTCGAAGGCGGGGCGCTGGGAGGGGCCCATGTCGGGCACCGAGAGATACAGCACCCCCTCCGGCGCCAGCGCGGCCGCGAGGGTCTCGAGGACCGCCGCGGGGTCGCGCAGATGCTCGAAGACGTGGTGGCTGGTGATCGCGTCGAAGGGACCGGCGCCCTCGGGCAGCGCGGGATGGACCGTCAGCCCGAGGCCCTGGGCGTGGGTGGCGTAGGCCTCCCCCGGCTCGACGCCTTCCACGCGCCAGCCGCGCCGGGCGCCCTCGGCCAGGAACTCCCCGCTGCCGGAACCGTAGTCCAGCACGCGCGGGCCCGGCGGCAGCAGCGGCGCGAGGAGGTCCGCCCGGCGCACGGCCTCATCCCGCGTGCGCTTCAGGTGACGGCGCGGGGGCTTGGTGCCGACGAGCTGGTAATCGGCCCGGTAGTGGTGGCGGTAATACTCGGCCAGCTCCGACTCGGTCGGCATGGGGTCGGTCCGCACCAGCCCGCAGCCGGCGCACACCACCGTCGTCAGCCGCTTGAGCCGCCGGTCGTGACGGGACAGCGGCAGGCTTTCGCGGCTGCCGCACAAGGCGCAGGCCTCGTGCCGGCCGGCATAGTCGTAGGGCGTGAAGGGAACGAAGCCTCGCAGGAGGCGCCAGGAGGCCTGCATGGCGCGGCAGATGCGACGCGACGCCCCCTTCGGTCAAGCGCGGTCGGGCCCGCTTGCCCGCCGGGTCGTTGGGCGGCACCTTCCGCGCCGAAATCGAGGAAAGGCCAGAACCCCATGCCCTACGTGATCGGCGCCGACCTGCCCACCGAACCGGCGGGCGAGCGCTTCCGCGCGCTGCTCGACCGGCCGCAGATCCTGCGCATGCCGGGCGCGCATCTCGGCCTCGCCGGGCTGCTGGCGAAGAAGGAGGGGTTCGAGGCGCTGTATCTCTCGGGTGCGGCCATGTCGGCGACGATGGGGCTGCCCGACCTCGGCATGATCACCATCGAGGACGTGGGCTTCTTCATCCGCCAGGTGGCGCGCGCCACCGGCCTGCCGCTGCTGGTGGACGGCGACACCGGCTATGGCGAGGCGCTCAACGTCATGCACATGGTCCGCAGCTTCGAGGATGCGGGGGCCGGCGCCGTCCACCTCGAGGACCAGCTCCTGCCCAAGAAGTGCGGGCACCTGAACGACAAGAAGCTCGCCTCCGCCGACGAGATGTGCGCGAAGGTCGCGGCGGCGCGGCGGGCGCGGCGGCACCTCTACGTCATCGCCCGCACCGACGCCGTCGCCTCCGAAGGCATGGACGCGGCGGTCGACCGCGCGAAGCGCTACCTCGACGCCGGGGCGGACGCGATCTTCCCAGAGGCGCTGACGACGGCCGAGATGTTCCGCGAATTCGCGCGGCGGATGCCGGGCGTGAAGCTGCTGGCGAACATGACGGAGTTCGGCCGCACGCCCTTCTTCACCGCGGACGAGTTCCAGGCCATGGGCTATTCCATGGTGATCTGGCCGGTCTCCCACCTGCGGGTCGCGGCCAAGGCGTGGGAAGGCCTCTACCAGCAGATCGCGGCCGAGGGCGGCACCCAGGGCGCGGTGGACCGGATGCAGACCCGCGCCGAGCTCTACGCCACCATCGGCTACCACGAATACGAGGAACTGGACGCGAGCCTGGTGCGGACGGTGATCCCGACCGGAATGCCGCAGAAGGTCTGACAAGCTGGCGCTTGCCACGGGAGCATCGCCGACGACATCACCGGCCATGCTCCCCCGCCTGATCGGCAGCGAGATCTACCGCGGCTCCACCTACGGACCGAAGCACCCGCTCGCCATCCCGCGCGTCTCCACGACGCTCGACCTCATCCGCGCCCTCGGCTGGGTGACGCCCGCGCACGACATCGACAGCCCGCGCGCCACCCCCGCCGAGCTCACCCGCTTCCACGACGCCGACTACGTCGCGGCCCTCCAGCGCGCCGAGGCGACGCAGACCATCAGCGCCGAGGACAAGGCGCGCTTCGGCATCGGCGCCAACGGCAATCCCATCTACCGCGAGGTGTTCCGCCGCCCCGCCACCGGCGCCGGCGGGACCACCCTCGCCGCCCGCCTCAGCGCGGCGGAGGGCGGCCGCTTCCACGTCCCCGGGGGCGGCACGCATCACGGCCTGCGCGACCGCGCCAGCGGCTTCTGCTACCTCAACGACGCCGTGCTCGGACTGCTGGCATGGCGCGACGCCGGCTTCGAGCGCATCCTCTACCTCGACATCGACGCGCATCACGGCGACGGCGTGGAATCGGCCTTCCTGGACGACCCGCGCGTCACCACCCTCTCCGTCCACGAGCGCGACCGCTGGCCCTTCACGGGCCAAGCCAGCCAGCCGGGCGCCCTCAACATCCCCGTCCCCGAAGGCTTCAACGACAGCGAGATGCGCGCCGTGCTCCACGGCGCGATCCTGCCGCTGATCGAGGCGCTGCAACCCCAGGCGATCATGCTGCAATGCGGGGCCGACGCCCTGGAGGAAGACCCCCTCGCCCGCCTCGCGCTCTCGAACAACGCCCACCGGGAGGTGATCCGGGCGGTGAGGAACGCGGCGCCGCGCTTCATCCTGCTGGGCGGTGGCGGCTACAACCCCTGGACCGTCGCGCGCTGCTGGACCCTCGGCTGGGCGACGCTCAACGGCATCGTCCCACCGGAGCGCCTGCCACCCGCCGCGGAAGCGGTGCTGCGCGGCCTCACCTGGTCCCGCGCCGCCGGGCGCAACCCGCCCGAACACTGGTTCGCCACGCTCCTCGACGCGCCCCGCGAAGGCCTGGTCCGCCCCGCCATTCTGGACGCCGTCGCCGCCGCGCGAGGGGCCTTGCCGGACACCATCCGCGCCGTGGCATGATGCCGGCCATGCACCGCCGCCTCCTCCTCCTCGTCGCCAGCCTCCTCCCCGCCGCCGCGACCGCCCAACCCGGGGTGGACCGGCCCCAGCCGCGCCTGCGCGAGGAACCGCTCGTCATCGTCACCCGCGACGGAACGCGCCACAGCTTCCGGGTGGAAATGGCCGTCCGCCCCGAAGACCAGATGATCGGCATGATGTTCCGCCGCGAGATGGCCGACGACGAAGGCATGCTGTTCGACTGGGGATCCCCGCGCGAGAGCGCCATGTGGATGCGCAACACCCTCATCCCGCTCGACATGGTGTTCATCGCCGCCGACGGCCGCATCCACCGCATCCACGAACGCGCCGTCCCGCTCAGCCTCGCCACGATCGAGAGCAACGGACCGGTCCGCGCCACCCTCGAACTGAAGGGGGGCATCGCCGAACGGCTGAACCTGCGCGTGGGCGACCGGGTGCTGCACCGGAGCTTCGGCACGGCGCCCTGAGGTGGGGCTGCTGGGAGGGGCGCTGCCCCTCCCAAACCCTCCCCGCCAGGGGGCACGGCCCCCTGGACCCACGGATCGTTTGTCGGGGATTGGGGAGGGGCACTTCGGCCCCTCCCCAATCCCCAAAGGATTCGCAGGGGTCCGGGGAGCCCGTGGCTCCC
>JAIEOO010000417.1 GCA_019750475.1 Acetobacteraceae bacterium | reverse complement strand
CGTCGGCCTGCCGTTGGGCCGGGGTGCGGTTCGCCTGCTGGCCCGCGGGCCGCGCCTGCCCCTGGGCGGGACGCGCCTGCTGGCCGCCCGATGGCGTCGTGCCGGCTTGCGAACCGCTGCGGGGCGTCTGGGCCTGAGGCCGGGGCTGCGCCGGGGCACCGGATGCCGGCGCGGGCTGGGCGGCGCGCGGCGGCGCCACGGCCGGCTGCTGCCCGCCGAGCTGCGATTGCGCGAGCAGGACCTGCCCGCGCGCCGGCGCCGCGAGGCCGAGCCCCACCATCACCATCAGGGCGAGCCCGGCGCCCCCGCGCCGCCCGCCGATCCGGAAAGCCCCCATAGCGTCCCCTGCGAGGGTGCTGCCCCCGATCGCCTTCGATGCCGTGCCGCCCCGGTTCGGGTCAAGCCGAGACATGGCGTCCAGGCGCTCACAACGTGATCACCTGCCCGTCCCCCACCGCCGCGAGGAAGGTGACCACCCCTGCCACCTCGACCCCGGGGGCGAGCGCAGCGCGCTCCAGCCCCTCGGCGCGCAGCCCGGCATCGCAGGCGATCACCCGCACCCCCAGCTCCCGCGCGGCGTCGAGCAGCGTGGCGATGCCCGCGACGCCGGCCGCGGCCAGCGCGTCCTCGCGCGCATCCCCGACCAGGGGCGCATCAGCCAGGAGAAGCCGGCAGCCAGCGTTGGTCGCGAAGAGCGTCACCTCCCGCCCGACCGCCGCCGCGCCGGTCGCCAGCACGAGCGCGTAATGCGCGCGCTCATGCCCGCCCGAGATCAGCAGCAGGCCGAGCGGCCTCGGCGCGGTCACGGGGCGGCGCAGACCAGGGCCGGCGCGTGCCCATGCGCCGAGAGGTCCCGGATCGTCGCGCGCTCCCCGCACAGGGCGCAGGCCGGGTCCCGCCGCAGCCGCACGGTGCGGAACCGCATGTCGAGCGCGTCCCACAGCAGCAGCCGGCCGGACATGCCGTCCCCCACCTCCAGGATCAGCTTCAGCACCTCGGTCGCCTGGAGCGTGCCCATGACGCCCACCACGGCGCCCAGCACCCCGGCCTCCGAACAGCTCGGCACCAGGCCTTCCGGCGGCATCTCGGGGTTGAGGCAGCGATGGCAGGGGTGCGGCGCGCCCTCATGCGCGCGGAAGACGGACAACTGCCCCTCGAAGCGCAGCACCGCGGCGCTCACCAGCGGGCGGCCGAGCAGGTGGCACGCATCGCCGAGCAGGAAGCGCGTCGGGAAGTTGTCGGTGCCGTCGCAGATGACGTCGTAGCGCGGGATCAGCTCCCGCGCGGCATCGGCATCCATCCGGCGGGCATGGATCTCGACGCGGCAATCGGGGTTGAGGGCCTGCATGGCCTCGGCCGCGCTCTCGGCCTTGTTCCGGCCGAGGCGGGCCGTGGTGTGCGCGATCTGCCGCTGGAGGTTCGACAGCTCCAGCCTGTCATGGTCCACGAGGCCGATCGTGCCGACGCCCGCCGCCGCGAGGTAGAGCGCGAGCGGCGAGCCGAGGCCCCCCGCGCCCACGACCAGCACCCGCGCCGCGCGCAGCTTCGCCTGGCCGATGGCGCCCACTTCCCTGAGCAGGATGTGGCGCGAGAAGCGCTGGATTTCGGCTTCGGTGAAGTCGAGGTTCATGGGGGGGATATGGCATCCCCCCCGCGCAGCGTCATCCGGCGCGGATCAGACCCCGCCGGGCCGTCCCGTCCGGCGCTCGTCGTCGAGCATGCGGAGCTCCAGGTCGCGCTGCTGCTGAAGGGCGGTCACGGCCTGCGCGCAGGCCGGGTCGTTCTGGCGGCGCCCGGTGCAGCTTCCGCGGACGGCGGCGATGCGCTCGTCGAAGCGGGCGGTGATCTCGCGCCGACGCGCGTCGAACCACTCGTCACGCGCCTGACCGCCGAGCTGGGCGGGCGGGAGCACGACATGCAGATTGGGCTCGTATTGCGAGACCGCGCCCGACGCCGCGTCCACGACGATGCCGACCACGCCGCCCAGGATGATGTTGCCGAGCGTCATGGCCTGGAAGCCGGCCGAAATGGTGCGGACGCCCGGCTGGAAGCCCTCGCGCTCGCAGCGGACGGTCAGGTCCCTCGTCGAGCGGCTGATGTTGACCGAGCCGGGCGTCGGGTTGACCACGCCCACCGTCGCGCCGTCGCGTTCGAGACGGCAGACGGCGCCCGAGGGTTCGCTCGTGACCGTGATGTTCTGTGTCGTTCCGGAAGTGACCGTGGCGCAGGCGGTGGTCAGCAGAAGCCCGAGAAGGGCAAGGCATCGAAACATGGCGTCTCCTCAGACGGAACTGTTCCGTCAAGGAGAAGCTTAAGCTCGGATTTCATGCATCGCAACGAGATGCAGGGCGACAAGACGCAAAAAACACGCGAACTCGTACAATTTGATCTGCCGGCGCCGAGTGGGTGACCTTTCGGCGTCGAGGGTGCCCCGGGCGTGCCGTCCTGCACGGGCGCGGCCGGGTCCGCTCGCCCGACCCGGCCGGAGGCCGATACGCCTCAGCTCCCCGCGACGGTCGCGCGCTGCTGGTCCAGCCCACGCAGCGCCGTCTCCATGCGGGTCTGCGCGCGAGCGATTTCCTCCTCGCAGGCCGGGCCAGGGGTCGCGGCGCAGCGGGTCCGCAGCGCCGCCAGCTCCTCCTGCTTCTGCTGAGCGAGCGCCTGGCGGCGTTCGGCGAACCAGTTCGCGCGCTGCTCGGCTGTGGTCAGGTGGCTCGGAACCAGAATCAGGGAAACGGCCGGCTCGTAATCGCCTGCGAGAGCGCCCGACATCGCCATGCCGATGAGCCCGGCCACCCCGCCACCGAGGAGGGCGCCCGCCATCAACGCCTGCTGCTCGCCCGTCACGCGCGGTGAGAGCGTGTGGGACGCCGCCTGATGGCCGGCGCGTTCACAGGTGACGACGATGTCGTGCATGGAGCGCGTGACCTGGACCTCGGCAGGCGTGCTGGGGACGCTGGCCAGCAGCGATCCCTGCCGCCGCACCTCGCAGGCCGCGCCGGCAGGGTCGCTCACGATGGCGAGGGCCGCGGCCGCCGACGGCTGCTGCGGGGCCGGGCCACCGGCGCAGGCCGCGGCGAGCAGAACAACCGGGAGGGCGGCGATACGGATCATGGGCTACGTCCTCTCGAGGAGACCGCGCAACCGATGCGGGTTAAGGGTGAATGACGCACCGGTAATGTTCTGGTCCTGCTGCGTCAACCCCGCCCCGTGCTCCCGAACCCCCCCGTCCCCCGCTGCGTCTCGGGCAGGACCACCACCTCCTCCCAGCTGGCGCGCGTCACCGGCGCGAAGACCGCCTGGGCGATGCGGTCGCCCCGGGCCACCGCGAAGGGCTCGGCGCCGGTGTTCAGCAGGATCACCCCCACCTCGCCGCGGTAATCGGCATCCACCGTCCCGGGGGCGTTCAGCACGGTGACGCCGTGCTTGAGCGCCAGGCCGCTGCGGGGCCGCACCTGCATCTCGAAGCCGTCCGGCAGGGCGATGCACAGCCCCGTCCGGACCAGGGCGCGGCCACCGGGCGGCAGCGTCGCGGCCTCGGCCGCGACGAGGTCCATTCCGGCCGCGCCCTCGGTCGCGTAGCCGGGCAGGGGCAGCCCCTCGGCGCGGGGCAGGCGCTGCACCAGCACCTTCATGCCAGCGCCGCCGCCACGCGGGCGGCCAGGCGGCGCGCCACCTCCTCCTTCGGGAGCCGGGGCCAGTCCTCCAC
This sequence comes from Acetobacteraceae bacterium, assembly GCA_019750475.1. Lineage (GTDB taxonomy): Bacteria > Pseudomonadota > Alphaproteobacteria > Acetobacterales > Acetobacteraceae > Roseococcus. The sequence goes on along the minus strand of JAIEOO010000417.1, from coordinate 4,451 downwards.
GCCGTCCGGCGTCACGATGTGCACCGCATTCTCCGCGCCCCCCATCACGTCGCCCGAGACGTCGTTCGCCACGATCCAGTCGCAGCCCTTCCGGGCCAGCTTCGTCCGCGCGTGATCCACCACCGTCTCCGTCTCGGCGGCGAAGCCCACCACCAGCCGCGGGCGCTGCCCGTGACGCGACAGCGTCGCCAGGATGTCGGGGTTCAGCGCCATCTCCAGCACCGGGGCCGAAGCGCCCGGCTCCTTCTTGAGCTTCTGGCCGGCCTCCCGCGCCACGCGCCAATCGGCGACGGCGGCGGCGCAGATCGCGGCATCGGCCGGCAGCGCGGCCTCGCAGGCGGCCAGCATCTCCCGCGCGCTCTCGACGCGCCGCACCGCGACGCCGGGCGGATCGGGGATCGTCACCGGCCCGCTCACCAGCGTCACGCGGGCCCCCAGCGCGGCGAGCGCGGCCGCGATCGCGTGGCCCTGCCTCCCGCTCGAGCGGTTGGCGATGTAGCGCACGGGGTCGATGGGCTCGTGCGTCGGGCCGCTCGTCACCAGCACGTGCCGCCCGCTCAGCGGCCCGTCGGCGAACATCGCCCGGATCGCCGCCAGCATCTCCTCCGGTTCGGCGAGGCGGCCCTCGCCGCTCTCGGGCTCCGCCATGGCGCCCACGCCCGGGCCCACCCGGCGCACGCCGCGTCCCTCCAGCGTGGCGAGATTCGCCCGCGTCGCCGCGTGCTCCCACATGGCGGGGTTCATGGCGGGGGCGATCAGCACCGGCGCCCGCGTCGCGAGCAGGACGCAACCCGCCAGGTCGTCGGCCAGTCCCACCGCCATCCGCGCCAGGCGGTCGGCGCTCGCGGGCGCCACCACCACGGCGTCCGCCCAGCGGGCCAGGCGGATATGGCCGATCTCGGCTTCCGCCGCCCACAGATCATCCTGCACGGGCTGGCCGGTGATGGCGGCCAGCGCCTCCTTCGTGACGAAGCGCGCGCCGCCGGCGGTCAGCACGCCGCGGACCTCCGCCCCCTCGGCCCGCAGGAGCCGGACGAGCATCAGCGCCTTGAAGGCGGCGACGCTGCCCGAGACGATCAACAGGATGCGGCGGCCGTTCAGCATGGCCAGACGATAAGCCGAACCCGGGCGAACCGGGAGGGCGGGGCCGCGACGCCGCGCGGGCCGGCTTTACCCCCGCCCCTCCCCGGTCCAGCGGCGCCCTTCCACCCGGCGCGCCGGGCCGGGATGGAGGGAGCGGACCCCGGGCGCCGGGTCTAGTGCGCCACCGGCTCCCGGCGCCCGAACGCCCCCTTCACGCGCTCGCGCATCGTCTGGAACACCACGTAAAGCATGGGGATGAAGAAGATCCCGATGACCGAGGCCGCCAGCATGCCGCCGAAGACCGGCATGCCCACCGCCTGCCGCGACAGCGCCGCCGCACCCGACGCGGTGATGAGCGGCACGAGGCCGAGGATGAAGGCGAAGGACGTCATCATCACGGCGCGGAACCGCATCCGCGCGCCCATCACCGCCGCCTCGCGCACATCCATCCCGGCTTCGCGGCGCTCCTTCGCGAATTCGATGATCAGGATGCCGTTCTTGGCCGCGAGCGCGATCAGCACGACGAGGCCGATCTGCGCGTAGACCGTCAGCGGCAGCCCCGCGATCATGAGGGCCGCGTAGGAGCCGAGGCCGCCCACCGTGACCGAGAGCAGCACGGGGATCGGGATGGTCCAGCTCTCGTAGAGGGCCACGAGGAAGAGGTAGGCGAAGAGCAGCGCGAGGCCGATCAGCGCCCCGGTCTGCCCCGCCGCCTGCTTCTCCTGATAGGCCGTGCCCGTCCATTCGAAGCCGTAGCCCGAGGGAAGGACGCGGCGCGAGACCTCCTCCATCGCGGCGAGCGCGTCGCCCGAGGAGATGCCCGGGCGCCCCTGCCCGAGCAGGGTCAGCGAGCGGTAGTTGTTGTAGCGCTGGATGGTCTGCGGCCCGAGGACGACGCGCACATCGGCGAAGGAGCGCAGCGGCACCATCTGGTTGCGCGAGTTGCGCACCTGCAGGCGCCAGATGTCCGGGATGTCGTCGCGATCCGCTGCCTCGGCCTGGATGTTCACCTGCCAGGTGCGGCCGAACAGGTTGAAGTCGTTGACGTAGAAACCGCCGAGCGAGGCCTGGAGCGTGGTGAACACGTCCGAGATCCGGATGCCGAGCGCCTGCGCCTTGTCGCGGTCGATGTCGAGGTAGAGCGAGGGCGTCGTCGGAGAGAAGGTGGAGAACACGCCGACGAGGCGCGGGTCCTGGTTGGCGGAGACCATCATCGCGAGCATCGCCCCGCCGAGCTCGACCGGGTCGCGTCCCTCGAAGTCCTGCAACTGGTATTCGAAGCCGCCGCCGGTGCCGAGGCCGAGGATGGGTGGGACGTTGAAGGCGAAGACGTTGGCCGGGCGGTACTGCGCGCCGAAGCCGAAGACCTGCCCGATCGCGGCGAAGACCGAGGATTGCGGCGTCGTCCGCTGGTCGAAGGGCTTGAGGCGCCCGACGAGGAAGGCCGAGTTCGACTGCGCCCCGCCATCGATGAAGGAGAAGCCGATGATGGAGAAGATGTTCTCGATCGCGTCGTTGGAGCGCAGCACGCGCTCCACGTCGATGGTCGCCGCGCGGGTGCGCTCGACCGAGGCGCCCTGGGGAAGCTGGACCTGCACGAAGAAGGCGCCCTGGTCCTCCGCCGGGAGGAAGCCCTGCGGGGTGCGCTTCGACGCCTCGTAGATGCCGAAGGCGATGACCGCCGTCAGCGGGATGGCGAGGATCGCGACGCGGACCAGCTTGCCGACGATCCAGGCATAGCCGTCCCGCACCTTGTCGATGGCCCGCAGCACGTACCTGATCGGGCCGCGCTTCGGCCCGCCATGCTTCAGCACGATGGCGCAGAGCGCGGGCGAGAGCGTCAGCGCGTTGATCGCCGAGATCACCATCGCGACCGAGATCGTCACGGCGAATTGCTGGAACAGCACGCCGGACACGCCCGGGATCAGCCCGATCGGCACGAACACCGAGAGCAGCACGAGGGTGATGGCGATGATCGGCCCGGTGATCTCGCCCATCGCCTTGATCGTGGCCTGGGCGGGCGTCAGCTCAGGCTCCTCCTCCAGGACGCGCTCGACGTTCTCGACGACGACGATGGCGTCGTCAACGACGATCCCGATGGCGAGCACCATCGCGAGGAGGGAGATGGTGTTGGCGGAGAAGCCCAGCATCAGCAGCACCGCGAAGGTGCCGATGAGGGAGACGGGCACGGCGACGGTCGGGATGATCGTCGCCCGCATCGAGCCGAGGAACAGGTACACGACGATGACGACGAGGATGAAGGCCTCGATCAGGGTCTTGATCACCTCGTGCATGGTGTCGAGCACGAAGTCCGTCGTGTCGTAGATGATGGTGGTGCGCAGCCCCTGCGGGAAGCGCTCTCCCATGCTGGCCAGCGTCTCGCGCACGGCGCGGGCCACCTGCACGGCGTTCGCCCCGGGCGAGAGGTAGATGCCCATGGAGACGGTGGACTGGCCGTTCAGCCGCGCCTCCACATCCATGTTGGCCGCGCCGAGCTCGACCCGCGCGACGTCGCGCACCCGCAGCGTCGAACCGTCCGCGGCGGCGCGGATGACGATGGCGCCGAACTCCTCCGGCGTGACCAGGCGCCCCTGGGTCTGGATGTTGAACTGGAACTGCTGCTCGTCGCTCGTCGGCCGGGCGCCGATGCGGCCGACCGCGGCCTGGACGTTCTGCGCCTGGATGGCGGCGATGACCTCCTGCGTGGTCAGCTGCAGGCTGTTCAGCCGGTCCACCTCGAACCAGACGCGCATGGAGTAGTCCTGCGCGCCGAACATCTGCGCGTCGCCCACGCCGGGCAGGCGGCGCAGGGCGTCGAGCATGTTGATCGTGACGTAGTTCGAGATGAAGAGCGGCGTGTGCTCCGGATTGGCGGAGGAGACGCCCAGGAACATGAGCACGGCCGAGGACTGCTTGCGCACGGTCACGCCGCTGCGCTGCACCTCCTGCGGCAACCGCGCCAGGATGCCCTGGACGCGGTTGTTCACGTTCACCGTGTTGATGTCGGGGTTGGTGCCGAGCGCGAAGGTGACCGCGAGGCTGTAGGACCCGTCATTGGCGCTGTTCGACCGCATGTAGAGCATGCGGTCGGCGCCGTTCACGGCCGTCTCGATCAGCTGGGCGACGGTGCTTTCGACGACGGTGGCCGACGCCCCCGGATAGCGGGCGGTGACCTGCACCACGGGCGGGACGATGTCGGGGAACTGCGCGACGGGAATGCGTGTCAGCGAGAGAAGCCCCGCCAGCGTCAGCACGATGGAGATGACGATGGCGAGCCGCGGGCGGCGGACGAAGACGGCGGAGATCATCGGGCCGCGGCCCCGCCCCCTGGCGCCGCCGCGCCGGGGGCGCCACCCGGCGGCCGCGGC
>JAIEOO010000244.1 GCA_019750475.1 Acetobacteraceae bacterium | reverse complement strand
GCGACGGGCGCGCCGGGCAGCCGGTCCGCGACGACCGGCGCCACGGCCCGCGCCAGGACGGGTGCCGCAGAGCCGCCCGGCGGCCGACCGCCGCGGGGTCAGCCTTCCGACGGCTTCCGGCGCTCATGCGCCGGCCAGGACTGCTGCTTGTGGCGCTCGATGGATTCGAGGACGTAGCGCCGCGCCTCGTCGGCATCGCCCCAGCCCAGCACCTTCACCCACTTCCCGGGCTCCAGATCCTTGTAGTGCTCGAAGAAGTGGCGGATCTGGTCGAGCGTGATCTGCGGCAGGTCGGTGTAGCTGACGACGTGCTGGTACCGCTTCGTCAGCTTGGGCGACGGCACGGCGATGATCTTCTCGTCCATCCCGCCATCGTCCTCCATCTTAAGGACGCCCACCGGCCGCACGTTGATCACCGCCCCCGGCGCGATCGGGCGCGTGTTCGCCACCAGCACGTCGAGCGGGTCGCCATCGCCGCAGAGCGTGTGCGGCACGAATCCGTAATTGCCCGGATAGCGCATCGGCGTGTGCAGGAAACGATCGACGAACAAAGTGCCGGCATCCTTGTCGAGCTCGTACTTGATGGGCTCACCCCCCACGCCGACCTCGACGATGACGTTCAAGTCCTCGGGCGGGTTCTTGCCGATGGGGATGGCTTCGATGCGCATGGTCTCTCCACGTCGAGGGTTTCGCGCGCGGTGAGAACCACAGATCGGGCCGCCGCGCGAGGGCACCGCGCGACGCGCGGGGCCGGGCGTGCCCGCTCCAGGGCCCCTGCCTGACATTCCCGAACACAATCTGAGGTTGCGTCACACAACCGGGGGTTGCATTTTGCCGGGGGCTAGGCAATATCTGCCGCACCTCAACAAAAGGTTGCGGGCGTCTTGAGACGCAGCCGTGACAGGACGTGGCGGCGCGCGTGCCGAGGTGCCTCATGGCTCCTTTTCTTTCGCGTAGGCAGGCCCTCTTGGCGGCGCCTGTCCTCCTGCCCACCGCACCGAACCCGGATCGCGGCTGGACGTCCTTCAAGGCGCGCTACGTGCTGCCGGACGGACGCGTCGCCGACACCGGCAACGGCCACATCTCGCATTCCGAGGGCCAGTCCTACGGCATGCTGCTGGCCGAGCGGCACGACGACCGCGCCGCCTTCGAGGCGATCCTGGCCTGGACCGAGCGCACGCTGCGCCTGCCGGGCAACCCGCTCCTCGCCTGGCGCTACGACCCGCGCGTCAGCGCGGTGACCGACCCGAACAACGCGACCGACGGGGACCTCGTCTTCGCCTGGGCGCTGCTGCGCGGCGCGGCGCGGTGGCGCGTGCCTGAGTGGCAGGAACGCGCCCGGCTGACGGCCTTCGCGATCCGCTCGCAATGCGTCCGGCGCGGCCCGGCCGGGCCCATCCTGCTGCCGGGGCGGATCGGCTTCGACAACGGACCCTCGCCCGTCACGAACCCGTCCTACTACGTCTTCCCCGCCCTCCGCGCGCTGGAGCGCGCCTTTCCGGGCCAGGGCTGGGCAGAACTTGCCGTCTCCGGCCACCGGCTCCTCACCGCCGGCTTCGGCCCCTGGTCGCTCCCGGCCGACTGGATCGAGCTGCGGCCCGGCGGACCCACCCCCTGGACGCCGCGCCCGGCCCGGTTCGGCTTCGACGCCGTCCGCGTCCCGCTCAACCTGCTCTGGGTCGGGCACATGGACGGCGCGGTCGCCCAGGCCGCGCGCTTCTGGGCCTCGCCCCGTCATCCCTACCGCCCGGCCTGGACCGACCTCGCGAGCGGCGGCATCTCCCCCTATCCGGCCTCGGCCGGGGTGGAGGCCGTGGCGCGCCTCGCCATCGCGGCCGCCGCCGGCCGCCCGGGCGCCGCCAACCTGCCTTGCGCCTCGACCGCGACCGACTACTACGCCGCCGCCCTCGCGCTGAAGGCGCGCATGGCGCAGGAGGAGCTGGCGGTCATCGCGTAGCGGCGCCGGTCGAACCCCTCGATATCGCCCTGGGGGACGTCGCCCTCGGGGGGGCGACGCGAAGCGGGCGCCGAACGTCCCCGACCGACCTCTCGTCGGGAATGCCCAGGCATCGAGCGCCCCGGCCGGTCTCGGCCGCGCCCGCCCCGCACGTCCCCGGCACCGACCGCCCGAGGCACCTCCCCCTCCGGCCCGGTGCCGCTCGCGCGACCGCGCCGCCGCTCACCGGGACCCGCCGGGCGCGTCCGGTGGCGCGCGGTGCCTGGCCGCCGACGGATCCCGCGCGCCGGGCCGATCCGCGCGCGGGCGCCGCAAACGCCGGGTTGCCGCGGCGCACGCTCTCCCGCAAGCTTCCGCCCGAGCGAGGGTGCAGAAGCCTCGCCGAAAACATGAAGGGGGAATACGGACGTGGTGACCGTCGCCTTGCTTCTCATCATCATCCTGGGCTGCGCCTCGATCTATTACGGGATCGTGACGGCCAAGGACGTGATGGGGCGTGATCCGGGAACGCCCCGGATGCAGGAAATCGCGAAGGCCGTGCAGGAAGGCGCCAGCGCCTATCTCCGCCGCCAGTACATGACCATCGCCATCGTGGGCGCGGTCCTTTTCGTCCTCGTCTGGCTGCTGCTGGGCGCGGCCGTCGCCATCGGCTTCCTGATCGGCGCGGTGCTCTCGGGGGCGGCCGGCATCATCGGCATGAACGTCTCGGTGCGCGCCAATGTCCGCACCGCGCACGCCGCCACGACCTCGCTGGCCGGCGGCCTCGACGTCGCCTTCAAGGCGGGCGCCATCACCGGGATGCTCGTCGCGGGCCTCGCCCTGCTCGGCGTCGCCGTCTACTTCTTCCTCCTCGTCATCATCGCCGGCCACGATCCGAACAGCCGCGTCGTCATCGACAGCCTCGTCGCCCTCGGCTTCGGCGCCTCGCTGATCTCGATCTTCGCCCGCCTCGGCGGCGGCATCTTCACCAAGGGCGCCGACGTCGGCGGCGACATGGTCGGCAAGGTCGAGGCCGGCATCCCCGAGGACGACCCCCGCAACCCCGCCACCATCGCCGACAATGTGGGCGACAACGTGGGCGACTGCGCCGGCATGGCGGCCGACCTGTTCGAGACCTACGCGGTCACCGCGGTCGCCACCATGGTGCTCGCCGCCATCGCCTTCACCGACACGGCGGCGCAGTGGCGCGGCATGCTCTACCCGCTCGCCATCGGCGCCGTCTGCGTCATCACCTCGATCGCCGGCACCTACTTCGTGAAGCTGCCCGCAAACAACTCCATCATGGGCGCGCTGTACCGCGGCCTGATCGTCACCGGCGCGCTCTCGCTCGTCGCCCTCCTGCCGCTGTCCTTCATCATCTGGGGCTTCGGCAGCGTCACCGTCGGCGGCAAGAGCTTCGGCGCCTTCAGCCTGTGGCTCTGCGGCGTGGTCGGCCTCGCCGTCACGGCGGCGATCATCGTCATCACGGAATACTACACCGGCATCAACGGCCGGCCCGTGAAGGCCATCGCCGAGGCCTCGCAGACCGGCCACGGCACCAACGTGATCCGCGGCCTCGCGGTCTCGATGGAATCCACCGCCCTCCCCGCGCTGGTCATCGTCGCCGGCGTGATCATGTCCTACGGGCTCGCGGGCCTCTACGGCATCGCGGTCGCCACCACGACCATGCTCGCCATCGCGGGCATGATCGTGGCGCTCGACGCCTTCGGCCCGGTCACCGACAACGCCGGCGGCATCGCCGAGATGGCGGGCCTGCCCAAGGAGGTGCGCGTCAGCACCGACGCGCTCGACGCCGTGGGCAACACGACGAAGGCCGTCACCAAGGGCTACGCCATCGGCTCCGCCGGCCTCGGCGCGCTGGTGCTCTTCGCCGCCTACACGCAGGACCTGAACTACTTCATGGCGAACGCGACGAGCACGACCTACAGCTTCTTCCAGGGGATCGGGCGCGTCGATTTCAGCCTCGCCAACCCCTACGTCGTGGTCGGGCTGCTGTTCGGCGGCCTGCTGCCCTACCTCTTCGGCGGCATGAGCATGACGGCGGTGGGCCGCGCGGCGCAGTCCGTCGTCGAGGAAGTCCGGCGCCAGTTCAAGGAGAAGCCCGGGATCATGGAAGGCACCGACCGGCCCGATTACGGTCGCGCGGTGGACATGCTCACGCGCTCGGCGATCCGGGAGATGATGATCCCCTCGCTGCTGCCGGTGCTCTCGCCGATCGTCTGCTTCTTCGTGGTCTACGCCATCGCCGGCAAGGCGGACGCGCTGGCCGCCCTCGGCGCCATGCTGCTCGGCGTCATCGTCACCGGGCTCTTCGTCGCCATCTCGATGACGACGGGCGGCGGCGCCTGGGACAACGCCAAGAAGTACATCGAGGAAGGCCACTATGGCGGCAAGGGCAGCGACGCCCACAAGGCCGCCGTCACCGGCGACACGGTGGGCGACCCGTACAAGGACACCTCGGGCCCCGCCGTGAACCCGATGATCAAGATCACCAACATCGTCGCCCTGCTGCTGCTGGCCATCCTGGCGCATCAGTGAGCCTGGGCGACGGTCGGCCGGGGCGGCTCGCGGGCCGCCCCGGCCGAGGCCCCGCGCTGCGGCGTCGGGGAACGCCGCCTTCGCGCCCTGGCCGATGCCGGCCAGGGCGACCCCGCGGCTCCGGCGTGATCCCCTCACACGGGATCACGCTTCCGCCGCGTCTGAGAGGACGATTCACCGCGCCGGCGATCCCGCCTTCGCCGATCGTCCGCTCCAGCGCGATCCCGCGACCGGGATCACGCTTCCGCCGCGTCTGAGAGGACGATTCACCGCTCCGGCGAGGCCGCCTCCGCGGATCGTCCTCTACAGGATCACCAGGTCATCCCGGTGGATGATCTCGTCCCGCCCGCGCCAGCCCAGGATCTCCTCGATCTCGTCGCTGCGGTGACCGATGATCCGCGCGGCGTCGGCGCTGTCATAGGCCGAGAGGCCCCGCGCCAGCTCCCGCCCCGCCGGGTCGCGGACCGAGAGCGGATCGCCCCGGTGGAACTGGCCCTCCACCGCCCGCACCCCGGCCGGCAGCAGGGACCGCCCCTGGGCCAGCGCCCGCGCCGCCCCGGCATCCACCACCAGCACGCCCATCGGCTGCAGGCGCCCCGCGATCCAGCGCTTGCGCGCCGTCCGCCCCTCGGGCGCCGGCTGGAACCAGGTGCAGCGCGCCCCGTCGAGGAGCGAGCGCAGCGGGCGCTCCGTCTTGCCGAGGGCGATCGCCATGGCGCATCCGGCATCGGTCGCGATGCGGGCGGCGATGAGCTTGGTGCGCATGCCCCCGGAGGAGTAGCCGGGCGGCGGCTCCCCGCCCATCGCCATGATCTCGTCGGTCAGGCGCTCGACGGTCGGCAGGTGCTTCGCGTCGGGATCCTTGCGGGGGTCGGCGGTGTAGAGCCCGTCGATGTCCGAGAACAGCACCAGCGCGTCGGCGCCGATCATCTCGGCGACGCGCGCCGCCAGACGGTCGTTGTCGCCGAAGCGAATCTCGGCGGTCGCGACCGTGTCGTTCTCGTTGATGACCGGGATGCAGCCGAGTTCCAGCAGCGTCCCCAGCGTCGCCCGGGCGTTGAGGTAGCGCCGCCGGTCCTCGCTGTCCTCGAGCGTGAGGAGCAGCTGCGCGGCCCGCAGCCCCTGGGCCTGCAAGGCAGCGTCCCAGGCGCCGGCAAGGCGGATCTGCCCCACGGCGGCGGCGGCCTGCTTCTCCTCCAGCCGCAGCTTGCGCCGCGTCAGCCCGAGGCCGCGCCGGGCCAGCGCCACGGCGCCCGAGGACACCACCACCACCTCGACGCCGCGCGCGCGGGCCTCGGCGATGTCCTCGGCGACCGAGGCGAGCCAGCCGGCCCGCGGCTCGGCGGTCCGCTCCTCGACGACGAGGGCGGAGCCGATCTTCACGACGACGCGGCGGGCGGAATGGAGGGGTGAGGCGGACGGCATGGGCTGCGCTGTCCCCTGCCGCGGAGCGGCGCAAGCTGCAAGCCCGCGGAGCGGCGCAAGCTGCAAGCCCGCGGAGCGGCGCAAGCCGTAAGCCCGCGGAGCGGCGCAAGCCGTAAGCCCGCGGAGCGGCGCAAGCCGTAAGCCCGCGGAGCGGCCCAGGCCGCGAGCCCGCGGAGCGGCCCAGGCCGCGAGCCCGTGGCGCCGCCCGGGCCGCGGTCGGCGCGGCGCCGAAAGGCGCGGAAGGCCCCTACAATGGCCAGGCTTGCGCTCCCATTGTCTGTTCCATGCGCGTCATGATCGCCGCCCTCCTCCTGCTCCCCCTCGCCGGCTGCGGCGGCACCGGCGCGGGCGACGTCACGCGCTGGATGACGGGCGGGCTGCTCGGCCGCGGCGAGCCGGAACCCATGGACATCGCCGCCCGCGAACGCGCCGCGTCCGAGGAGGAGGACGCCCCCGACACGCTGACCCTCGCCATGGGCCGGCGCGAGGCGACGGCGACGCTCATCCAGCGCCAGGGCAGCCACCGCCTGTGGCGCGCGCCCGGCGGCGTGGTCGTGGCGACCGACGGGGCGCGGATCACCGCCACCGCCGGCCTGCCGCAGATGGTGATGGCGACCCGTTTCGACGGCCCGGACCCGCTCGAGGACCCGCGGGCGCTGCTGCGGCGCGGGGCGGAGGCGCGGCGCCTCGTGGATGTCGCCGGCCGCGACCGCAACCCGGCCGGGATGCGCTTCGGCCTGGCCTTCGATTGCCGGCTGCGCGCCTACGCGACGGAGGAGGCCGGCACCATCCTGGTCGAGGAGCGCTGCCGCGTCCCCGGCCTCTCCCCCGTGACCAACCGCTTCTGGGCGAGCGAGGCGACCGGCCGGATCGAATACGCCGAACAATGGGTCGGGCCGGGGGTGCCGGCCATGGCGCTCGAATTCCCGTCCGATTGAGGGACGATCGGATCAGCCGTGGCCGGAATCGGCCATGGGGGCGTGGACCGGGCGCGACCGGCGGGGCTGCAGCCGTCTCCACCCTTGCGGAACCGGCACCCGCGCGGCGGGCTTGCGGAGCACGGGCCCGCGGGCCCATGTTGAGTGACGAAATCCGTCACCCGTTGAAGCCGCCCGCCATGCAAGGCGCCCGATGAACGCCCCCGACCCGCACGCCGCCACCCGCGCCCGCATCGCCGATGCGGCGGAGGAGCTGTTCCGCACCCTCGGCTACCAGAAGACCGCGGTCGCCGACATCGCGCGCGAATGCGGCATGTCGCCGGCCAATGTCTATCGCTTCTACGCCTCGAAGAGCGCGATCAACGAGGCCATCACGCAACGCCTGCTCGGCGGCCTCTCGGCCCTGGTCGAGGAGATCGCGGCCGGGCCCGGCACGGCGGAAGAGCGGCTGCGCGCCACCATGGTGGAGATGCACCGGCGCGACATCGCCCTCTTCTTCAGCGAGAAGCGCCTGCACGACATGGTGACCGCCGCCATGACCGAGCACTGGGGCGTGATCGAGCGCTTCATCGAGCGCGTGCTGGGCGCGTGGGCCGACCTGCTGCGGGAGGGGATGGAGCGCGGCGAGTTCGCCCGGCGCGACCCCGAGGCCACCGCCCTCACCCTCAAGCACCTCACCATGCTCTGGACCCACCCGCTCCTGATCGCGGACTGCCTGGGGCGCGGCGTGGAGCCCGAGGAATTGCAGCGGGATCAGGCGGCTGCGCTGGACCTGGTCATGGCCGGGCTGAAGGCCGAACCCTGTTGACTGATAAAAGTTGAAATTCGTCAGGGAACAGTTATAAGGGCTCCACCTTCAGGAGAGCCCCCATGCGCGCCGCCGCCCTGCCCGCCCTGCTGCTGCTGACCGCCTGCCTGCCAGGCGCCCAGTCGAGCGAAGCGCCGCGGCCCGAGGCCCCGAAGCCCGTTCAGGTCGCCGAGATCCGCCACCTCCCCGCCGAGGCCGGCCAGTCCTTCACCGGCGTGCTCCGCGCCCGGCGCGAGGCCGATGTCGGCTTCCGCGCCGGCGGCCGCATCGCCGAGCGGCTGGTCAACCTCGGCGACGAGGTGGCGGCGGGGCAGCCGCTGTTCCGACTCGACAGCCGGGACCTGGAACTCGCGCTCCGCTCGGCCGAGGCGGACGTCCTCTCCGCCGAGGCGCAATCGGCCCAGGCGGCCAACGAGGCCGCGCGCTCCCGCGCCCTGCTCGCCGCCGGCCATGTCGCGGCCGCCTTCCACGAGCAGCGCGACGCCACCGCCCG
>JAIEOO010000039.1 GCA_019750475.1 Acetobacteraceae bacterium | reverse complement strand
CGCGCCCTCGCTCAGCGCCGCGAGCGGCGCGGCGAACAGCCCGGCCAGGACGGCCAGGCCGGCCAGCGCCAGGATGGGCCAGAGCGCCGGGCCGCCGGGATCCGCCATCCCCGCCGTGCGCGGGTTGCGCGGCCGGCCGAGGAAGACGAGGCCGTAGAGGCGCAGCATGGCCGCCGCGCCGAGCGCCACCGCCATCCCCGCCACCGCCAGCGCGGCGGCGCCGAGGATCTGGAGGGCGATGTCCGCGACCCGCCAGGAGGAGATCAGGGCCTGGAGCAGCAGCCACTCCCCCGCGAAGCCGGCGAGCGGGGGCAGCGCGGCGGCCGTCGCCGCCAGCAGGAGCGCGGCCGCGCCGAGCCTGGGCGCGCCCCGCAGCACCCCGCCCAGGCGGTCCAGCTCCCGCCAGCCGGTGCCGGACAGGACGGCGCCGGCGGTGAGGAAGAGGCCGGTCTTGAACAGCCCATGCCCCAGCGCGTGCAGCAGCGCGGCACCGAGCGCCAGCGCCGCCAGCGCCCCGAGATCGGCGCCGCGGAACAGCAGCGCGAGGCCCATCGCCATCGCGATGAAGCCGACGTTCTCGATGGTGGAGCAGGCGAGGATCGCCTTGATGTCCGTCTCCACGTTGGCGCGCAGCGCGCCGTAGAGCGCCGACGCCGCCCCCAGCACCAGCAGCGGCACGCCCCACCACAGCGGCTGCGCCGGGCCCGCGAGGTCGAACAGGAGGCGCGCCAGCACGTAGAGCGCGACCTTCACCATCGCCCCCGACATGATCGCCGAGACATGGCTGGGCGCGGCCGGATGGGCGAGCGGCAGCCAGGCATGCAGCGGCACGAGCCCGGCCTTGGCCCCGGCACCCGCGACGACGAGGGCGAAGACCAGGGCGGCGCGCCAGCCATCGGGCGGGGCGGCGCGCAGCGCCTCGAAGGCCAGGCCTCCCATCCGGCCCGCATCGGGCGCCAGCAGGGCGGCGGCGCCGAGGAGGCACAGGCCGGAGAAGACCGCGAAGCCGAGGTAGAGCCGCGCCGCCTCCCGGTTGGCGTCGTCGTCGTGCCGCGCCGCGACCAGCGCCCAGGACGCGAGCGACATGAGCTCGAAGCCGAGCAGCAGCGTCAGCAGATCGCCGGCCAGAACGGTCAGCGCCATGCCGAGCAGGAAGAGCGGATAGGGGGGCAGCGTCCGCGCGGCCGGGACGGTGCCGCCGAGGGCCTGGATGGAGGCGAAACAAGCCGACAGCGCAACGATCAGCAGGAACCACGCCGACAGCGGGTCGATCGCCAGCCGCATCGCCAGGCCCGGCGGACCAATCGGCAACTGCACACCCGCCCGCAGCCCGGTGAGGAGCGCGCCCAGCGCCGCCACGGCGAGGAGCGCGGCGGCGAGCGCGCAGCCGGCGAAGACCGGCCGCCAGGCTCGCGGCCACAGCGCCAGGGCCCCGATCCCGGCCAGCAGCGCGAGCGTCAGGCCAAGAACGGTCAGCATCCGGCGGTCGCGGAATCCGGCATCGGCGGAAGTCTAGCACCCGTGCTGCGCCTGACGAGGGCAAGGTCGTTGCGCGGCAACTCTCTTTACAAACAGTAAGTTTCGCGGCACCCGAGCCTTGGTTAAGGGTCGAACGCACGCCGGCGACGCCGTCCCGGCCGGAGGCTTCAGGAACGCTGTCCCCAATGGAATGCCGCCATCGCCCAGCGGATGCCGTTCCGGCGCCCGCCTGCCAGACGCGCTGAGGCCGGGCCCGTGGGTCCCCTGCTCGCCTTCAGCCGCGGCGTCGACTGGATCAACGAGAAGGTCGGCCGCGTCGCCGACTGGTGCGTCCTGCTCGCCTGCGCGATCAGCGCCGGCAACGCCTTCCTGCGCTACGGGCTGAGCTGGTCGTCCAACGCCTGGCTCGAGGTGCAGTGGTACCTCTTCGCCGCCGTGGTGATGCTGGGCGCGAGCTACACGCTGTTCCGCAACGAGCATGTCCGGGTGGACCTCGTCTACGGCTCGCTCGGGCCGCGCGGCCGCCTCTGGGTGGACGTCTTCGGCTTCGTCGTGTTCATGCTGCCGGCCGTCATCCTGCTCACCTGGATGACCTGGCCCTTCTTCATGGACAGCTTCGCCCGCAACGAAGGCTCGCCCAATGCCGGCGGGTTGCTGCGCTGGCCGGCGAAGTTCCTCCTGCCGCTCGGCTTCTTCCTCCTCACCCTCCAGGGCCTGTCCGAGTTGATCAAGCGGATCGCCCTGCTGCGCGGTGACCTTCGCGGCGAGGCCGAGGTGGTCGTCGAGTACGCGCGTCCGGAACAATAGGCCCCATGTCCCTCGACATCATGCCGCCGCTCATGTTCGGCGGCCTCATCCTCTTTCTGCTCCTGGGCTTTCCGGTCGCGTTCTCGCTCTCGGCGGTCGGGCTGTTCTTCGGCTTCCTGTCGATCGAGCTCGGCTTCTTCAACGAGGCCTTCCTGCACAACCTGCCGCTGCGGGTCTTCGGGATCCTGTCGAACGACCTGCTGCTGGCGATCCCCTTCTTCACCCTGATGGGCGCGATCCTCGAGCGCTGCGGCCTCGCCGAGGACCTGCTCGAGGGGACGGGCCAGCTCTTCGGCAAGGTGCCGGGCGGCCTCGCCTACGCCGTTATCATCGTCGGCGCGGTCCTCGGCGCCATCACCGGCACGGTCGCGGCCTCCGTCATCGCCATGGGCATGATCAGCCTGCCCATCATGATGCGCTACGGCTACGACATGCGGATCGCGACCGGCGTCATCGCGGCGTCCGGCACCATCACGCAGCTCATCCCGCCGTCGCTGGTGCTGATCGTGCTGGGCGACCAGCTCGGGAAGAGCGTGGGCGACATGTACGCCGGCGCCATCGGCCCCTCGATCCTGCAGATCCTGCTCTTCGTCGCCTTCATCGCCGCCGTCTCCGTCATCGCGCCGCACAAGGTGCCGCCGCTCCCGCCCGAGGCGATCACGCAACGCGGCTGGCCGCTGTACTGGCGCGTGGCGCGGGGCATGATCCCCTCGATCGTGCTGATCTTCCTCGTGCTCGGCACCATCTTCATGGGCCTCGCCACGCCGACGGAAGCGGGCGCCATGGGCGCCGTGGGCGCCGCGGTGCTGGCGATGATCAACCGCCGCTTCTCCTGGACGCTGCTGCGCCAGGCGATGTCGAACACCATGCGCATCACCGCCATGGTCATCTTCATCCTGATCGGCGCGACCGTCTTCTCCCTCGTGTTCCAGGGCGTGGACGGCTCCCACTGGATCGAGCACCTGCTGTCCCACCTCCCGGGCGGTCAGACGGGCTTCCTGATCTTCGTCAACATCTTCGTCTTCCTGCTGGCGTTCTTCCTGGACTTCTTCGAGATCGCCTTCATCGTGGTGCCGCTGCTCGCGCCCGTGGCCGCCAAGCTCGACATCGACCTCGTCTGGTTCGGCGTGCTGCTCTGCATCAACCTGCAGACGAGCTTCATGCACCCGCCCTTCGGCTTCGCGCTGTTCTACCTGCGCGGCATCGCGCCGAAGGAGGTGCTCACGCGGGACATCTACTGGGGCGCGGTGCCCTGGCTCGGGCTGCAGCTCGTCCTCGTCGCCATCGTCATCTTCTGGCCCGAGAGCGTCACCTACTGGCTCGACAAGGGGACGGGCGTGGATCCCTCGACGGTGCGGATCGACGTGCCCCTGCCGGACGTGCCGGGCGACGACGACGTGCCCGTCTTCAGGTAGCGGGGCGCGGCGCGGGCGGCCGGTGCCGCCCGCGCCGGCGCGTCACAGCTTCGCCGCCGCGTCCAGCACCTGGGCCGCGTGGGCCTCGGGCTTCACCTTGCGCCAGACCGCCGCGATCCGGCCGTCGGCGCCGACCAGGAAGCTCGAACGCTCCATGCCCATGTACGTCTTGCCGTACATGCTCTTCTCGACCCACGTCCCGTACGCTTCGGCCACCTTGTGGTCGGCGTCGGAGGCGAGCGGGAATTCGAGGCCGTGCTTCTTCGCGAACTTCTCGATCGGCGGCATCGCGTCCGGGCTGACGCCGATCACGGTCAGCTTCAGCTTGCCGAGCTGCGGCAGCGCCTCCTGGATGCCGCAGGCCTGCTTGGTGCAGCCCGGCGTGTCCGCCTTCGGATAGAAATAGAGCAGGTAGGGCTGGCCCTTCAGCGCCGCGCTGCTGACCACCCGCCCGCCCGAGGCCGGCATCTCGAAGGCCGGCGCCACCGCGCCCGGCTCCAGTTCCGCCATGCTGTCTCTCCTCATGCTTGGCCACGCCCAAGATGGGCGCCCGGCCTGGGCCGCCAAGGCCCCACGGCGCCAGCCGCCACGGCCCCCCGGCGTCAGCCGCCGAGGCCCCGGAGACCTCAGCCGCCAAGAAGGGACTTCAGCTTCCGCACCGCGCTGTCGGGCGTCGTGAAGACGGGCCGGCCCGTCGCCCGCTCGACCAGCGGCTGGGCCCGCGCCAGGCTGAACTGGCCGAGGGCGATGGCGTCGCACCCCTTCAGCCGCGTCGCGGCCTCCGCCGCCAGACGGTCATGCGCCGCCACGTCCCCGGCATCGAGGGCGGCGAGCGCCCCTTCGGCCAGGCAGGGGACGACCTCGACGCCCGGCGGGAATTCCGGCGGCATGGAGGTGAGGGTGCCCGGGAAGGTCGCCAGCAGCCCGATGCGCCGGCGCCCGCCGGCGCAGGCCTCCTCGATCATCGCCTCGTTGGGCTTGAGGACGGGCATGGGCGCGAGGTCCCGCGCCACCGCCTCGATCGGCGGGCCGAAGGCCGAGCAGGTGAAGAGGATGCCGTCCACGCCGGTCGACTTCGCGTAGCGCCCGAGCGTCAGGAAGCGCTCGGTCATGGCCGGGGTCAGCGTCCCCTCCCGCGCGAGATCGGCCGAGAGGCTGTCGTCGAGCAGGTTCATCAGCGTCTGGCCGGGCCAGAGCTGCGCGAAGGCGGCCTCGATCGGCGGCGGGGAGTGGCGGAGCGCGTGGATCAGCGCGATGCGGAAGCCCATGCCGGTCACCCCACCGTGCGGCAGCGGCGGAGCACGGCCGGGAACTCGACGCAGCCCGGAAAGGCGATCTCATCCGGGCCGCGCCGCACCACGCGCAGCAGGTTCGGGTTGCCGTCGCAGCCGAACCCCGCCTCCGGGATGCGCGCCGCGGCGAGCGGCCCGCCCGGCACGGGCAGGGGGATCAGCCGGAACTCGAGCCCGTCCGGCGTCTGCGCCACCGTCTCGATCAGGCGCTGGCGGTAGGGGATCTCGAGGCTCGTCGCGCGCATGACGATGTCGCGCGTGAAGATGACGATGGCGTTGCCGAAGCAGCCAGGCCCCTCGGTGTCGAGCGGCGGGAAGACGCCGCCGGTCCAGGCGCCGAAGACCCACTCATGCGGCGGGCCCTGGCGCGTCTGGGCAACGGCTGGGGCAGGCGCCGCGAGCAGCAGGGCGGGGGCTGCCAGCAGCCGGGCGGCGAAGCTTCGGCGTGCGATCATGGCCTCGGGTTCCTCATCCGCCTCTTCTAACGCGTCACGCCGGCTTCGCCACTGGGGTGGGGGCCGGGTCTCGCACCGGCAGGTGCACCAGCGCGGCGAAGGCGGCGGCGGCGATGGCGATGCTCCACATCAGGTCGTAGGAGCCGGTGCGGTCGAAGATCAGCCCGCCCAGGAAGGCGCCGGTGAAGCCGCCCACCTGGTGGCCGAGGAACACCAGGCCGAAGATGGTCGCGAGCCAGCGCGTGCCGAAATTGCGGGCGCAGAGCGCCACGGTCGGCGGCACGGTCGAGAGCCAGAGCAGGCCCATCACTGCCGAGAAGGCGAGGACGCTGCCCGCGGTCTTCTCGGTGAACAGGAAGACGGCCATCAGCACGCCGCGCAGCGCGTAGATCGCCACCAGCAGCTCCCGCCGGCGCCAGCGCTGCGACAGCTCCCCCGCGCCGAGCGAGCCCACGATGTTGAACAGCCCGATCAGCGCGATGGCGGCCGCGCCCACCGCCGCGGGCAGGTGGCAGCTCGCCACGAAGCCCGGCAGGTGCACCGTCAGGAAGCTGACATGCAGCCCGCAGACGAAGAAGCCGAAGAACAGGCACCAGAAGGTGGTCGAGCGCAGCGCGAGGGAGAGCGCCTCGCGCGCCGTCTGCTCGGGCGCCGCGTTGGCCGCGACGGGGGCGGGCTTGTCGTTGAGCGGCAGGGCGAGCGGGATCATCAGCAGCGCGGCGCCGGCCATCAGGAACAGCGCGCCCTGCCAGCCGAAGCCGTTGATGCCGAACTGGGCGAGCGGCACCACCATGAACTGCCCGAAGCTCGACCCCGCCGTGCCGAGGCCCACGGCGCGGCCGCGCTTCTCCTCCGGCAGCAGGCGCGTCAGGCTCGCGATGATCACGGGCATCCCGGCGGCGGAGACCGCGACGCCCATCACGATGCCGGCGAAGAAGGTGAAGAGCGGCAGACCGTCCGACAGCGCCATGCCGAGGATGCCGAGACAGTAGAACACCGCGCCGCCGATGATGACGCGCCGCCCGCCAATGCGGTCCGCCACCTGGCCGCAGATCGGCTGGGAGACGCCGTTCAGCAGCACCTGCAGCGCGATGGCGAAGGCGAAGCCCGAGGCGCTCCAGGCATGGGCGGCGGTCATGGGCGCGAGGAACAGGCCGAAGCTCTGCCGCAGCCCCATGGCGAGCGCCGCGCAGATCACCGCGCAGGCGATCAGGACGCCCGCCGCGCGGGTGGCTGGGTTGGACATGCCCGGAATCTCCCTCGTGCCGGCATGGTTCCACAGGCGCGGTCGCTGCCGCAAATGCGGGTCGCGCCGGGCGCGGCCTGCGCCCGGCGCATGGCTCAGGGGAGCGGGCCCGCCTCCAGCCGGGCGGCGAGGCCGTGGCGTTCATGGCCCTCCAGGGCGAGATGCCCCGTCGCGGGCTCCATCCGGGCCACGACGCGGGTCAGCGGGTTCAGCACCGGCGGCTCGACGACGAAATCCGCCAGCAGGCGGGCCTCCCGCGCGGCGCTGTCGCGCCAGCGGGGCGCGCCGCGCAGCGGCATCGCGTCCCAGTGGTTCGCCGCCACCACGGCGGGGGCGGCCGGGCGGAGGCGCGCGTCGTCGCGCGTGCGCTCGATCACGGCACCCTCCGCGGCGCGGGTGCCCGCCAGGATGAACAGGGCCGGGGCGGCGATGGGGGAGTCGCGCAGCAGGGCCAGCGCCGCGCCGTAGTCGGGCGCCGTTTCCATCACCTGGCGCAGCAGATGCGAGGGCGGCGGCGCCTCCGTCCGCCAGGTGAGGGGGCGCTGCGCCGCCCAGTCCGCCAGCATCGCCGGCCCCCGCAGCTTGCCGCGTCGCGCCAAGCGGCCCAGCGCCGTCTCGGGCAGCGGCGGCTGGTTGATGGCGGCGGCGAAGCGGCCCGGCGCCAGGCCGGTGATGCAGCCGACGAAGCCCGGCCAGCCGATGTTCCACCACTCCCCCGCCGGCCCGGCCTGCCGGATGACGCAGAGATTCCGCCCGAGCCCGTCCAGGTCCCAGTCGAGGACGCGCAGCATCTCCATCGCGCCGTCGGGCGTGGCGCGGGCGCCGGTGGTGCAGCCCCATTCGAAGCTGGTGTTCAGCAGCCGCGCGCCGGGCCGGGCCACCGCGGCGGCCACCGCCTCCACCTCCCGCGCGTAGGGGGTGCTGTTCCGCGCGAGCCAGCGGCGGGAGACGCCGTCGCCCAGCCGCACGGCGACGCGCGAGTAATGGCGCTCGGCCGCGCGGATCAGCTCCGCCGTCTCGCCGGGCAGGGCGCGGCAGGCGAAGGCGGCCGGGTGCGGCGTGTCGCGCGCATCCAGCACCGGGATGGCGCGAGGCGGCCCCATCAGGGCGGCGTGGCCCGCATCCCGTCGGGCAGGACCGCGATGTTGGGCGTGGCGCAGACATCCACGCCCGGCAGCTCCGCCGCGCGGCCGTTGACGAAGACCACCCGGAAGCCCGAGCGCAGCCCCGGCGGCGGGACCGGCACGCGCAGCGCCACCTGCCCGCCGGGCGGGACGGTGCCCTGGCCCAGCAGCTCCGTGCCCCAATCCACCGGCCCGCCGGCGAAGACCTGCTCGACCGCGAGCGGCGCGGCGTTGCGCAGCAGCACCTGGCCGGCGCAGCCATCGCGCCCGGCCGGCGGGG
>JAIEOO010000345.1 GCA_019750475.1 Acetobacteraceae bacterium | reverse complement strand
CGCCCTCGCCCCGCCGGCCGTCGCGCAGACCGGCCGTTCCGACAGCGACCCGCGCGATGCCGCCGGCTATGGCCGCTCCGGCCGCACCGACGCCGACCCCTCCGACGGCCCCGGCCGGGGCCGCGGCGGCTACTCCACCGGCCGCACCGACAGCGACCCGCGCGACAGCGCCGGACGGGGGCGCGGCGGCGGCAACTATCCCACCGGCGTCACCGACAGCGACCCGTCGGACGGCCCCGGCCGCGGGCGCGGCGGCGGCAGCTACCGGTCCGGCCGGACCGACAGCGATCCGCGCGACCAGGCCGGCTACGGGAGGCGCTGACGATGGCCGAGGAGCGCCTGTCCCGCCGCTTGCTGGTCCTGCGCCTCGGGGCGCTGGGCGGCACCGCCGCCACCACCGCCGCCTGCGTGCCCAATCAGCCCATGCCGGTGACCTACGTCCCCGTGGCGCCGCCCGCCTATGCGCGCGGCACCGGCATCACCGACAGCGACCCCTCCGACGGCCCCGGTCAGGGCCGCGGCGGCTTCCGCTCCGGCACCGGCTACACCGACCGCGACCCCTCCGACGGCCCAGGCCGCGGCCGCGGCCCCTATGGCCGCCCCGTCCAGGGCGTCACCGGCGTCACCGACCGCGACCCCTCCGATGGGCCGGGCCGCGGGCGCGGCTGGGGCGGCGGCGGCTACCGCACCGGCCTCACCGACAGCGACCCGCGCGACGGCGTCGGCCAGGGGCGCGGCGGTGGCTACCGCACCGGCCGGACCGACAGCGACCCGCGCGACGCGCCGGGCCGCGGCCGCTGGTAGCCCGGCGCGCTTGAACCCCCGGCCGGCGGGGCGCACCCTCCCGGTCGTCACATCCAGCAAGGCAGCCGGGCCATGCTCGCATCCGAATCCCTGGTCGAGGCGGCCTTCCGCCTCGCCTTCGGCTCCATTCCCGTCGAGGACGCCCTGGCCCTGCGGGAAGGGACGGCCTGGCGCCACTTCCCAGGCCACGATCCGCAGCGCTTCGCCGCGCTCCTCTCCACGGCGGATCTCGACGCGCATCTGCGGACCGACGGCGCCCGCGCGCCCCGCGTCTCCATGGCGGACGACTCGCGGGACGGCAGCGCCGGCGTGCCCGAGCACGAATACGCCCTGCCCGACGGCCGCGTGGACCTGCCCCGCCTGCTGGAGCGCTTCGACGCCGGCGCCTCGCTCGTCGTGTCGCAATTCCACGAGACCCACCCGCCGCTCGCCCGCTTCTGCCGGGGGCTGGAGCGCCTGTTCCTGCATGCCGTGCAGGCCAACATCTACCTCACGCCGCCCGCCGCCCAGGGCTTCCGCACCCATTACGACACCCACGACGTCCTGGTGCTGCAGGTCGAGGGGCGGAAGCGCTGGCGCGTCTGGGACGGGGAGCGCGTGCCCCGCCCGACCCGCCGGACGCCCTGGCCCGGCCACCTGGCCCCCGAGGGCGAACCCCACACCCTCGTCCTCGGCCCCGGCGACGCCCTCTACATCCCGCGCGGCGTGATGCACGACGCGGCGACCGAGCCCGGCAGCCACTCGCTCCACGTCACGGTCGGGCTGCTCGAGCCCTCCTGGGCCCAGGCGATCCGCACGCTGCTCGACGCCGCCGAACTCGACGACCCGGCCTTGCGCGAGAGCGTCCCCACCTGGCGCATCGGCGAAGCCGACCTGACCGCCCCCCTCGCCGACGCGCTCGCGCGCCTGTCGGGGGCGGGCATGGCGGAGCGGCTGCAGAACCTCCTGCTCTCCCAGCTCGCGCAGGAGCGGCAGCCCCTGCCGGCCCGCGGGCTCTTCGCGCCCCTGCCCGAAGGCCCGCTGCGCCTCGCCGAGGCGATGCATCAGCACCTCGTTCAGGGCGAGACGGACGCCGCCCTGCACTGGACCGGCGGCGCCATCCCGCTCACGCCCGATCAGGTGGAGGAGGTCGCGGGTTTCGCCGACGGCGCCATCCCGCGCGACCGCGCCTTCGCCGAGCGCCTGTGGCGGCTCGGCCTGCTGGAGCGCGCGTAGCGCCAGCCTGTGATCCGAGGGGCCGGCGGGCGGCGGTTTCGGCCCGGCGCCGGCCCGCAGGGCGCGCGGCCCGTCGGAAGCGGATCCCGGTCGGGCCGGTCGCGCGCTACCGCGCCCGCTTCCAGGTCAGCACGAGCACGTCCCGCATGGAGGGGCGCTCGGGATCGGTCGGCGCGATGGGCGAGACGCCGTGTGCCACCCGCCGGTCGTCCAGCAGCACGAGGTCGAGCAGGCCATCGAGGGTGAAGCGGGCCAGTTCCCGCCGGTCGAGGTCGGTCACCACGGTCTCGCCGCCCGTCAGGTTCTCCCGCCGCAGCATGGCGATCAGCACGCAGGTCACGCCGTCCTGGTGGACCCCTTCCGGCGTGGGATAGCCGGGGCTGCCGGCCTGCGCCTCGATCCGGAACTGGTGCATCTCCGCGAAGAGCGGCACGCCCGGCTCCAGCGCCTCGGCGACCGGCCGCCCCAGTTCGAGCAGCGCCTGGCAGGCCGGGTTGGCGATGGTGTCGTCCTCGCAGGGGGCGAACCAGCGATCCACGCCGCCGTTGAGGGAGTTGTGCACCACCGCCTGGAAGTGCGGGCGGTGCAGCCCCCGGACATGGCCCGCCAGCCCCGGGCAGGTCAGGAAGTTGGCGATGCGCCGCCGGCGGTAGCGCCCGCCATCGGCCATGAAGGCGTCCGTTTCCAGCCGGTCCCAGCTTCCGGCGAAGGCGGCGAGCGCGCTGTCCGGCACGGCGGCGAGCGCCGCGCGGCTCTGCTCGGGGCGCAGCCGGACATAGCCGGCCGCCGCGACCCCGTCCCGCAGGGCGCTCACGGCTTCGCGCCCGGCTCGCCGATGGCGGGCGTCGCCGGCGCGTCGCCGGCCAGCACCTCGGCCACGTGATAGGCGCGGATCGCGCTGCGCTCGCGCTTCAGGCGCCCGGCCATGTTGAGCAGGCAGCCCATGTCGCCGGCCAGCAGCGTGTCGGCCCCGGTCTCGCGGATGTCGCGCGCCTTGTCGGTCACCATGCGGACGGAGATGTCGGGGTACTTCACGCAGAAGGTGCCGCCGAAGCCGCAGCAGACCTCGGGCGCCGCGAGGTCCCGCACCTCGAGCCCCGCGACGCTGGCGAGGAGGCGGCGCGGCTGTTCCTTCACGCCGAGCTCCCGCAGGCCGGAGCAGCTGTCGTGATAGGCGGCGACGCCGTCGAACCGCGCCGCGACCTCGGTCATGCCCATCACATCCGTGAGGAAGGCGGTGAGTTCGTAGGTGCGCGCGGCCAGCGCCTCGGCCTTGGCGCGGTCATGCGGATCGTTGTCGGCGAAGAGGCCGGGGAAGTGATGCGCGATCATCCCCGCGCATGAGCCGCTGGGCGCGACGACGTAATCATAGCCGCGGAAGGCGTCGATCACCTGCCGCGCCAGCTCCTGCGCCGTGCGCCGGTCCCCGCTGTTGTAGGCGGGCTGGCCGCAGCAGGTCTGGGCCGGCGGCACCTCGACCTCGCAGCCGGCGCGTTCGAGCAGCTTGAGCGCGGCGAAGCCGACCGACGGCCGGTAGAGATCCACGAGGCAGGTGACGAAGAGGGCGACGCGCGGCTTCATGGCGGGGAGGATAGGCGAGCCCCGCGCGGCGTCCATGGGCGCTGATGGAAACCCTGTCATCGCCCCCGGGCGAGGCGACCCGACGCGGGTGGCGTCACGCGGAGCGCGTGGCGACCAGCTTCCAGGCCGGATCGGCGGAGGCGACGTCGCGCTGGAAGGTCCAGATGTCGGTCAGCTCCGTCACGGCGTCGGAGCCGGCCACGACCTCGTTGTTGCGGCCCGTCGTGATGTTCACCTGGTCGGAGACGAAGCGCACCGTCACCTCGGCGGTGTTGCCGCGCAGGTCCGCGGCCTCGATCGCCGTCTCGTGCATGGAGCGGATCTCGGTCCGCTGGCTCTCGCCGGCGTTCTCGCGCGCCGTCACCGCCTGCTCGAAGCTGGCGTAGGTGTCGTCGTCGAGGAGCATGCGCAGCGTCTGCCGGTCGCCCTGGGCGAAGGCCTGGACGATCATGCGGAAGGCGCCCTCGGCCCCGTTCAGGAAGCCGTCGGGATCGAAGCTGCGGTCGGCCGCGCCGATGCGGGACAGCGCCTGGCCCGCCGGGCTGCGCGGATCGGGCAGGACGCGCCGGGCCCCGCTGGCGGTGCGGGCGGCCCCCATGTCGTCCGGCTTGCCGGGGACGGGAAGGGGGCGCGCGGCGTCGGCGGGACCCTGTCCCTGGGGCGGCCGCTCGAAGCCGGTGCGCCGGCCGAGCACCGACCGGAGGCGCAGCACCAGGAAGGCGGCCACCATGGCGAAGAGTATCAGATCAATCGGAAAACCGCCCTGCATCGGGACCTCCCGCTAGGGAACATACTTAGGACGCCCGGGGCATGGCCGCAACGTCTTGCCGTCCTGTCATCCACCGGCTTCAAACGACGCATGATCCTCCTCCGTCACGGCCAGAGCGAGTTCAACCTCCATTTCTCGGCCACGCGGCGGGATCCGGGCATCCCGGACCCGAAGCTCACGCCGCTCGGGCACGAGCAGGCGGAGCGCGCGGCCGAGGCGCTGGCGGCGCGCGACATCCGGCGCATCGTCGTCTCCCCCTACACCCGCGCCCTGCAGACGGCGGCGCCCGTCGCCCGCCGGCTCGGGCTGCGGCTGACCGTCACCCCCACCGTGCGGGAGCGCTACGCCTTCGTCTGCGACGTGGGCTCCCCGATCTCCCACCTGCGGGGCGTCTTCCCCGACTGCGACTTCCCCGGCATCGACGAAGTCTGGTGGCCCGCCGTCGAGGAGCCCGAGGACCAGGTGCTGGCCCGGGCCGCCCTGTTCCGGGCGGAGATGGCCGCGCTCGACGACTGGGCGCACACCCTCGTCGTCTCGCATTGGGGCTTCATCCTGGCGATGACCGGCCGCAGCGTCGCCAACGGCGAGATGGTGGAGGTGGATCCCACCGCCGGCGCGCCGGACAGCGTGGTCTGGCGCCACCACTGAGCCGCGCCCCCAGGGCGGCGCCGGACGTGAAAAGGGCCTCGGTGGTTGTCCGCCGAGGCCTTGCCAGTCACGAAAAAGGGCCTCGGTGGTTGCCCACCGAGGCCCTGCATCGTCGGGCCCTTGCGGGCCGCGCGATCAGCCGAACAGCATCCCCGTGAGGATGACGACCCGGCCCCGCGCGAAACCGCGGCCATGCGAACGATGAGACACCGGATCACCTCCTTTCATGTTGTTGCATCCCGCATGTGGGCGCGGCTGGAGGCGCCGGCAAGCGCGGCCGCGCTTCAACGGCGTTTTGAAATTCTGGCTTTTTGATTTTCTGGTGCCGGTTGCGCGGCGCCCTGGGGCGCGCCGGACGCACCTCGCCCGCCTGATGCGCTCAGCGTAGCCGGAAAGCCGCGAAGAAGCGAGGAACTTCAGGCCCCGTCCGGCGCCCCCCGCAGCACCATGCCGATCTGCTCGGCCAGCGCCTCGGCCGTGATCGGCTTGCGCAGCAGCGCGAAGCGGCCCGGAACCTCGGCGCCCACCGCCAGCTCCGCCGCCTTGGTCGCGAAGCCGGTCAGCAGGATCGCCGGCAGCCCGGGCCGGCGCCGGTGCGCCTCGCGGATGGTCGCGAGCCCGTCCATCCCCGGCATGGAGAGATCGCAGATCAGGACGGCGAAGCCCTCCCCCGCATCGAGGAGGCCCAGCGCCTCGGCGCCCGAACCCGCCCCGACGACGCTGAACCCGAGGCCTTCGAGGCCCGAGGCCGTCACCTCGCGCACCAACGGCTCGTCATCCACGACGAGCACCCGCCGCCCCGCCCCGGCGGGCATCGCGCCCGGTCCGCCGGCGGGCCCCTCCGCCGCCTGGGCCACCGGCAGCCAGAGGCTGACCACCGTGCCGCGCCCCGGCTCGCTCTCGATGGCGAAGCCGCCGCCCGATTGCAGCGCGAAGCCCCGCGCCATGGCGAGGCCGAGGCCCGTGCCGGCCCCCGGTGGCTTCGTCGTGAAGAACGGCTCCGGGGCGCGGGCCAGCACCTGGGGCGGCATGCCGCAGCCCGTGTCCCGCACGGCGAGGCGCACGTAATCCCCGTCGGGCAGCCCGGGGGCCGTGCCGACGGCCTCGCCCAGCAGCGTCAGCGTCCCGCTGCCGGCCATCGCGTCGCGCGCGTTGGTCGCCAGGTTCACCAGCACCGCCTCGAGCTGGCCCTTGTCCACGAGGATCGGCGGAAGGGCGTCGGGCGCCTCCACCCGCACGTCGATGCCGGAGCCGATCGTGTGCCGGAACACCTCCTGCAGCTCCGCCAGCAGGTCGCGCGGATCCACCGCGCTCGCCCGCAGGTCGCCCCGCCGCGACAGGGCCAGCAGGCGGCGCGTGATCGAGGAGCCGCGCTCGGCCGCATCCGCCACCATCCGCGCGAAGCGCGCGACATGCTCGGGATCGCCGGGCTTGCGCTGGATCAGCGCCGCGCCGCCGCCCACGGCCTGGAGGACGTTGTTGAAGTCATGCGCGATGCCGCCCGCGATCTGCCCGAGCGCCTCCATCCGCTGGGCATGGGCGAGGCGCCGCTGCGCCTCCTCCCGCGCCGCGATCTCGGTCGCCACGCGCGCCTCCAGCCCCTCGTTCAGGCGGCGCAGCCCCTCCTCGGCCCGGTCGCGCTCCGCCAGCGACGCCCGCAGCCGCTGGTCGGTCTCGGCGAGCGATGCGGCGACGAGGTCCACCTCGGCCACGCCCGTCGCCGCGGCCGGCGCCGCGACGGAGGATTGCCCGACCTCGCCGGCCATCTGGCGCAGCGCCTGGATGGCCTCGGCGAGCCGCCTGCCGAGGAGCAGCGCCCCCAGCACCGAGCCCGCCGCCGCCAGCAGCGCGGCGCCGGCGAGGTAGTGCGCGTAGCGCCGCAGCGGGGCGTCCAGGGCGGCCTGGGGCAGGCCGATGGCGACCCGCCAGCCCCAGTTCGGCAGCCGCGCGAAGGCGCCCCAGACCGGCACGCCGGCGATGTTCACCGTCCGCACCGTGCCCTCGGCCTCCTCCCCCCGCGCCCGCAGCGCCGCGTTGCCGGGCGTGCCGACGAAGCGGTCGTGCTCCGGGGAGCGGGCAACGACCCGGTGTTCGCGGTCGAGGATCGCGACGGCCCAGCCCGACGGCACGGCGTAACCCGCGAGCATCCCGGCCAGATGGCGGGCCCGGATCGCGACGTTCAGCGCGAAGGCCACCTCGCCGTCGCGCATCACCGGCGTGTTCAGCAGGACGTAGGGCTGCCGGTCCGTCGTGCCGAGATACAGATCCGACAGGCAGGTCACGGCCCGGCTGAAGACGCAGGCATCCGCCGCCAGCACCGCCTGCGCCCCCGTCACCGGCAGTTCGGTTCCGTAGGGAAAGAGGGTGCTGATCAGCGCCCGGCCCGAGCGGTCGCGC
The DNA here is from genome assembly GCA_019750475.1 of Acetobacteraceae bacterium. Classification (GTDB taxonomy): domain Bacteria; phylum Pseudomonadota; class Alphaproteobacteria; order Acetobacterales; family Acetobacteraceae; genus Roseococcus. The sequence goes on along the minus strand of JAIEOO010000345.1, from coordinate 670 downwards.
AGGACGATCGCGCTGCCGGCGGGCACGATCTGCATCGCCTGGGCATGGAAGCGGGCCAGGTCGCCATCGGCCAGGGCGGGCGAGGTCGCGAGCGCCCGCAGGAGACCCTCGAGCCCCGCGAGTTCCCGATCCAGCTCCTGCGCCAGGTTGCGGGCGACGCGCACGGTCTGCTGCTGCAGGTCGGCCCGCCGGTCCTGGACGGTGGTCCAGGCCGCGACGGCCAGCAGGCCCCACAGCGGCAGCACGATCGCCAAGGCGAAAGCCGCGAGATGGGCCCACATGGGGCGCGCGCTCGGCCGGCGCGCGGGGACGGTCGTGGGGGCGGACACGGTTGCCAGCCTCGTAGGCCCATCCCGCCAAGCTCCGCAAACATGAGCTTGGCCGCTCCGGTTCCCGGCGGAACCCCGGGCCGCAGGCCGGGCACGAACAGCAGGGCGCATCGCGTCAACCACCGGACCCCGCCCCCGGGACGCGTCGGCCCCCGCCCGTCACCGCGTCGTCCCGGCGAGGGCGTGAATGGCCGCGCGCGGCGCGGACGGACAGCCGCAGCATCGCGGCGCGCTCCCGGCGTCATTCCCGGTGCCGGGCCCGGCGGCGCGCAGGACCCGACGCCGCGGCGCCGCCATCGCGGGGATCCGCCCCGGCCAGCCGCAGCCCCGCGCGCGCGACG
>JAIEOO010000385.1 GCA_019750475.1 Acetobacteraceae bacterium | reverse complement strand
GCCCGCTTCTCCCCAGCCGAGTGCGCCAACTACATCGCACACTCAGCTTATCCACGGACGATGTGAAAAGGCTCTAGTCTTCCACCCGCAGGTTCCGGGCGCGGATCAGGTTGGACCACTTCGCCGTCTCGGTGCCGATGATCCGCTCCGCGCCTGCCACATCCGTCCCCAAGGGCAGGAAGCCGAACTCGGCCACGCGCTGCTGCACGTCCGGCTGGGCGAGCGCGTCCACCGCGACCCGGTTCAGCCGCGCCACCGCGGCGTCGGGCGTCCGGGCGGGCACCATCCAGGAGACGAAGCTGTAGGCCTCGAAGCCCGGCAGGACGCTCTCGGCCATGGTCGGCGCGTCGGCGAGGGCCGGGATGCGCCGGTCGGTGGTCACGGCCAGCGCCCGCAGCCCGCCCTGCCGCACCTGGCCCAAGGCCGCCGCGAGGTCGGCGAACATGAAGTCCACATTCCCGGCGCGCAGGTCGGTCAGCGCCGGGGCGGTGCCGCGATAGGGGACATGGGTGATCGTGGCGCCGGCGAGCTGGGCGTAGAGCTCGGCCGCCATCTGGTGCGGCGTGCCGGCGCCGGCGGTCGCGTAGTTGAAGCGGCCCGGGCTCGCGCGCACCACGCGGTCCCATTCCTGCACGTTCTGGGCCGGGAAATTGTCCCGCACGACCAGCACGATGGGCGTGATCGTCAGGATGGAGACGGGGCGCAGCTCGGCGACCTGATAGCCGGCGTTCTGGCTCATGTAGGGACCGATGATCGCCGAGATGGCGGCGAGCAGCACCGTGTGCCCGTCGGGCGCCGCCTGCGCCACGAAGCGCGCGCCGACCGACCCGCCGGCGCCGGGCCGGTTCTCCACCACCATGGGCTGGCCGAGCGCCGCCTGGGCGTGCGGCGCCATGGCCCGCGCCAGGATGTCGGGCGAGCCGCCAGGGGCGAAGGGGTTGACGAGGCGCACGGGCTGGCTCGGCACCCACTCCGCCGGTTGCGCCAGCGCGGGCGCGGCGGCCAGGGCGAGGGGCGCGATCAGGGCGTGGCGGCGGCTCGGCATGGGGCGAACATTCCCGGTCGTTAACCTCCCGGACATGTAACGCCGGGGGCGACGCCGCAAGTCCCGGCTACCAAGTCCTTTGTGGCGCGGCGGCGCGGCATGCTACGCTCCGCGCCGATGCCCCGGTCCGCGGCCTTGCAGAAGCCCCGCGCCGAGGCCGTGACCCGCCGCCCTTCCCCCCAGGCGCGCGAGGCGCCCCCCGCGCGGCCCAGCGCGCCCGCCCGCCCGAGCCTGCTCTGGCGGCTGGCGAAGTTCGCGCTGATCCTCGCGATCTGGGGCGCGCTGGCGGCCGGCGCCGTGCTGCTCTGGTTCGTCCACGACCTGCCGCGGCCCTCCATCGCCCTCGAGCAGACGCGGCGGCCCTCGGTCACCCTCCAGACGACGGAGGGCCATCTGCTCGCGACGCAGGGCGATCTGTTCGGCGAGGTGCTGCGCCTGCGCGACCTGCCGCCGCACCTGCCCGCCGCGCTGCTCGCCATCGAGGACCGGCGCTTCCATTCGCATTTCGGGGTGGACGTCATCGGCCTCGCCCGCGCCGCCTACGTGAACTGGCAGGCGGGGGAGGTCGTGCAGGGCGGCTCCACCCTCACGCAGCAGCTCGCGAAGAACCTGTTCCTGACGAGCGAGCGCTCGACGCGGCGCAAGGTGCAGGAGGTCCTGCTGGCGCTGTGGCTGGAGCAGCGCTTCACCAAGGAACAGCTGCTCGAGATCTACCTGAACCGCGTCTATCTCGGCGCCGGGGCCTGGGGGATGGATGCCGCGGCACGGGTCTATTTCGGCGTCTCGGCCCGGCGGGTGAATCTGTGGCAGGCGGCGATGCTGGCCGGGCTGCCGCAGGCGCCGTCGCGGCACAACCCGCGCGCCAACCCGGACGGCGCCATGGCGCGGGCAGCCGATGTGCTGAACGCCATGGTGGACACCGGCGCCATCACGGAATCGCAGCGCCAGCAGGCGATGGACGAGATGCGCCCGCCGCCCCGCCCCTCCCGCCAGGGGGGCTGGTTCGCCGACTGGGTGTTCGAGCAGGTGCCGGCGCGCTTCCCGGGCAGCCAGGACCTCGTCATCCGCACGACGCTGGACCCGCGCTGGCAGACCGCGGCGGAGCAGCGCCTGGCCGCGCTGCTGGACAGCGCCGGGCGGGAGGCGCGGGTGTCGCAGGGCGCCGTCGTCGTGCTCGACGCCGGCACGGGCGCGATCCGCGCCATGGTGGGCGGGCGGGACTTCCGCCGCTCGCCCTTCAACCGCGCGGCCGACGCGCGGCGCCAGCCGGGCTCCGCCTTCAAGCCGGTCTACTACCTCGCGGCGCTGGAGCAGGGCGCGGGCCCGTCCGACATGGTGAGCGACCTGCCGCTCCGCCTCGGGCGGTGGTCGCCGGGGAACGGGCAATGGCGCGCCCGCGGCGAGATCACGCTGGAGGAGGCGCTGGCCCATTCGGTCAACACGGCGGCGGTGCGGGTGATGCAGCAGGCGGGCGGGGCTCGCGCCGCGATCGAGGCGGCGGCGCGGCTCGGCCTCGCGGGGCGGTATCCGCGCGACGCCTCCATCGCCCTCGGCACGGGGGAGGTGACGCTGCTCGACCTCACGGCCTCCTACGCCGCCTTCGTCAATGGCGGGCGGCGCGTCGAGCCGCACGGGATGCAGCGCATCGAGAGCGGCGGCCGCACTCATCCCGGGGATCGCCAGGAGCCGGCGCCGGTGATCGCCGCGGAGGTCGCGGCGCAGATGCGGCAGATGCTCGTCGCCGTCGTCGCGCGCGGCACGGGGCGGCAGGCGGCGGTGCCCGGCGTCACCGTCGGCGGCAAGACCGGCACCACGCAGGACTACAAGGACGCGTGGTTCGTGGGCTTCGCCCAGCTCGCCTCGGGGCCGGTGCTGCTCGGCGTGTGGCTCGGCAACGACAACAACGAGGGGATGGACGACGTGCGCGGCGGCACCCTGCCGGCGCGGCTGTTCCGGGAGATCGTGGAGGCGGCGCGCTGATTGGCGCTCATGGGCGACGCGCCCCGCTCAGCCCAAGGCCGCGCGAGCCGCGTCAGCCAGAAACCTTGATCGGTTGCCGCTGACGCGATCGATCGACCGCACCAATTCCTCCGGCAGGGTGATGTTCAGTCGGATTACCCGTGACGGGCGGGCCAACACCTCCACAGGGACGAGAACACGGGCGACAGGCACCACTTCCGCAAGCCAGTCAGGCACGGGCGCATCGATCTCAGAGGGATCGGGCAAGCTTTCGCCATCCTCCACGAGACCAGCCACATGAAGGCGGAGGGCTTCGGCCGCCTGGAGTGCCGCATCCTGCGCGCTGCTCCCGGCGCTGGTGCAGCCCGGCAGGTCAGGGAACGCGACGCCGAAGCCACCATCCTCGGCTTGGTCGATCACGGCGGGATAGAAGCGCAGGGCCATGGTCACTTCCTCAATTTCAGTCCGGTCTGACGCTCGAGACCCTTGAGAACGGCCAGAGACAGATCGCCACGGTGGAACGGGATCGTGGCACGGCCAGGCTTGGTCGGGTGCTTATACTGCCGATGGCCGCCTTTGGCTGGCACCTCGTACCAACCATCGGCTTCCAGCATGCGTGCCGCGTCCAGTGCCCTCATGGCGATATAGATACACACTCGACGAGATCAAGTCATCGCCCTAACCGTCCACAGCGTTCACGCCGCCGCGCGCTGCCTCTCGGAGAGGATGAAGCCGCCCGCCAGCACGCGCTCGCCATCATAGAGCACCGCCGCCTGCCCCGGCGCGGCGATGGCGGGCTCACGCGGGAAGAGCGTGAGGCGCTGCCCGTCCCACTCGGCGTCCATCAGCTGCGGCTGCTCGCGGCCGCGCAGCTTGGCGGCGCAGGCGAAGCGCGCGGCGGGCGGGTCGGCGAGCCAGTTCACCTCCCCCACCGTCACGCGCGCCACGGGCAGCGCGGCGCGGGGCCCGACGACGACGCGGCGCGTCGTCGCATCCACCGCCGTGACGTAGAGGCGCTCGGGCGCCGAGATGCCGAGGCCCCTGCCCTGCCCGACCGTGTAGCGCGCGATGCCCTCGTGCCGGCCGAGGACGCGGCCGTCGCCGTCCACGATCTCGCCGGGCTCCAGCGCCTCGGGGCGAAGCCTGCCGACGATCTCGGCGTAGGAGCCCACGGGGACGAAGCAGATGTCCTGGCTGTCGGGCTTCTCCGCCACCGGCACGCCGAGGCGCTGGGCTTCGGCGCGGACCTCGGCCTTGGTGGAGAAGCCGCCGAGCGGAAACAGCGTGCGGGCGAGCTGCGCGCGGGTGGTGTGGGCCAGGAAGTAGCTCTGGTCCCGCGCGGGGTCGGCGGCGCGGTGCAGCTCCGGCCCCGCGGCGCCATCCACGCGGCGCGCGTAGTGGCCGGTGGCCAGCGCGTCGCAGCCGAGATCGGCGGCCAGTTCCGTCAGGTCCTGGAACTTCACCGTCTGGTTGCAGCGGATGCAGGGGATGGGAGTCTCGCCGCGGGCGTAGCTCTCGGCGAAGTCCTCGATCACCGCCTGGCGGAAGCGCGTCTCGCGGTCGAGGACGTAGTGCGGGATGCCGATGGCGTCGGCGACGCGCCGCGCATCGAGGATGTCCTGCCCCGCGCAGCACGCGCCCTTCTTCTTCATCGCGGCGCCGTGGTCGTAGAGCTGGAGGGTGCAGCCGATCACTTCGTGCCCCTGCGCCTTCAGCAGGGCCGCGACGACGGAGCTGTCCACGCCCCCGGACATGGCCACCAGCACCCTCATGGCGCGGCGTTCAGCCCCTGCTGCCAGAAGGCCTGCTCGAGCCGCGCGGCCTCGGCGAAACTGGCGGCGAGGCTCTGGAAGCGGGCGTCGCCGCCATGGCTGACCCCGAGCGCGTCGATGCGCGCGGCCGAGGCCTCGGCCATCGCCTGGTAGCCGGGGTCGGCGTAGGTCTCGATCCAGGAGCGGTACGGATTGCCGTCCAGCCGGCAGGCCGGGTCGGCCAGGATGCGCTGCGCCACCTCGCCATAGCCGACGGTGCAGGGCGCCAGCGCCACCTCGAGGTCGAGGATGTCGCCCCACAGGCCGCGATCCAGCACCCAGCGCGTGTAGGAGACGGTCTCGGCGGTCTCCGGCACGCCGGTCACCTTGTCCTCCGCGAGGCCCCATTCCGCGCAGTAGCGCAGGTGCATCTTCGTCTCGTCGAGTATGGCGAGGACCGCGGCGGCCTTGTCGCGCATGGCCTGGAGGCTCTCGCCCTTCACCACCGCGAGCGCCTTGGCGCGGGCGAAATGGATGAGGAAGAGGTAGTCCTGGATGAGGTAGTGCCGGAAGGAGGCGAGCGGCAGCGATCCGTCCGAGAGCCGCCGCACGAAGGGATGCCAAGTGTAGCCCGTCCAGGCGTCGCCCGCGGCGTCGCGCAGGCGCCGGAACAGCCCGCCCTCGGTGCCGAAGGCCAGCGGGTCACGCGCGGTCAGGACGGCCGTATCCATCGAAACACTCCCGGGGCGGCACCACCCGCCGCCCGACACGAATGGCCGCCCGCGAGCCCGGCATCAAGGCCCGGGGCCAGGCGCCCCGGCGACAGACGGGCCAAGGACAGACGGCCCAACGACAGGCGGAAGCCGAAGCGGCAACGCCGCGAGGGCCAAGCCCCCCGCCAGGATCGGGCTCTCACCCGCATGCGGTCGCGCAGGCAGCCAGGGCACCCGACGTCCAGGGCCCGCTCCGGTGCCCCGAAGTGGCTCCGCCACGAGGGCGGCGCCACCGCCCAGAAGCAGGCTCCTCCCCGCATTCGGCCGCGAAGGCACCCAGGGCACCCGGCATCCAGGGCCCGCCCCGGTGCCCCGAAGTGGCTCCGCCACGAGGGCGGCGCCACCGCCCAGAAGCAGGCTCCTCCCCGCATGCGGTCGCGCAGGCACTCCGCGCGCCCGGCATCCAGGGCCCGCTGCGGTGCCCCGAAGTGGCTCCGCCACGAGGGCGGCGCCGCCTGCCAAGGTCAGCCCAGCGACACCGCAAGGCCTGGACCACCTTCCCCCTCCGGCGCGCGTGCCGACGGGGCCCCCGCCGAGGTTTTCCGCAGAACGCAGCGCAGCGAAGTGGCGCGGAAAACCTCGGCGGGGATCACCCCCCGGCGTTCTTCGACCCGGCCGGCAGCTTGACGACGAGGCCGTCGAGCGCCTCGGTCATGATGAGCTGGCAGCCGAGGCGGCTCGTCTCCTGGAGGTCGAAGGCGAGGTCGAGCATGTCCTCCTCGTCCTCGGTGGGGACGGCGAGCTTGCCGAACCAGGCCCCGTCCACGATCACGTGGCAGGTCGAGCAGGCGAGCGAGCCTTCGCAGGCGCCCTCGATGTCCACGCCGTGGCGATGCGCGATCTCGAGCACGGAGAGGCCGAGCGGCGCTTCCACCTCGCGGCGCGTGCCGTCGCGCTCGATGAAGGTCATCTTCGGCATGGGTGCTGGGCTACTCCGCGGCGGCCTGTGACGATGGACGAACGCGGCGCCACGCCTCCGCCAGGCTGGCGATGGCGCGCTCCGTGTCGGCGGGCGAGGTAAAGCGCCCCAGCCCGATCCGCAAGGTGGCTCGGGCTTCACCGTCGGCAAGGCCTAAGGCCTTGAGCACGTAGGAAGGCGCGACCTCGGCCGAGGAGCAGGCCGAGCCGGTGGAGACGCAGACATCCGGCGCGGCCCGCATGAGGGCCTGGGCGTCCACGCCACCCGGGAAGGTGAGGTTCAGGTTGCCGGGCACCCTGGCCTCCGGGTGGCCGTTGAGGCGGAGGCCGGGAATCGCGCGCGTCAGGCCGTCGAGCAGGAGGCCCGCCTGTTCGCGGATGCGCCCGGTGTCGAGCAGGCCCTCCCCGGCCGCGATGCGTGCGGCCTCGCCGAGGCCGACGACGAGGGGCGCGGGCAGCGTGCCGGAGCGCAGCCCCCGCTCCTGCCCGCCGCCCGACATCAGCGGCGCGATGCGGGCGCGCGGCCGGCGGCGGACGTAGAGCGCGCCGATGCCCTTGGGGCCGTACATCTTGTGGCCCGACAGGGAGAGGAGGTCGGCGCCGATCGCCTCGACATCGAGGGGGATGCGGCCGGCGGCCTGGGCGGCGTCGGTGTGGAAGAGCGCGCCGGCCTCCCGGGCGATGGCCGCCACCTCGGCGAGCGGCTGGATGACGCCGATCTCGTTGTTCACCGCCATGACGGAGACCAGCAGCGTGCGGCTGTCCACCGCGTCGCGCAGCGCGTCGAGTTCGATCAGGCCGTCCGGGCCCACGGGCAGGATGACGGGCTCGAAGCCCTCGGCCTCGAGGTCGCGGACGCTCTCGAGCACGCATTTGTGCTCGGTGGCGAGGGTGACGATCCGGCGCCGCCCGCCATCGCCGTGGCGGGCGTGGAACCGGGCGGCGCCCTTGATCGCGAGGTTGTTCGACTCGGTCGCACCGGAGGTCAGCACGATCTCGCGCGCCTCGGCGCCGATGAGTTCCGCCACCTGCTCGCGGGCGGCCTCGACGGCGGCCTCGGCCTCGCGGCCCATCGCGTGCTCGATGCTCGCCGGGTTGGCGAAGTTCTCCTCCCACCAGGGGCGCATCGCGGCCAGCACCCGCGGGTCGGCGGGGGTGGTGGCGTGGTTGTCGAGGTAGACGGGGCGGTTGCGCATGACGCCTCCTATGTGGCCGCGACGGCGCGGCGGCGCGAGAGGCGGTTTCGCATGGCGCCCCACGCGGCGAGGAAGCGCGCCGGCGCGTCGTCCGGCGCGTTCCAGGGCAGCGAAACCCGGATGCCGGAGCCCGACTCGGCGCCGAAGCCCATCGCCGCCAGCACGTGGGAGCGGGCGACCTTGCCCGAGGAGCAGGCCGCCCCGGCCGAAACCCGGACCCCGGCGAGATCGAGCGCGATGACCTGGGTTTCGGCCGGGACGCCGGGCAGGAGGATCAGGCTGGTGTTGGGCAGCCGCGGCGCGCCCTCGCCGGCGATCACGGCCTCGGGCGCCAGATCGCGCAGCCCGGCCTCGATCGAGTCGCGCAGGGCGGCGATCCGGGGATCGGGGCCGCATGCCGCGGCGGCGGCGGCGAAGCCGGCGATGGCGGGCAGAGGCT
>JAIEOO010000071.1 GCA_019750475.1 Acetobacteraceae bacterium | reverse complement strand
TGCCAGGCGGGCGGCGGCGGGGTTGTCCAGCGCGCGATGTCGGCCGGGTCGGGCGGCGCGGCGTCGGCCCCGCGCCCCTCGGCCACGCGGCGCAGCAGGTCCCGCAGGGTGACGAAGCCGGCCATCTCCGCCTCCGGGAGGCGCAGCCCGGTCCGCGCCTCGATCTCCATGCCGAGCGTCAGCCAGGCGAGGCTGTCGAGCCCGAGATCGAGCATGGGATGCGCGTCCAGCGCGGGTTCCGGCGCGGCGGGATCGCGGGCGCGGAGCAGCGCCCAGGCCTCCCGCGCGCCGGGCGCGGCCACCAGCGCCGCGTCCTCCGGCGTCATGGGCGCGGCCTCGCGCCGCGTGCCGGCCCGGAGCGCCTCGTAGAGCGCGGGCAGGCGGAAGCGCTGCAGCTTCGCGAGGCGCGTGCGCGGCAGCGCCTCCCGTGCGATGGCGAAGCCGGCGAGGCGCTGCCAGGAGGGAAGCGCGTTCGCCGCCTCGGCCAGGGCCACCCGCAGCGCGTCCTCGATGCGGGGCAGGCCGCGCGCCGCCTCCGCATCCGGCAGCACGATGGCGACGAGGGCGCCGCCCCGTTCCAGAACGGCGACCTCGCGGATCAGGGGATGGGCGCCGTAATGGCGCTCCAGCACGTCGGGAAAGACGTTCTTGCCGCCGCCGAGGACCAGCATCTCCTTGAGGCGGCCGGTGACGTGGATGAAGCCCTCGGCGTCGAGATGGCCGAGATCGCCGGTGCGGAACCAGCCATCCGAGGTGAAGGCGGCGGCATTCGCCTCCGGCCGGTTGAGGTAGCCCGCGAAGACATTGGCCCCGCGCAGCTGGATCTCGCCCTCCATCCCGGGAGGCTGCGGGGCGAGGGTTTCCGGCTCGGCGACGCGGATCTCGCTGCCCGGGGCGACGGGCTGTCCCTCGCTGCCGACCCGGAAGCGCCGCGGGACGTTGCCCGTGAAAATGGAGGCGGTCTCCGCGAGGCCGTAGCCGTTGAGCAGGCGCCAGCCCATCGCCTCGATCTTCCAAGCCGTCGCCTCCTCGAGGCGCGCGCCGCCCGAGACCATCAGCCGCAGATCGGGCGCGAGTTGCCGGTGGAAGGCGGCGAAGAGCCGCTTGCCGGGATCGAGGCCGCGCTGCCGCGCCGCCAGCGCCGCCGTCATCAGCGCGCGGAACAGCAGCCTCGCGGCCGGCCCGCGCTCGGCCACGCGCGTCTCCAGCCCGGTGAAGAGCGCGGTGTAGAGGCGCGGCACGCCGACCATGACGGTGGCCCGCCCGAGCTGCAGCGCGGCGCGCAGCTGCGGGCCCGTCACCGCCTCGGGCAGCACGATGCTCGCCCCGGCCGCGAGGGGCACCATCAGCCCCAGCAGGAAGGGATAGACGTGGTGCAGCGGCAGGGGGAGGCAGAAGCGGTCGCCCGGCCCGGCGAGGCGCTCGGCCAGGATGCCCGTGAGGTTGGCGTGGAGATGGGCGTGCGTCAGGGCGAAGCCCTTCGGCGCGCCCGTGGTGCCGGAGGTGTAGACCAGCATCGCCGGCTCGTCGGCGCCGGGTTCGTGCGGCGCGGCCGGCTCCGCGGCGAAGGCGGCGCGCCACGACCCCTCCCCTTCGTCGAGGACGAGGAGGTCGAGCCCCGCATCCCGCAGGGCCTCGGCATGGACGCGGCTGGCGACGAGGTGACGCGCCCCCGCATCGGCCAGGATCGCGCGGGCCTCTCCCTCCGGCGCCAGATCGTCGAGGGCCACGGGCACCAGCCCGGCGGCGGCGAGGCCGAGGCGGGCCGCGATCCAGTCGGCCGAGTTCGGCGCGTAAAGCCCGACGGGCGTGCCGGGCGCGAGGCCCGAGGCGCGCAGGCCGCCGGCGAAGCGGAGCGCGTCATCGGCCAGCGCCCCGGCCGCGTGCGGCAGCGGTTGGTCGCCGCGCATGGTTAAGACGGCAGGCGCCGCGCCGCGCGCGGCGAGGCCCCGCAGCAGCGACGCCGGGGTCCAGACGCCCGTGCTCAGCCCCTCCATGCGCGTCCCTCCCGGCGGCGGATCGCCGGGACTTAAGGAAACGCGAGCAGGATTACGAGGCCGTCAGGCCTCGCGCGGCGGCGCGGCGGCGAGCTGTTCCGTCTCGGCCGCGAGTTCGGCGGCGAGCGCCGCGGGCTCGGGCTGGTCGTCGGTCGCTTCGGCCGGCAGCGCGTCGTCCGACCCCCCTTCGCCGCCCATCGCCTCCGGCCCGTTGTAGCGCGGGCGATGCTGCTGCTGCTGCGGGCCGCCCTGCTGCGGGTTCTGCTGCTGGGCCGCGTTCATCGCGCCGAGGATGCGGAAGTAATGCTCGGCGTGCTGGAAGTAGCCCTCCGCCGCCACACGGTCCCCGCCCGAGGTCGCGTCGCGGCCGAGCTGGAGGTACTTCTCGAAAAGCTGCTGGGCCGTGCCGCGAAGGCGGAGGTCGGGGCCCTGGCTGTCGAAGACGTGGTTCCTGTTGAGGGGCTGATTGCCGTTGTGGCGGAACTGGCCGCCACCCCCACCGCCGCCGCCACCGTGGCGATGGCCACGGCGCATCCGCTTCATGTTCATCCGCTGTCGCGCTTCGTCCGATCGTGCCGATGGCGGGCGGGAAGAGACATCCCTGCGGCCCGCGTTTCCGGCGCTTGCACCTGCCAGCCCTGACGCCAGGGCAGGCCGCGACGGGGCGGCGAAGCCCCGTCTGCTCCCGCAATCTAGGGGGATTCCGCCGTGGCGCCAACCGCTTTCTCCGGCAGAGCCAGCGTCAGGGCGCGCGGAATGCCCGCGAGATCGTCGCGCAGGCCGCGAACCCGCAGCCCGGCTTCCGCCGCGAGCGCCGTCACGGCCGGGGCCTGTCCCTCCCCCAGCTCCAGCACCGCGAGGCCGCCAGGGGCCAGGAGCCGCGGCAGCCCGGCGAGGATCGCGCGGTACGCGGCGAGGCCGTCGGCGCCGCCATCGAGCGCCGAAGCGGGTTCGTGGACCGCGACCTCCGGCATGAGGGCGGGGATCGCGGCGCTCTCGATATAGGGCGGGTTGGAGAGGACGAGGTCGAAGCTCCCTCCGACCGCATCCGCCCAGTGGCCGACGGCGAAGCTGACCCGCTCCGCGAGGCCGTTCCGCGCGGCATTGCGCGCCGCCAGCGCGACGGCGCCGGGCACGCGATCGACGCCGAGCCCCGTCGCACCCGGATACTCCGCGAGCGCCGCCAGAAGCAGCGCGCCCGTCCCCGTCCCGAGGTCGAGGATCCGCCGCACCGAGGCGCGGTCCGGCCGCAGCTCCAGCGCCGCCTCGATGAGCGTCTCCGTGTCCGGGCGGGGGATGAGGGTGTCGCGCGAGACCTCCAGCGTGAGGGTCCAGAAGCCCGCGGTGCCGAGGATGAGCTGCAGCGGCTCCCGCGCCGCGCGGCGCTTCAGGGCCGCGGTGAAGCGCGCCCCGGCCTCGGGCGCGACGGGCGCGCGCGGGTCGCGCAGCAGCGCGTCCGTCGTCGTGCCCATGGCGTGGGCCAACAGCTCGCGCGCTTCCATGCGCGGGTTCTCGATGGCGGCGGCCCGCAGCACCTGGCCCGCCTGGCAGAGCCAGGCGCCGATGGTCGTGCCCTCCGGCGTCGGGCGGCCGCATCCTCCCGGGCTGCGCCCTTCCCGGCTCACGCGCTCTCGGCCGCCGCCAGCCGCGCGGCCTCGTCCTCGGCGATGAGCGCGTCGATGATGTCGTCGAACTCGCCCAGCATCACCCGGTCGATCTTGTGCAGCGTCAGCCCGATGCGGTGGTCCGTCACGCGGCCCTGGGGGAAGTTGTAGGTGCGGATGCGCTCGCTGCGGTCGCCCGTGCCGACCTGCCCCTTGCGGTCGGCCGCGCGGGCCGACGCCGTGCGGGCGCGTTCCGCCTCGAACAGCCGCGCGCGCAGCACCTTCATCGCCTTGGCGCGGTTCTTGTGCTGCGACTTCTCCTCCTGCATCGCCACCACCACGCCGGTCGGGATGTGGGTGATCCGCACGGCGCTGTCGGTCTTGTTCACGTGCTGCCCGCCGGCGCCGCTCGCGCGGTAGGTGTCGATGCGCAGGTCGCTCTCGTTGATCTGCACGTCCACCTCCTCCGCTTCCGGCAGCACGGCGACCGTGACGGTGGAGGTGTGGATGCGGCCCTGGGTCTCGGTCGCCGGCACGCGCTGGACGCGGTGCACGCCGCTCTCGAACTTCAGCCGGGCGAAGACCCCCTCCCCCGTGATCTCCCCGACGGCGCCCTTCACCCCGCCGAGGTCGCTCTCGTCGTAGTCGAGCGTGGTGAAGCGCCAGCCGCGCGCCTCGGCGTAGCGGCGATAGGCGCCGAACAGCTCGGCGGCGAAGAGGCCGGCCTCGTCGCCGCCGGCGGCGGGGCGGATCTCCAGGATGGCGCTGCGCTCGTCGGCCGCGTCCCTGGGGAGCAGCATGAGGCGGATCTCGCGCTCGAGGACCGGCAGCCGCTCCCTCGCCTCCCGCAGCTCGGCCTCCGCGAGTTCCCGCATCTCGGGGTCGGCCACCAGGGCCTCGGCCTCCTCCCGCGCGCGCTCCAGCGCGCGGTAGGCGCCCACCTTCTCGACCAGCGGCTCGAGGCTCGACAGCTCCTTGGTGATGGTGCCGATCCTCGCGCCGTCGGCCGTGTTCAGGCTGTCGCGCAGCTCATCGGCGCGCGCGAGGATCCGGTCGAGATTGGCGGGAAGGCTCATACCTTCAGTCGGCCCGGCAGCGCGTCCCACGCCACCTCCTCCTGCGTGCCGGCATCCAGCAGGCGAAGCTGCGCGGCGGCGCGCGCCGCCTCGGCCTCGCCGATGATGACGGCCGCCGTCGCGTTCGCCTTGTTCGCGCGCTCCATCCGGCGCTTCAGGTTGCCCTTGTGCCCCATGTCGCAGGCGATGCCCGCTTCCCGCAGCAGGGTCGCGACGCGCAGGGCGGCGGCTTCCTCGGCGGGCGAGACGGGGATGACGTGCACGACGCGCGGCCTGGCCGGCGTCAGCCCGCCCGCCTCCAGCAGCATCGCCAGGCGCTCGATGCCGGCCCCCCAGCCGACCGAGGGCGTGGGCGGGCCGCCCATCTCCTCGACGAGGCCGTTGTAGCGGCCGCCCCCCATCACCGTTCCCTGGGCGCCCAGCCGGTCGGTGATGAACTCGAAGGCGGTGTGGCTGTAGTAGTCGAGGCCGCGCACGATCCGCGAGTTCTCCCGGAAGGGCACGCCGAAGGCGTCGAGCTGGCGTCGCACCGCGTCCCAATGCGCTTGCGCCTCCGGCGTCAGGTGCTGCAGGATGGTGGGCGCATCCGCGACCAGCTTCCGGTCGCCCTCATCCTTGCTGTCGAGGATGCGGAGCGGGTTCTTGGCGAGCCGCGTGCGGCTGTCGGCCGACAGCCGCTCCTCGAACTGGGTGAAATAGGCGACGAGGGCCGCGCGATAGGCCTCGCGCGAGGGCGTGTCGCCCAGCGTGTTCACCTCCAGCACCACGCCCTCGCTGATGCCGAGCTCGCGCTGGATGTGCCAGCCGCAGGCGATCACTTCGGCGTCGGCGAGCGGCTCGGCCGAGCCCAGGATCTCCAGGTCGATCTGGTGGAACTGGCGCTGGCGCCCGGCCTGGGGCCGCTCGTAGCGGAACACGGGTCCGGCGGCGAAGACCTTGAGCGGCACGCTCTGCGCGAGGCCGTTGGAGACCAGCGCCCGGCAGATGCCGGCCGTCATCTCGGGGCGCAGCGTCATGCTCTCCCCGCCGCGATCCTCGAATACGTACATCTCCTTGGAGACGACGTCCGAGGTCTCGCCGAGCCCGCGGGAGAAGACGCGCGTGTCCTCGAAGATGGGGGTGGCCCATTCCTCGAAGCCCCAGAGCGCGGAGATCCGGCGGGCGGTCTTGATGACGCGGTGGTGGCGGCGGAAATCCTCGCCGATGAGGTCGTGCGTGCCGCGCGGGGGCTGGAGCTTGCTGGGAGCCATGACGGGGCGGCGGTAACGCGCGGGGCGCGGCGCGGCAAGCCTTCCCCAGGTCAGGGATGGATGAGGCGGATGCCGGGGAAGTCCGTGCGGTAGCGCTTCGGGTCGCGGGTGAGGAGCGCGGCGTTCTCGGTCACCGCCTGGGCGCCCACGAAAAAATCCGGCAGCACGCCGGTGCGCGTTCCCCCGCGGCGGCGGTAGGCGAGGTGCGCCCCGGCGGCCAGGACGAGGGCCGGCTTGGGTGTCGGGAGAAAGGTGATGTCCAGCGAAGCGAGGAGGTCGTCCAGGGCATCGGCCGAAGGGTGTCCAACGGACACTTCGGCGAAGACCACCTCATTGACCGCTACCGGCCCCTGCGTGTGCACGCTGGCCAACTTGGCCCAGCACCAGGAGTGCCATGTTGCTGCCGGCTGAAACGCGTCGATGACGACGTTTGCATCCAGCAAGGTCACAGGTCGTCGCGCTCGCCCCGCAGAAGCAGCATGAGTTCGTCCGTGCTCGCGATTCCCTCCGGCATCTTGAACGACCCCGCGGCGGCGCGCAGCCTTGCCTCGTAGTCGTCATCCGCCGGCAGCTCCTTGCGGACGGTCACGCGACCGTCCGGCCCGGTCTCGAAGGCGACACGGTCCCCGGGCACGAGGCCCAGGGCATCACGGACGCTCTTCGGCACCGTGACCTGCCCCTTCACCGTGATGACGTGGCCCATGGGTAATACCTCCGGCTTGGAAGGTATTACCGCCGCGGACCCGTTTCAAGCAGAACGACGCCGCCTCACTCGGCGGCCGGCGCCATCTCCGCTTCCTGCTCGGCCGCCTTCTCCGCTCGCAGCTTGGCCGCGCGCGCCTCGACGAGGCTCACCAGGTGCTCGACCATCTCGTCGGTCGAGGTGGTGTGGTCCTGCTTCCCGCCGGCATAGACCATGTGCTTGCCCGCGCCGCCGCCGGTGAGGCCGATATCGGTCATCAGCGCCTCGCCCGGCCCGTTCACCACGCAGCCGATGATGGAGAGGGTGATCGGCTCCTCGATATGGGCCAGCCGCTCCTCGAGCTTCGCGACCGTCTTCACCACGTCGAAGCCCTGCCGCGCGCAGGACGGGCAGGAGATCACCTTCACCCCTCGGTTGCGCAGGTGCAGGGCCTTCAGGATCTCCCAGCCGACGCGGACCTCTTCCTCGGGGTCGGTCGAGAGCGAGACGCGGACCGTGTCGCCGATCCCGGCCCAGAGCAGCGAGCCGAGGCCGATCGAGGACTTCACCGTGCCCGTGCGCTGCCCGCCGGCCTCGGTGATGCCGATATGCAGCGGGTGGTCGCACACTTCCGCCAGCTGCTGATACGCGGCCACCGCCAGGAAGACGTCGCTCGCCTTCACGCTGATCTTGAAGTCGGAAAAATCGTTCTGGAGCAGGTGGTCGGCGTGCCACAGCGCGCTCTCGACCAGCGCGTCCGGATTGGGCTCCCCGTACTTCTCCAGCAGGTGCTGCTCCAGGCTGCCGGCGTTCACGCCGATGCGGATGGCGCAGCCGTGGTCCTTGGCGGCCTTGACCACTTCCTTCACGCGTTCGGCGCTGCCGATGTTGCCCGGGTTGATCCGCAGGCAGGCGGCACCCGCCTTCGCCGCCTCGATGGCGCGCTGGTAGTGGAAATGGATGTCCGCGACGATCGGGACATTCACCTCCCGCACGATCTCCGCCAGCGCCGCCGTGCTCTCCTTGTCCGGGCAGGAGACGCGGACGACGTCCACGCCCTGGAGCTCGCAGCGGCGGATCTGGTCGATCGTCGCCTGGGCGTCGCTGGTCAGCGTGTTCGTCATCGTCTGGATGGAGATCGGCGCATCCCCGCCGACGAGCACCTTGCCCACCCGGATCTGGCGGGACTGGCGGCGGATGATCTGCTGGTAGGGCCGGTAAGCCATGGGGTCCCCCGAACGGTCGCTGGGTTATATGGCACGCCCGGCCGCGTGCCAAAGCGGTCCGGGCGGGCGAGAGCCTGGCCCGACGGAGCCGGCCGGCGCCCTATTGCGGCGGCCGGGCCGTCCCGGCGGGCGGGGTGGCCGGCGCC
>JAIEOO010000118.1 GCA_019750475.1 Acetobacteraceae bacterium | reverse complement strand
GGCTGGGCGCTCGGGCTGGACCTCGCCGACGCGGCGCAGCTTCGGCTGCTGAGCCCGGCCGCCCCCGTCGCCGCGCTGCGCTGGCGCTACCAGCCCGGCGGGGAGGCGGAGGCGCTCCGGCCGGGCTGGGCGGAGCGCGCGATCCTCACCGGCGCGGACGGCGCGGCCGCGATCGGCTGGGGCTGGAAGCACGGCGTCGCGCGCTTCATGGGACGCGTCGTCGAGGCGGGTTGAGCGTCAGCCTTCCCAGCGCATGGGCTCGGGCATCGGCCGCTTCTCGAAGACGACGAAGCTGTCGTGCCACGTCATGGCGAAGGTGGATTTGCAGAAATCGCTCACCGGGACGGTGCCCTGCCGCGTCTCGCGCGGCTCGAGGTAGCGGTAGCGGTTGCGGATGTCCCAGTGATACTCGGTCAGTTGCCGGCCGAGGCGGTGCGCGTAGCCGAGGAAGCCGTCGAAATACAGCCGCCCCTTCCAGAGGAAGGTGCGCTCGAAGCCCTTCCAGAAGGCGGTCTGGATGTCCTCGACCATGTAGGTGCCGTCGTCCTTGAGCCAGGGATACAGCTCCTCGAAGGAGACGACCTGCTGCTTCGATTTGTGGCCGCCGTCATCGAGGATGATGTCCGGGCGTGGCATGTTCCGCTTCACCTCGGCGAGGGCGGCCCGATCCTGCTGGTCGCCGATGAAGATGGTCACGCCGTCGCGCTCCAACGCCTTGCAGGCCGGATCTATGTCCATCCCGTAGTAGCGGAGGCCAGGGCCGAAGAACTGTCGCCAGGGTTCGATCGCGCCGCCCTTCTGGACGCCGATCTCCAGCATGACGACCTCGTCGCGGCCCTTGTAGCGAGCGAAATGCCGGTCATAGACGGGGAAGTAGTAGTCGTACTTGTTACAGATGCCGTTGTTGAGAAACGCCGTCCGCGCGTCCGGCAGAATACTGCTCGACATGGGTCGCCGACATCCTGGCTCGGGTTGGGTCAGATGGTGGCCCGGCGCCAATAGACAGCGTCCTGATCCACGAAGTGCAACGGTTCGGTGATGCCCTGAGTGGCGCGGAATTCATCCACGGCGCGCTTGCAGGCCGGCCATTGCTGGTAGTCGTCCACGATGACGAAGCCGCCCGGCGAGACCTTGTGATAGAGGTTCGTCAGCGCGTCCATCGTGGAGGAATAGAGGTCCCCATCCAGGCGCAGCAGGGCGATCCGCTCAACGGGGGCCGTCGGCAGCGTGTCACTGAACCACCCCTTCAGGAACTTCACGCGCTCGTCCAGGAGGCCCAGGCGCGCGAAATTGCCCTTCACCGCCTCCAGCGACACCTTCACGTAGCCGAGCTCGGACAGGTCGTCGCCATCGGCATCGTCCACCGGCGGCGGCAGCCCTTCGAAGCTGTCGGCGCACCACACCGTGCGGGTCCGGTCGCCATGCAGGTCGAGCAGGGCCTTCATGAACATGACCGACCCGCCGCGCCACACGCCCGTTTCCATCAGGTCCCCGGGCACATTCTCGCGCAGCACAGTTTCGACGGCGAGGCGCGTGTTGTCGAGACGCTTCTTGCCGGTCATCGTGAAGCCGATCATCGGCCAGTCACGCCCCAGCTCGCGGGCCTCGGCGGAGAAGCGCCGTGCCTTGCAGAGGACGATGCCACGGCGCGCGAAGGCCCGGACGACCGCGTTCTTCAGGCCGAGGCGAAGGCGCCCGCCGAAGCCCTGCGCCGAGTGCAGCGGAGCGGTCTCGATCACCCGCCACGCGCTCTCGTCGTAGGCGGAGGCGGTGATGATCGTCTTCAGGGCTTCGAGGTAGCGCTCGGTCGCCCGGCCGCTGTCGCTCACGACGTGACTGTCCATCTGCGCACCCCAACCCAATGGCCGACCGGCAGGCAGAGCAGGGCGTCGGATCGCGGCCGCGCCGGCTCCGGCCGCGTCTCGGGTGGTAGCAGCGGCGGTAGAACGCGACAACCGCGGAGACCCAGGGTGACGCGGCGGCGTTCCCCCGCATATGCAATCCGTCATGCCGCCCGCCCTCCTCGTCGAAACCCTGACCAAGCGCTACGCGGCCGACGGGCCGCCGGCGGTGGACGCGCTCTCCTTCGCGCTCGCGCCGGGGGAGACGCTGGGGCTGCTGGGCGGCAACGGCGCCGGCAAGACCACCACCATCGCCATGCTGCTCGGCCTGCTGGTGCCGAGCGCGGGGCGGATCGTGGCGCTCGGCCACGACATGGCGACCGACCGCTTCGACGCGCTGCGGCGGATGAATTTCTCGTCGCCCTACATCGCCTTGCCGCACCGGTTGTCGGTGCGGGAGAACCTGCGGGTCTACGGCCATCTCTACGGCGTCGCCGGCCTCGACCGGCGGATCGCCGCGCTGGCCGAGGAATTCCAGCTGGGCGACTTCCTCGACCGTCCCGCGGGCCAGCTCTCGGCCGGCCAGAAGACGCGCGTCGCGCTGGCCAAGGCGCTGGTCAACACGCCCGACCTGCTGCTGCTCGACGAGCCGACGGCGAGCCTCGACCCCGACACGGGCGACTGGGTGCGCACGGCGCTCGAGCGCTACCGGGCGGCGACGGGCTGCGCCATCCTGCTCGCGTCCCACAACATGGCCGAGGTGGAGCGGCTGTGCGGGCAGGTCGTCATGCTGAAGCAGGGCCGTGCCGTGGACCGCGGCAGCCCGGCCGAGCTGCTGGCGAAATACGGCCGCGCCGACCTGGAGGAGGTGTTCCTCGACATCGCGCGGGACCGGCAGCGGGTGGAGGCCCCGGCATGACGAACCCCCCGC
This sequence comes from Acetobacteraceae bacterium, assembly GCA_019750475.1. Taxonomy (GTDB): domain Bacteria; phylum Pseudomonadota; class Alphaproteobacteria; order Acetobacterales; family Acetobacteraceae; genus Roseococcus. Next base: position 5,164 of record JAIEOO010000118.1, on the reverse strand, counting down.
CCGCCTTCGGCATGGCGCAGCTCTTCGGCGCGGGCGGCGCGCGGCGCGTCTGGGGCCTCGTGTACCGGCACATCGCGCTCTACCGCCGCTCCCCCATCCGCGTGGTCGAGCTGATGTACTGGCCGATCCTGCAGATGGTCGTCTGGGGCTTCGTCACCGCCTACCTCGCCGGGGTGCAGAACAACGTCGCCTCGGTCGCGGCGGGGGTGCTGCTCGGCGGCGTGCTGCTGTGGGAGGCGGCGCTGCGCTCGCAGATGGGATTCTCGATCTCCTTCCTGGAGGAGATCTGGTCCCGCAACCTCGGCCACCTCTTCGTCTCGCCCCTGCGCCCCGGGGAGCTGGTGGCGGGCCTGATGGCGATGAGCGTCATCCGCACCCTCGTCGGCGTGGTGCCGGCGATGGTCCTCGCCTGGCTGCTCTACGCCTTCAACATCCTGACCCTCGGCCCGCTGCTGGTGCTGTTCTTCGCCTCGCTGCTGCTGATGGGCTGGGCGGTGGCGCTCGGCGTCGTCTCGCTCGTGCTGCGCTACGGCGCCGGCGCGGAGGCGATGGCGTGGTCCATCCTCATGGGCATCACGCCCTTCGCCGCGGTGTTCTATCCCGTCAGCGTGCTGCCCGGCTGGCTGCAGCCCGTCGCCTACGCCCTTCCTGCCTCGCACGTCTTCGAGGGGATGCGGGGCGTGCTGGTCCACGGCACCGCCGAATGGGGGCACTTGGCCGCGGCCTACGGGCTGAACCTGCTCTGGCTCGCGGGCATGTCCTGGGTGTTCCTGCGCCAGTTCCAGGCGGCGCGGGTGAAGGGCGCGCTGCTGAACATCGGGGAGTGACCGGGGCCGTCGGTCACGCCTCCGCCGGCACGGGCGGGCGCTCGCGCGCCTCGGTCACCGGCACGAGGCCGGCGCGGAAGGTCTCGGCGCAGGACGGCCAGGAGAAGCGCTCGGCATGGGCCCGCGCCACCGCGCGCGGGATGTCGAGCGCGGCGAGGCAGGCGCGGCGCAGATCCTCGTCCAGCACGCCCGCCGGGCTCCCGCCCAGCACGTCCACCGGCCCCATCACCGGATAGGCGGCGACCGGCGTGCCGCAGGCCAGCGCCTCGAGCAGGACGAGGCCGAAGGTGTCGGTGCGGGAGGGGAAGACGAACACGTCGGCGCCGCGATAGGCGGCGGCCAGCGCCTCGCCCTTCCGCCAGCCGGCGAAATGCGCGTTGGGGAACTTCGCCTGGAGCGAAGCCCGTTGCGGCCCGTCGCCCACCACCACCTTCGTCCCCGGCAGGTCGAGCGAGAGGAAGGCCGCGATGTTCTTCTCCACCGCCACGCGCCCGGCATAGAGGAAGATGGGGCGCGGCAGGCCGGTCCAGGCGTCGCGCGGCCCGGCGTCGTTGAACAGCGACAGGTCCACGCCGCGCGTCCATTCCTGCACGCGCTCGAACCCGCGGCGGGCCAGCACGGCGCGCAGCGTGTCGGTGGCGGCGAAGGTGCCGGCGCCCGCGTTGTGGAAGCGGCGCAGCACCGCCCAGGCGAGGCCGGGCGGGATGCCCGTGCGCGCCGCGACGTATTCGGGGAACAGCGTGTGCAGCGAGGTGGTGAAGCGCCAGCCGCGCCGCAGGCAGATGCGCCGCATCGCCCAGCCGAGCGGCCCCTCGGTCGCGATGTGGACGGCGTCGGGGCTGAACGCCTCCGCCATGGCGGCGAGCGTCGGCGCCGCGCCGAGCGCGAGGCGGATCTCGGCGTAGCCCGGCAGCGGCAGGGAGCGGAACGCGTCCGGCCCGATCACCTGCACCGTGTCGCCGCGCGCGCGCAGCAGCTCCGTCACCGTCTCGAGCGTGCGGACGACGCCGTTCACCTGGGGCTGCCAGGCGTCCGAGACGATCAGCACGCGGAGCGGCCGCTCATGCACGGGAAGGGGCCCGTCCCTCACGCCGCCGAGCCCCTCATGCCGGGACGGCCTCGCGGGCCGGCCGCGCGGCGCGTCCGCGCATCTCGGCCGCCCAGTCGAGCAGCTCGAACCGGCCGTCCAGATGCTCGACGAGGGCGGTGCAGCTCTCCACCCAGTCGCCGTCGTTCATGTAGGCGACGCCGTGGACCGGGCGCATCTCGGCGTGGTGGATGTGGCCGCAGATCACGCCGTCGAGGCCGCGGCGCCGCGCCTCCCCGGCCAGCGCCGTCTCGAACCGGTCGATCGCCTTCACCGCCTCCTTCACCTGGCGTTTCAGCCAGGCGGAGAGCGACCAGTAGGGATAGCCGAGCCGCCGGCGCGCCACGTTGAACCAGCGGTTCAGCGTCAGCGCCCAGTCATAGGCCCAGTCCCCCAGATAGGCGAGGAACTTGGCGTATCGGATCACGCCGTCGAACTCGTCGCCGTGGATCACGAGGAAGCGGCGGCCGTCCGCGGCCTCGTGCACCGCTTCCCGCGCGAGCTTGACCCCCGCGATCTCGAGGCCGAGCCATTCGCGGAACATCTCGTCGTGGTTGCCGGGGATGTAGGTGACGTCCGTGCCCGACTGCGCCTTGTCGAGGAAGCAGCGGATCACCTCGTCGAAGCTCTCGTTCCAGTACCAGGCCTTCCGCAGGCGCCAGCCATCCACGATGTCGCCGACGAGGTAGAGGCGGGAGCATTCGGCCTGCCGCAGGAAATCGAGCAGGAATTCCGCGTTGCAGCCCCGTGTCCCGAGATGCACGTCGGAGATGAAGATGCTCCGGTAGAGGCGTCGCGGCGTGGCATCGAGCGGCATCGTCGTGCATCCATCCGTCTGTGCACCGAATGGGCTTTGCGGCGGTTTTCCTCGCTTCGCACGTGAATCTTGGATGACGCCCGCGCCGCTCGCATGTCTCGGTTCCTTCGCGGGAACGCCGCAACGCTGTCATGGTGGCGACCTATCCCGAAGGCTTCATGCGAATCGTCTTCAACCCCACCGCCGGCGGCGCGCGGCGCCCGGCGCTGGAGCGGGCGCTCGCCGCCCTGCGCGGCGCGGGGCTGCATCCCGAGCTGCTGGCGACCGAGGCGCCGGGCCATGCGGAGGTGCTGGCCCGTGCCGCCCGCCCGGGCGAGATCGTGGTGGCCGCGGGCGGCGACGGCACCATCGCCGAGGTCGCGGCCGGCATCGCCGGCAGCGGCGCCGTCCTCGGCATCCTGCCGCTCGGCACCGCGAACGTGCTCGCGCGCGAAGTGGGCCTGCCGCTCGATCCCGTGGCGGCGGCGGCCGCGCTCGCCGCGGGGCCGGAGGTGCGGCTGCACGCCGGCCTCGCCCGCGGCGCGTCGGGCACGCGCCTCTTCGTGCAGATGGTGGGGGCGGGCTTCGACGCGGCGGTGGTGCACGCGCTGCCGCTGACGCTCAAGCGGCGGCTGGGGCGCGGGGCCTATGTGCTGCAATCCCTCCGCGAAACCATCCGGCACCGCTTCGCGCCCATCCGCGTGCAGGCCGATGACGACCCGCCCTTCGAGGCGGCGAGCGCGATCGTGACCAAGGGGCGGCTCTACGCCGGCCCCTTCACCGTGGCGCCGGGCGCCGACCCGGCGCGGCCCGGCTTCACCCTCGTCACCTTCGACCATGGTGGGGCGCCGGCCGCGCTGCTGGCCGGGGCGGCGCTGCCGCTCGGCCTGATCCCGCGCCTGCCGGGCGTGAGGCTGCGGCGCGTCGCGCGCGTGACGCTGGACGGGGAGGGGGTGCCGGCCCAGGCGGATGGCGACGCGGCGGGCTTCCTGCCGCTGACCATCACCGCGCTGCCCGCGCCGATCCCGCTGCGTTTGGGCTTCGGGGCGCGCGGCACCCTGGCGGCGCCGGCGCGGGTTCCGGCGTAGGCGCGGGCCGGGCGTTCAGGCTGGGGCTCTGCCCCAGACCCCCCACGCCGGGGACGTTGCGCCGCTGGAGCGCGCACTCGTGGTCTCCGTCGGGATCGGGTCTGGGCACGGCCGGCCGCCGCGCGGCGGTTCGCGTTCTTGGCCACGCCAAGCCAATCGTGGATGCCGAGCCCATGACCCAAGCGGAGGCACCGCGCAGCGAGCGCTTCGCCGGAACCCTCGCGGACCTGCCCCCTCGCGGACCTGCCCGAGGAAGACCTTCGCTTCCTCGCGGCCGTGGACGAGCGAAACGCCGCCGCCAGCGAGCGCAAGCATCACCCCGCCCGGTAGAACACCAACCGCCCCGCCGGCACCAGCTGCGCCAGCAGGTCGAAATCCCCCACATTCCGCGTCAGCACCACATAGCCCTGCGCCAGCGCATGCAGGTACAGCGCCGCATCCACCAGCGCCGAAACCTCCCGTCCCGACGCCAGGCCTCTCAGCCGGAACAGCAGCCCCGCCAGCACCCCCGCCTCCAGCATCGTCGCCGCCGCCGGCTCCTCCAGCGCGCGCGCCGGGATCGCCTCGATCACGGAGGCCAGCGCCGCCAGCGTCGCCTTCGTCCCCGGATGCCGGGGATCGAGCCGCCCGAACGGATGCGACAACTCCCCCAGCACCAGCGAGAAGTGCCGCACCCGCCGCTCCGCCAGCAGCCGCTTCACATCGGGCGGCGCCGCCTTCCGCAGCACATCCACATAGACGCAGGTGTCGAGCAGCAGCGCCGGCCCGGCCGTCGGCACATCCTCCGCGAAGTCCAACTCCGCATCCGGCCGCCGCCGCAGCCCGCCCAGATGCTTGTCAGGCTTGAGCCTTCGCAGCGACCGCCGCAGATCGAGCGCCATCACTCCTCGTCGAAGAAGGAAAGCGCGTCCTTGGGCACGCTGCCCTCCAGCGCCAGGAGCCGCTGGGCGAAGTCATCCTCCAGCGCGACCACCGTCAGCGCATAGGTCAGCAGCTCCGTATCGCTGGTGATGCCGCTGGCCTGCTTCGCCCGCTCCACCAGGGCGGAGGACACGCGCCCACCCAGATGCCGGTCCTTGGGCGCAAGCCAGCCGCTCGCCTCAGCGGCCTCCAGAAAGGCACCGACGCGCGGCGTGGCCTCAGGATAAGTGGAACCGGACATGGCGGCACCTCCGGTGTTCAACGTATCACGGATTTCGTCGAACACCAGCAAATCCGCGGCGCCGGGCTTTGGGGGGGGGGGGCGGAAAGGGGGGGGGGGGCGCCCCCCCCCCCCCCCCCCCCCCCAACACCCCCGCCAACACACAACACAAAAACAAAACCCCAACAAAATAAAAAAAAAAAAAAAAAAAAAAAACCACACACC
>JAIEOO010000364.1 GCA_019750475.1 Acetobacteraceae bacterium | reverse complement strand
TCGATGATCGAGGCGATGCGCTTCGGCCGCATCGAGATCGCCTATTTCGGCCCCTTCTCCTACGTGCTGGCGAAGTCCCGCGCGCCGGAGATCGAGGCCTTCGCCGTCGGCGTCGAGCGCGGCTCCCCCACCTACAATTCCGTCGTGATCGCCGGGGTGGACGGCCCGGTGCGCGCGCTCGAGGACATCCGCGGCCGGCCTTTCGGCTTCGGCGACCAGGCGAGCACCTCGGCGCATCTCGTGCCCCGCGCGATGATCCTGAACCGCACGGGCCTCGTGGGGGACCGGGACTTCCGCGTGGTCCATCTCGGCACGCATGACGGCGTGGCGCGGGCCGTGCAGAACGGCCAGGTGCCGGCCGGCGCGCTCTCGCTCACGATCCTGCGCAACCTGATCGGCCGCAACGTGGTGGCCGAGGCCCGCATCCGCGAGGTCGCCGTCTCCGACCCCATCCCCAACTACCCGATGGTGATGCAGGGCAACCTGGCGGAGCCGCTGAAGGCCGCGATTCGCGCCGCGTTCCTCGACGCGCGCGATCCCGAGGTGCTGCGCGCCTTCCGCGTCGAGGGCTTCGCGCCCACCGCCGACGAGGCCTACGACATCCTGCGCGACACGGCGCGGGTGCTGCAGCTCGACCTCGGGCGGATGCGCGGGTGAGCGCCACCGTCCATTCCTCCATCCTCGCCGCCGACCGCGCGGCGGGGTGGCGGCAGGCGGGGCTCTACGGCGCGGTCGCGGCCGTGTGCCTCGCGGCGCTGGCCCTCACGGGCTTCTTCGATGCGACGCGCTTCGCCGAGGGGCTGCCCGCCCTCGCGCAGCTCGCGGACGAGATGGTGCCGCCCGATTTCTCGCGCTGGCGGTCCTGGCTGCGGCCGCTGCTCGACACGCTGGCCATGTCCATCGCCGGGACCGCGCTGGCGGTGATCCTCTCCCTGCCGCTCGCGCTGCTGGCCGCGCCCAACGTCTCGCCGCATCCGCTGGTGCTGGGGGCGGCGCGCACGCTGCTCTCCTTCCTGCGCTCGGTGCCAGAGATCATCATGGGCATCATCTTCGTCGCCGCCGTGGGCTTCGGCGCGCTGCCGGGCGTGCTGGCGCTCGCGCTGCATTCCGTCGGCATGGTTGGCAAGTTCTATGCCGAGGCGATCGAGCATGCGGACCCGAAGCCGCTCGAGGCGGCGCGGGCCGCGGGGGCGAGCCGCGTGCAGGTGATCACCCATGCGGTGCTGCCCCAGGTGCTGCCGCAGCTCTCCGACATCACGATCTACCGCTGGGAGTATCATTTCCGCGCCTCGGCCGTGCTCGGCATCGTGGGCGCGGGCGGCATCGGCTTCGAGCTGATCGCCGCGCTCCGGCTCATGCAGTATGATCAGGTCTCGGCCATCCTGCTCTGCATCCTGGCCTGCGTCATCGTCGTGGACGGGATCGGCGCCTTCCTGCGTAAGCGGCTGAAGTGACCGACCGCATCCTGGTGACCCATTGGGTCGAGGAGGAGGTCCTCGACCGCCTGCGGCAGGTCGGCGCGGTGGACGCCAACCCCGCGCGCGAGACCTGGCCGGCCGGGGAGGTCGCGCGGCGCGCGGCCGACGCCACGGCGATGATGGCCTTCATGCCGGACACGGTGGACGCGGCCTTCCTCGACGCGGCGCCGCGCCTCAAGGTCATCGCCTGCGCCCTGAAGGGCTTCGACAATTTCGACGTGGCGGCCTGCACGGCGCGCGGGGTGCATGTTTCCATCGTGCCGGACCTGCTGACGGAGCCGACGGCGGAACTGGCGGTCGGGCTGGCGATCGGGCTCGGGCGGAACATCCGCGAGGGGGACGCGTTGGTGCGGGCCGGCGGCTTCGCCGGCTGGCGGCCGATCCTGTACGGGTTCGGGCTGGATGGCTCGACCGTGGGCATCCTGGGCTTCGGGGCGGTGGGCCGGGCGATCGCGCGGCGCCTCCAGGGCTTCGGCTGCGAGATCATCTGGCATGACCCGGCCGCCGAAGGCTCGACCGGCTTCCATGACCTGCTGGCGCGGTCCGACCTGCTGATCTGCGCCGCGCCGCTGACCCCGGCGACGCGTCACATGGTCGGGCGCGACGCGCTCGCTTTCCTGCGGCCGGGCGCGCTGCTGGTCAATGTCGGGCGCGGCTCGGTCGTGGATGAGGCGGCGGTGCTGGCGGCGCTGGAGATGGGGCTGCTCGGCGGCTACGCGGCCGATGTGTTCGAGTTCGAGGATTGGGCGCTGGCCGACCGGCCGCGGGAGGTCGCACCCGCGCTGCGGACGCATCCGCGGACGCTGTGGACGCCGCATCTCGGCTCCGCCGTGGTGGCCGTGCGCCGCGCCATCGCGGAGCGCGCCGCGGACAACATCCTGGACGCGCTGGCCGGCCGGCGGCCGCGGGACGCGATCAACCGCGCGTGAGGGAAAGCCCCGCGCGGGCCATGGCGCTGGCGACGGCGATCAGCGCCGGCATCGCCTGATAGGCCTGGAGCGGCGGGGCGAGCGATTGCAGCACCGCCAGGCCGAGGGAGCGTTGCCCGCGCTGGATGGCGGCGAGTGCCGCGATCAGCGCGCTCTCCTCCGCCGCGAGGCGCGGGCAGAGGGGGCAGGCGAGGACGAGGCCCGGGAGGCGGCGCAGCGCGGAGTCGAGCGGCAGGGCGAGTTCGCCCAGATCCTCGGCGGCCAGGACGAGGCTGGCCTGGGGCAGGGGGCCGGCCGGGCCGGGGGCGGCCCAGGCGCGGGCGGCATCGAGGAGCAGGCGGGCGCCTTCGGCGAGGGTGTCTGCATCGGCATCGGCCTGGGGCCAGCGGGGGAGGCCGCGTGTGGCCATGGAATCGCTCCTCGGGTGCTGGGAGGCGATTAGTGCAAATGAGAGTTATTCGCAATAACTGCGGTCAGCGAAAATCGCGGCTGCGGACCGGCAGGTCCCGCGCCGCCTTCCTCGCGCGCGGGTCGGGCGAGAGGTTCGGTCGCTCCACCTCGTCCGCATGGGCGATGGTGCGGCGCCAGGGGTCGGAAGGTTCGCGCAGATCGGCCTCCTGCAGGCCGCGCAGCAGCTCCGTGTGGTCCTCGAACTCGCGGACGCGGAGGTGGAGGATGGGCACCGCGGCCTCCGTCCGCTCCAGCCGGCCTTCGGCCACGATGAGGCGCGCGGTGGCGACGGCGTTGCGGAAGCGGTCGGCGATGTCGGGGAAGAGGACGAGGTTGGCCGTGCCGAACTCGTCCTCCACGGTGAAGAAGACCACGCCCTTGGCGCTGCCAGGCCGCTGCCGCACCAGCACGAGGCCGGCGAGGCGCAGCCAGCGGCCGTGGCGCATGGAGCCGAGATCGGCCGTGGTGGCGTCGCTGATCTCCCGGAGGCGGGGGCGCAGCAGCGCCAGCGGATGCGGCCCGAGCGTCAGTCCGGTGCCGAGATAGTCCAGCACCACCTTCTCCCCGGCCGTGGGTTCCGGCAGCAGGGGCAGCTGCTCCGCGACCGGCGCTTCCAGCGGCACGGCGCGCTCCACGGCGGCGGCCTCCCACAGCGCCGCGCGGCGGTCGAGGCCGAGGCCGCGCAGCGCGTCGGCGCGGGCCAGCTTCTCCACGCTGCCGCGATCCAGCCGCGCGCGGCGGACGAGGTCGGTCAGGTCCCGGAAGGGGCGCGCTTTCCCGATGCGGCAGGCCGCCTCCTCGGCGAGGCCGGTCACCAGCCGCAGCCCGAGCCGCAGCGCAGGCCCGTCCCGCCCGGCCTCGAAGGCGACGCGCTGGAGGGCGTTGAGGCCACGCGGCATCGGCCGCGGCGCGCCGGCCCAGCCGATGTCGCGCGGCGCTGCGTCGTCCTCGGGCGCCTCCTCCAGCGAACACTCCCAACCGCTCGCATTCACGTCGGCCGGCAGCACGCGCACGCCATGGTCCCGCGCGTCGCGCACGATCTGCGCCGGGGCGTAGAAGCCCATGGGCTGGCTGTTGAGCAGCGCCGCGGCGAAGGCCGCCGGGTGGTGGCATTTCAGCCAGGCCGAGCTGTACACCAGCTGCGCGAAGCTCGCCGCGTGGCTCTCGGGGAAGCCATAGGTCCCGAAGCCCTCGAGCTGCTTGAAGCAGCGCTCGGCGAAGCCGGGGTCGTGGCCGTTCCTCGCCATGCCGGCGAGGAACTCCTCGCGGAACTGAGGCAGGTTTCCATTGCGCTTGAAGGTCGCCATGGCGCGGCGCAGCTCGTCCGCGCGCGTCGCCGAGAAGCCGGCGCCCACGATGGCGATCTTCATCGCCTGCTCCTGGAAGAGCGGCACGCCGAGCGTCTTCGACAGCACGCCCTCCAGGCCCGGCGGCATCTCCACGGACTCCTCGCCGTTGCGGCGGCGCAGATAGGGATGGACCATGTCGCCCTGGATCGGGCCGGGGCGGACGATCGCGACCTCGATGACGAGGTCGTAGAATTTTTCCGGCCTCATGCGCGGGAGCATGTTCATCTGGGCGCGGCTCTCGATCTGGAAGACGCCGACCGAGTCCGCGCGTTGCAGCATGGCGTAGGTGGCGCGGTCGTCCTGCGGGATGTCCGTGAGCTTGCGCAGTCCCAGCATCTCCATGCAGCGCCGGATGCAGGACAGCATCCCGAGGCCGAGGACATCCACCTTCAGCATGCGCAGCGCCTCGATGTCGTCCTTGTCCCACTCGATGGTGTGGCGGTCCGCCATCGCGGCCTTCGCCACCACGCAGAGCTCCGTGAGCTTTCCGCGCGTGATGACGAAGCCGCCGACATGGGTCGCCAGGTGCCGGGGAAAATCCTCGATCTCGCGCGCGAGCTCGGCGGCGAGCTTCAGCCGATGGTCGGCGGGGTCGAGGCCCTGTTCCGCCGCGATCTCCTCCCAGGGCGCGGCATGCATGCCCCAGACGGCCTTGGCCATGGTCCCCGTCGTCTCCTCGGAGAGGCCGAGCGCCTTGCCGACTTCGCGGATGGCGCTGCGTCCGCGATAGCGGATCACGGTGGCGGCGATGGCGGCGCGGTCGCGGCCGTAGCGCCGGTAGATGTGCTGGATCACCTCCTCCCGCCGCTCATGCTCGAAATCCACGTCGATGTCGGGTGGCTCGTCCCGCGCCTCCGAGATGAAGCGCTCGAACAGCAGGTCGTGCTTGTCGGGCGGAACCGCGGTGATGCCCAGCGCGTAGCAGACGGCGGAGTTGGCCGCCGATCCGCGGCCCTGGCAGAGGATGCCTTCGTCCTTCGCGAAGCGGACGATCTCGTGCACCGTCAGGAAATAGGGCGCGTAGTCGAGCTTGCGGATCAGGGCCAGTTCGTGCGCGATCTGGGCGCGCACCCTCTCGGGCACGCCGTCCGGCCAGCACGCCGCCACGGCGGCTTCCACGCGGCGTTCCAGCGTCTCCTGCGCGGAGCGGCCCTCCTCCAGGATCTCGTCGGGGTATTCGTAGGAGAGGTCGCGCAGCGAGAAGGAACAGGCCGCCTCGACGCGCGCGATGTTCGCGAGCGCCTCCGGGTGTCCCTCGAACAGGCGGCGCAGCTCCGCCTCGGACTTGAGATGGGCCTCCGCATTGGCCTCGGCCGCGAAGCCGAGCGTGTCCACGGTGCGGTGCAGGCGGATCGCCGTCAGCACGTCGGCGAGGCGCCGCCGCCCGGCCTCGTGGAATCGCGTGCCCCCGGCCGCGAGCAGCCGCGCCCCCATCGCCGCCAGCGCGTCGAAGCGCCGCCTCTCGTCGCCGCGCGCGCGGTGATGCACCGCGACGAAGAGGGGCAGGGCGAGTCGTCGGTCCAGCACCCGTTGCTCTGCCCGCAGCGCCTCGGCCGTCAGCCCGTCATGATCCACCAGCGCCAGCACCTGGCCCTCCATCGCCGCGAGGAAGGCCTCGCGCGGGATGGGGCAGGCGCCCTTCTCCGCGCCCATCCGCGCCTCGGACAGCATCCGGCAGAGGCGGCCCCAGGCGGCGCGGTCCGTCGGCCAGGCGATGTATTCCGGCGCCGCGTAACCCGCCCCATCCTGGGGCGCGATCCGCACCCCCGGCAGGAAGCGCAGCCCCAGTGTCTCGCAAGCGACCATCCCGCGCACGAGGCCCGCGACCGAGTTCCGGTCCGCGATCCCCAGCATCCCATGCCCGAGCGCCCGCGCCGCCTCCGCCAGCTCATGCGGATGCGACGCGCCTTCGAGGAAGGTGAAGTTCGACAGCGCCGCCAGCTCACCGAACACGGTGCGCACCTCACACGCTCAACATGCGCGAAGGCCGCGTAGAACGGCTTGCGCGCCCCCAACCCGCCGCCCCCCGGTCGGGAGCGAGGCTTCGCCTCGCGCACGGAGCGGAGCGCGCAAGAGAGGCGCCCAAACGGCCCCCCCCCCGCGGAAACGCGAAGCGTTTTCGTGGGGAGAATGGTCGGGACCCCCGGGCAGGTTTTCGCGGAACGCGGCGCAGCGGAGTGCCGCGAAAACTTGACTGGGGATCACGGCAGGTATCCGTGGACGAACCAGCGCGCGCCCTCACCGGGCAGGCCACTGCGGCAGACCCAGAGCCGCGCGCCGGATGCGAGCTGCACGCGGTAATAATCCCGCGCCGGCGGCAGCCGCCCCTCGCGCCACCACTCCGGCAGGATCCGCTCCGGCCCCTCGGCCGCCACCACGCGCTCCGTCCGCGCGCGCCCGAAGCGCAACAGGGAAGGGGGCGCATCCGGCAACAACGCCATCGCCCCCACCTCCCGCGGGCGGCGCAACAGCCGCAACGGCCGGTGCGGGACCGCGCGCCACGCCCCCGATGGGGTCTCGTGCGCGGGGATGCGGGCCACCGCGCGCTCCGGCCAATGGGACTCCCGCGGCGCCAATCGCCACACCGCCACGCGCTGCGCCAGGCGGTCGAGCAGCGCCGCCAGCTGCTCCGCCTCCGCCCCGCCATCCAGGCGATGCTGCGCGACCGGCAGCGCCTCCACCCCATCGGCGCGCAGCACCAGGCGCTCGAACCCCTCCTCCGGGCGCAGCTCCTCGACGCGCGCGGCCAACAGCCGATGAAGATGCGCCGCATCCCGGCTCGCCCGGCCCAAGCCCTGCCGCAACACCTGCACCGAGCCGTCCACCCGCAGCGCATGCAGGCTCACATGCCGCGCCCCGGCCTCCGCCCGGGCCAACCCCTCGCACAGAAGCGCGAGCAAACCGGCCAAGGCCCGCTCGATCCCCGGCGCCGTCATCAGCGGCGACAGGAACTCCCGCGCGACCTCATGCCGCGGCGGCGGCCGCACCGGGCGGATCGGGGCCCGCGCACCCCGCAACGCCAGCAACTCCCGCCCCAGAACCATCCCGAACCGCCGCACCAACGGCCCGCGCGGCTGCGCCTCCAGCGCCGCCACATCCCGCAGGCCCAGCCCCTCCAGCGCCCGCGCCACCTCCGCCGGAATCGCGAGCGCTGACACGGGCAAACGCGGCACCAGCGCCGCCTCCTCCGCCTCCGACAACACACCCCCCGGATGCCCGGCCCGCAACAAGGCCGCCAAGGCCGACGGCACCCCGCCCAGCAGGGCCCGAACCTCCACCCCCACCGCCCCGAACCCACGCGCCACCCGCGCGAGCAACGGCGCCTCACCCCCATGCAGATGCGCGAGACCCGCGACATCCAGCACCAAACCCTCGCCCGCCCACACGCCGACGAGCGGCGAGAACCGCTGCGCCCACTCGGCCCAGGCCACCTCCGCCAAGCCCTCGCCGAACAACACCAACACCCGCGGCCCGACCCGCGGCACATCAGGCGCCGCCGACGGGGCACGCAGCACAGGGCCAGCCGGACGCGGCAAGGCCAACGCCAACGGACGGTGATGGCGAGGGTGGGTCATGGAAGGTGACAGCCGGCGTCGCTGGGGAGGGCGCTGCCCTCCCCAGACCCCTCCCGCCGGGGAGCCACGGGCTCCCCGGACCCCTGCGAATCCTTTGGGGATTGGGGAGGGG
>JAIEOO010000316.1 GCA_019750475.1 Acetobacteraceae bacterium | reverse complement strand
GGCCGGGCCGAGGGCGCCGCGGTCAGCCTTGGAAAGGAGCCCCACGGCGGGCTCGGTGGCGGTGCGGCTCGTCCGGCCCGGCGCGCGGTCGGCGCCGCCGGACCCGCTGGCCGACATCGCCGTCTCGTCCGCGGGGCGATGATGGCGCCGGGGCTCGGGCCGGCGCCGGAGGCGCTACCCCGCCAGGGTCCGCGCCAACTCCACGACCAGCGCCCGCTTCTTCGGGTCCTGGATGCGCAGGAAGGCGGCCTGCAGCTCGGCCCATTCCGGCGCGGGAACGGCGCCGAACGCCGCCTGCTCCTCCTGAAGGCCGCGGGCGACGGCCGACTCGGCCGAAGCCCGCAGGAAGCCCAGCGCCTCGTGGACCTCGGGCGGCAACCCGCCCAGCACCTCCCGCGGATGGGCGTCGAGCACCAGGGCGAGGTGAACGAGGCGCGCGGCCGCGATCTGGCTCTCGCCCTTCTCGTATTTCTGGACCTGCTGGTAGGACACGCCGAGGCGATGCCCCACCTCCTCGAGCGAGAGGCGCCGCCGCGCACGAAGCTCCGCCAGCCGGCGGCCGATATGCTCGTTCGCCAGGCGGAGCGCGGCGGCGCGGCCTTCATCGTCGGACATCACCAAGGATTTAACGCAGCCCCACGCCGCTGCGAAGCGAATCAGCCGCCGCGGCGGCGCCGCAGCATGTACCAGGTGAAGCCGGCGATGGGCGGAACGAGGGCGGCCAGCACCGTCTCGGGCTGCAGCCCGGCGGCGCCCCAGGGCAGCGGCTTGATGGCGTAGCCCAGCAGCGACAGCACGTAATAGGAGATGGCGGCGGCCGAGAGACCCTCGACCGTCTGTTGCAGTCGCAGCTGCGCGCGCCCGGTGTCCGCGAGCGCCGCGAGCTGCCGCTCCGCCTGGGCTTCCTGGGCCAGGGCCACGCGCGTGCGGAGCAGGTCCACGGCGCGTCCGGCCCGCACCGACAGGGCGGCGATCCGGGCGCCGGTCGCCGTCACCGTGGCGATCGCGGGGTCGAGCCGGCGTTCGAGGAAGCGCGACAGCGTCGGCAGCCCGGGCAGCGGCGCCTCCCCCAGCTCGGCGAGGCGCCGCTGGACGAGGCGGTGATAGGCCAGCGCCGCGGAGAACCGCTCGGCCGTGAGGGCGTTGGCGTGCTCGATATCCGCCGCGACCTCCGCGAGATCGGTCAGCGCCTGGCGCTCGGCGGAGAGGTCGTGCTCCGCCGGGCCGGCGGCGAGTGCGGACAGCCGCTCCGACGCGGCGGCGAGCTTGCCGCCCACGGCGCGCGCGGCCGGCAGGGCGAGCAGGGCGAGCTGCCGGTAGGTCTCGATCTCCCAGAGGTTCTGCGCGAGCCGCCCGGCCAGCGCCGGGTTGCCGCAGCCGGCCAGCAGGATGTGGGTGAAGCCGTCCGCGTGCAGGCGGAAATCGGTGAAGGCCAGCGCCGCGCCCTCCGCCACCGAGGCGCCGCAGAGGCTCTGCGCCGCGAAGCCGCTGGCCTCGGCCGGGGCATCGGCGAGGGTGAGGTGGACGGCCGCGATGGCCTGCCCGGGCAGGGTGGCGAGCCATTCCGGCGGCAGCTCCGCGATCGGCATTTCTCCGAACGGGTCACCAGGGTCGGCGCCGTCGGCGGAGAAATTCCAGCCGGTGAATTCGGTGTGCCGCTCGAAGCGGAGGCGGATCTTCCCGAGATCGGCCAGGAAGAAGGTGGCGCCGGGCTTCGGCGGCTCCACCCCGTGCCGGGTGCAGAGGGCGGCCAGATGCGCCTCCTCCGCCGCCCGGTCGGGCGAGAGCATGGCGAGGCGGGAGATCCGGGCCGGGGCGCGGATGGGGATGGCCGGGCGGGCGTGCAGCTCCCCCGAGAGGGCCTCGCGGGCGGGATGGGTGGGGAAGGCGTGCATGTGCCCTTAACGTAGGCCGGAAAGCGGGGCCGTGAAGCGGCAGGCGCGCCATGGCACAAGCGCCGCATGGACATCCGTGACGCGCTCGACGCCGACCTGCCCGCCCTGCTGGCCCTGAACAACGCCGAGGCGGAGGCGGTGAACGCCCAGGACGCGGCGGCCTTCGCCGCGCTGATGGCCCGGGGATTCTGCCGGTTGGCCGCCGGCGATCCGCCGGCCGGCTTCCTGCTGGCTTTCAGCCACGCCACGCCGCCCCAGGGACCGAACCACGCCTGGTTCCTCGGGCGGGAGCCGGCCTTCGCCTATATCGACCGGGTGGTGGTGGCCCCGGCGGCGCAGGGCCGGGGCCTCGGACGGGCGCTCTACGCCGCGCTGGAGGCCCGGGCGCGGGCGGTGGCGATCCCGGTGCTGTGCTGCGAGGTGAACCTGGACCCGCCCAACCCCGGCAGCCTGGCCTTCCACGAGCGGCTGGGCTTCGCCCCGGCGGGGGAGGCGACGGACCCGCGGAACGGGAAGGTCGTGCGATACCTCGTGAAGCGCTTGCCGGCGTGAGGACCGTGCCGACGCGGGGCGTCGGCCTCGCAGGCGCGGGCGGAGCGCGCCGGCCTCAGCCGATGCACGAGCCGCCGGAAACCCCGGGAAACGGCGCGCTGGGCCGCCAGCCAGGCTCGTGACCCGAGGGATCGCTGACCGGGAACCGCGTGAGGACAACGTCGGCACAGCCGGGGCGACCGCGGCAGGCCCAGATCGGCGTCCGTGTCCGGATCGGGTTCGCCGGCCAGCCCGTCGACGGCGCCGCCCGCTCGCACGATCGCTTCCATCGGCAACGGCTCTGCGTCCTCGATCGGCTCGACCACGACCTGGACGCGCGTGGCGGCGGCGATCCCGTGTCGCGCGAGCTCCGCCGGAACCTGACCGGCTTGAGCGTGTCCGACCGGTCGGGGCCTTCATGGTCCCACCCGATCACGACGCTGGAGGCCGGGCGGAAGCACTCGCGCGCCCGCGGGACCGGACGTTCGGCGACCCGCATCCGAGGCAGCCAGCCCCCGATGCGAAGGCTGGCGCGGCGTTGAAGCCGCCCACCGGCCGGGGGGCAACCCAGCCCCCGATGGCCGCCCCGGACGAGACGGCATCCCGGCCCTGCAACATTCGCCGCCCGCCTCCCTTGTCCGCCGCGCCCCTGCTCAATAGATGTGCACCACCGGCCCAGCCTGGCCGGTGCAATTCCCATCCGAACCAAGGGGTCGGGTGACGGTGCCTGAGAGGGGCCGCGCCGCGACCGCCGCAGAGGAGCACAGACCGGATGAGCAAGGTCATCGGCATCGACCTCGGCACCACCAACTCCTGCGTCGCCATCATGGAAGGTGGCGAGGCCAAGGTGCTCGAGAACGCGGAGGGCGCGCGCACCACCCCCTCCATGGTCGCCTTCTCCAAGAATGGCGAGCGCCTCGTCGGCCAGAGCGCGAAGCGCCAGGCCGTCACCAACCCGCAGAACACCCTCTTCGCCGTCAAGCGCCTGATCGGCCGCAAGTTCGACGACGCGATGGTCCAGAAGGAGAAGGGCCTCGCCCCCTTCACCATCACCCGCGCCGACAACGGCGACGCCTGGGTCGAGGTTGACGGCAAGAAGTACGCGCCGCAGCAGATCAGCGCGAACGTCCTCACCAAGATGAAGGAGACGGCCGAGGCCTATCTCGGCGAGAAGGTGACGCAGGCCGTCATCACCGTCCCCGCCTACTTCAACGACGCCCAGCGCCAGGCGACCAAGGAAGCCGGGGCCATCGCCGGCCTCGAGGTGCTGCGCATCATCAACGAGCCGACGGCGGCCGCGCTCGCCTACGGCCTCGACAAGAAGGCCACCGGCACCATCGCGGTCTACGACCTCGGCGGCGGCACCTTCGACGTCTCCATCCTCGAGATCGGCGACGGCGTGTTCGAGGTGAAGTCCACCAACGGCGACACCTTCCTCGGCGGCGAGGATTTCGACCAGCGCGTCATCGATTACCTGGCCGACGAGTTCCGGCGCGAGCAGGGCATCGACCTGCGCGGCGACAAGCTGGCGCTGCAGCGGCTGAAGGAAGCGGCCGAGAAGGCGAAGATCGAGCTCTCCTCCTCGAAGCAGACCGAGATCAACCTGCCCTTCATCACGGCCGACGCCTCCGGGCCGAAGCACCTCGTGATGCAGCTGACGCGCGCCAAGCTGGAAGCGCTCGTGGATGATCTCGTGCAGCGCACGCTCGAGCCCTGCCGGCAGGCGCTGAAGGATGCCGGCATGGCCGCCGGCGAGATCGACGAGGTCATCCTGGTCGGCGGCATGACGCGCATGCCGAAGATCATCGAGACGGTGAAGGCCTTCTTCGGCAAGGAGCCGGCGCGCAACGTCAACCCCGACGAGGTGGTCGCCATCGGCGCGGCGATCCAGGGCGGCGTCCTCAAGGGCGACGTCAAGGACGTGCTGCTGCTCGACGTCACGCCGCTCTCGCTCGGCATCGAGACGCTGGGCGGCGTGTTCACCCGCCTGATCGACCGCAACACGACGATCCCGACCAAGAAGTCGCAGGTCTTCTCCACCGCGGACGACAACCAGACGGCCGTGACCATCAAGGTGTTCCAGGGCGAACGCGAGATGGCGGCGGACAACAAGCTGCTCGGCAACTTCGACCTCCAGGGCATCCCGCCCGCGCCGCGCGGCGTGCCGCAGGTGGAGGTGACCTTCGACATCGACGCGAACGGCATCGTCAGCGTCAGCGCGAAGGACAAGGCCACCGGCAAGGAGCAGCAGATCCGCATCCAGGCCAAGTCCGGCCTGTCGGACTCCGACATCGAGCGCATGGTGAAGGACGCCGAAGCCAACGCGGAAGCGGACAAGCGCCGCCGCGAGGCGGTGGAGGCGCGCAACAGCCTCGACGCGCTGGTCCACTCGACCGAGAAGACCATCCGCGAGAACGAGGGCAAGGTGCCCCCGCAGGAGAAGGCCGACGCCGAGGCCGCGATCACCGAGGCCCGCGCCGCCATGGAAGGCCAGGACGCCGACGCGATCCGCGCCGCCTCCGACAAGCTGTCCCAGGCGGCGATGAAGCTCGGCGAGGCCATGTACAAGGCCGAGCAGGCGCAGGCTTCCGCGACGCCGCCGGGCGGTGACGCGGCCGGCGGCCCGAAGCCGAACGACAAGGTGGTCGACGCCGAGTTCGAGGAAGTCGATCCCAAGAAGAAGAAGCCGAACTGAGGCGGATGGCCCCCTCCGTTCCACTCTTCACAGCGCCCGGGCCAGCGATGGCCCGGGCGTCTCTGTTTCGCACGGAATTCTGAGCGATGGCCAAGCGCGACTACTACGAGGTCCTGGGCGTGGCCCGCGACGCGAGCGAGGAGGACCTGAAGAAGGCCTACCGCAAGCTCGCGATGAAGTGGCACCCCGACCGCAACCAGGGCGACAAGACGGCCGAGGCCAAGTTCAAGGAGCTGAACGAGGCCTATGACACGCTGAAGGACGCCGACAAGCGCGCCGCCTATGACCGCTTCGGCCACGCCGCCTTCGAGCAGGGCGGCATGGGCGGCGGCGCGGGCGCGGGCGGCAACCCCTTCGGCGCCGGCTTCGAGGACATCTTCGAGGAGATGTTCGGCCGCTTCGGCGGCCGCGCCGGCGGGCGCCAGGCGTCTGGCCGGGGCGCCGACCTCCGCCAGGAAATCCAGATCACGCTGGAGGAGGCCTTCGCCGGCACGAAGAAGACGATCCGCGTGCCCTCCTCCGTCCAGTGCGACGCCTGCAGCGGATCCGGCGCCGATGGCGGCTCCGCCAACGTCCAGACCTGCGCCACCTGCCGCGGCGCCGGCAAGGTGCGCGCCCAGCAGGGCTTCTTCCTCATCGAGCGCACCTGCCCGACCTGCTCGGGCAGCGGCCGCACGATCAAGAACCCCTGCAAGGTCTGCATGGGCGCGGGCCGCGTGCAGCGCGACCGCACGCTGAACGTGACGATCCCGGCGGGCGTCGAGGACGGCACGCGCATCCGCCTCTCCGGCGAGGGCGAGGCCGGGTTGCGCGGCGCGCCGGCGGGCGATCTCTACGTGGATGTCGGCATCACGCAGCACCCGATCTTCCAGCGGGAGGGGCCGAACATCATGGTCCGCGTGCCGCTGCGGATGACGCAGGCCGCGCTCGGCGGCAATGTCGAGGTGCCGTCCATCGATGGCGGGCGCTCCTCGGTGAAGATCCCGCCCGGCACGCAGTCGGGCGAGACCTTCCGCCTCCGCGGCAAGGGCTTCTCCGTGCTGCGCAGCGCGCAGCGGGGGGACATGTACGTCCAGGTCGCGGTGGAGACGCCCACGGCGCTGACGGCCAAGCAGCGCGAGCTGCTGGAGGCGTTCGAGGCCGAGGCCGAGAAGTCCGGCCGCGGCAGCCCCGAGAGCGAGGGCTTCTTCGCCAAGGTGCGGGACTTCTGGGGCGGGCGGGGCTGACGCCCCGCACAATCACCAGGCCGCTCTGCGGCGGGGCTGGCGCCCCGCACAGTCGCCGGGCCGCTTCGCGGCGGGGCTGACACTGCACCGCACTGTCGCCTCACGGAGCCGGGGTGGCGCGGGCCTCCCCGTTGCTGGATAATCCGGCAACGAACGCCCGTCGCGACAACGGCGCGGCAGACAGGGAGCACAAGCGCATCATGGACGGCAGCCCGCTCTTCCCCGCCAACCCTCGCCCCCAGGCGCGCGGCCGGCTGTTCTTCGCCAATCCCGGCCCGACCAACATTCCGGACAGCGTGCTGCTGGCCACGGCGAAGGCCAGCATCGACTTCAACGACCCCGCCTTCCTCGCCGTCTATGACGCCTGCGTGGCGGGGCTCAAGCAGGTCCTGAAGACGCGGCAACACCTCTTCATGTACACGGCCTCCGGCCACGGGGCGTGGGAGGCGTCGCTCGTCAACACGCTCTCGCCCGGCGACCTCGTGCTGATCCCGGAAACGGGCCACTTCTCCGACAGCTGGGCGAAGATGTGCGGCACGCTCGGCTTCCGGGTGAAGCTGCTGCCGGCGGACTGGCGCCGGGGCATCGAGCTGTCCGCCATCCGCGACGCCCTCGCCGCCGACACCGGGCACGAGATCAGGGCCGTGTGCTGCGTCCACAACGAGACGGCGGCCGGCACCCGCCTGCCGATCGAGCGCGTGCGCGAGATCCTGGACGAGGTGAAGCACCCCGCGCTGCTGATGGCGGACACCATCAGCTCCCTCGGCTGCTACGATTTCCGCATGGATGAGTGGCGCGTGGATGTCTGCGTCGGCGGCTCGCAGAAGGGGCTGATGCTGCCGACCGGCTTCTCCTTCACCGGCGCGTCGGACAAGGCGCTGGAGGCGCATCGCCGCTCCACCCACCCCCGCCACTACTTCGACTGGACCGAGATGCTCGGCCGCCGGCAGAAGAGCTTCGTCGGCACCGTCCCGACCACGCTGTTCTACGGCCTGCAGGAGGCGCTGCGCCTCATGCTGGAGGAGGAGGGGCTGGAGAACGTCTTCCGCCGTCACCACCGCCTCGCCAAGGCCGTGCGCGCCTGCGTGCAGCACTGGTCCGGCAACAACGGCCCGCAGCTCTTCTGCCAGAACCCGGACCGCTGCTCGGACAGCGTGACCGCCGTGCTGATGCCCGAGGGGCACGATGCTGAGAAGGTGCGCAAGATCGCCCTCGAGAAGTTCAACGTCTCGACGGGCGGCGGGCTGAACAAGCTCGGCGGCAAGGTGTTCCGCATCGGCCATCTGGGCGACCTAAACGAGCCCATGATCCTCGGCACGCTGGCGTCCATCGAGTTGGCATTGGCCGAGGCGGGCGTGCCCCACACCAAGGGCGGCGTTCAGGCGGCGATGGAGAGCCTGGCCGGCTGACGGGTCGGCCCCCGCGCCGGAGACGGGGCCGGCGTCATGCGCCGCCCCGCCGGCCGGAAGGCGGGGGATGCGTCGGTCGCCGGCGGACCGCGGCACGCCGTCCGCGCCGGCTG
>JAIEOO010000176.1 GCA_019750475.1 Acetobacteraceae bacterium | reverse complement strand
GAGCAGGAGGCGATCGCGCTGCGCGCCTTCGCCGCCGGCGAGACCGGCACCTTCGACCTGTTCCGCGTGCGCCAGCTCCGCCTGGAGGCGGCGAATGACGAGGGGCGGGCCGGGGTGGACGCCGCCCGCGCGCGCTCCCGCCTCAACCAGGCCGCCGGGCTGGTGCCGTAGCGCCCGGCTGGCCCGCCGCGCCCCCGCGCGGCAGGGTTCCGCCGGGCGGATGGGAGCGGAGCATGACGGGGACCGTGCTGATGGGCGTGGTGGCGCCGGCCACGAACATCACCGTGCAACCGGAGATGGAGGCGCTGCGCCCGCCCGGCGTGATCAACGCTCATGCCCGCATCCCCCATCGCGACCAGGCGGTCCGGTCGGACGGCGACGCTCTCGCGGTGCGCGCCGCCATGATCGCGGGGCTGATGGACGCGCTCGACACCCTCGCCCCGGCACGGCCCCGGCACGGCGTCATCGGCGTGATGGTCGAGAACTTCGCCGGCGGCGGCGAGGCCGGCGCCGCGCTGCTGCGCGAGGCCGAGGCGCGGATCGGCTGCCCGGTGACGGATGTCTCCTCCTCCCTGCTCGCGGCCCTCGACGCGCTGTTCGGACGGCGGGCGCGCATCGCCGTGCTGACGCCCTTCATGCCGGTGGGGGACGCCGCCGCGCGGCGCCTGTTCGAGGAAGCCGGGCACGAGGTGCTCCAGGTGACGGGGCTCCGCGCCCCCGGCCCGGCCGCCATCGCGCGGCTGGCGGACGCCACGATCCGCGACGCGCTGCGCGCGCTCGACGGACCGGAGGTGGAAGCGATCGTCCAGGTCGGGACGAACCTGCCCTTCGCCACCCTCGCCGTCGAGGCGGAAGCCGCCCTCGGCAAGCCGGTGCTGGCCTGCAACCCGGTGACCTACTGGCGCGCGCTGCGGCGGGTCGGCATCACCGCGCCGCTGCCCGGCGACCAGAGGCTGCACCGCCTGTGAACCCTTGGCCGGCGCATCCGGTCAAGCTAAGGCCCACGGCAGCACCAGGGTGGGACCGCCCATGGCCGCCTGTCGCCTCATCAGCCTCGCGCTCGCCGTGTCGGTGCTCGCGACCCCCTCGCCGGCGCAGGCGCCCGCCTGGGTGGTGATCTACGCGGCCTCCCCGCCGCAGCGCGACTTCGGGATCGGCGCCTCGCGCGAGGCCCTGATGAGCGCCGATGTGGAGGCGCGCCGCAGATGCGCCGGCCCCTGCCCGCTCCGCCGCGACGCCCCCCTGCCCTGCGGCGCCGTCGCGCAAGGCGTCCGGGACGAGCGCTTCTTCAACCGCTGGGCCGGGCCCGCCATCGAGACGACGCAGCCGGTCCGCACCGTCGGCCTCGGCACCGGCCGCACCCAGCCCGAGGCCCAGGCGGAGGCCATGCGCGCCTGCGCCGAGCGCGAACGGGGAGTCACCTGCCAGGTCGTCGGCACGGTCTGCGCCCGCTGACGCGAGCGGGACAGCCAGACAGTGCTGAAAACGATTGCTGCGACCCAATTTGACAACTCATGGTGGTGATTTTCTCTTTTAGAGACGCTTCGCGCCGATTAGGATGTGCTGACCACCAAGGCATGGGTTTCGACGGCTCCATGGCGCCCCGCCTCCTGCTCCTCCCGCTCCTGGCCTGCCTGCTCGCCGGGGCGGCGCCCGACCGCGGCCGCGGCACCCGGCCCGCACCCCCGCCCAGCCAACCCTGGGGCGCGATCTACGCCGCCGTGCCTCCCTCCAACGCCCACGCGCTCGTCACCGGCCTCGGCGACCGCATGCTCATCCACGCCCAGGCCGAAACCCAGTGCCGCACCGGCCCCCGCGGCGACAGCTGCCGGATGCTGGCCGAATTCCAGACCGGCTGCGGCGCCCTCGCCCAGGGCGGCCGCGACCAGCGCCTGTTCCAGTTCGCCCCCAACCCCCACCTCGCCGTCGGCTTCTCGGCCGCCGGCACCGGCCCCACCAAGGACGCCGCCGAACGCGACGCCCTGGCGAACTGCACCGCCCGCGACCGCGGATCGGTCTGCCGGGTCGTGGCCTCGGGCTGCGCGGGAAGCCGGTAGGGGCGGCACCGGGGGCGCTGCCCCCGGACCCCCGCTGGGGAGCCTGGGGCTCCCCAAACCCCTGCCGGGACTCATGGGTGTTGAGGGAGGGGCCATCGAGCGACCGCTTGGCCCGACGCTCGCGCGATGCCCCTCCCTCAACACCCATCACCGAGTTCTCCGCGGGGTCCGGGGGCCTCGTAGGCCCCCGGCGGGGTCTGGGGCAGAGCCCCAGGATGCCGCCTACCGGTTCCCGCCGCCCAAGGTCTCGCCCGCCAGCCGTTCCGAGAGTTGCGCGAAGGCGGTGTGGTCCGCGCCTGGACCGAGCAGGGCTTGGGCGCTGGCCGAGAGTTCGCGGCAGAGGGCCGAGAAGGGCGTGGCCGTTTTCGTCTCGCGCGCGATTTCGAGGGCGATGGTGAGGTCCTTCACCATGAGGTCGAGGCCGAAGCCGGAGTCGAAGCGCCGCGACAGCACATATTGCTTGAACTTCTTCTGCGACGAGTTGGTCATGCCCGTGGAGGCGTTGAGCACGTCCACCATCTTGGCCGCGTCGAGGCCGAAGCGCTGGCCGATGAGGAGGGCCTCGATCCCCATCAGGAAGCCGCCGGCGCTGACGAGGTTGTTGAGCGCCTTCATCGCCTGCCCCGCGCCGACCGGCCCGCAGCGGTGGATGGAGGTGCCCATGGCCCGCAGCACGGGTTCGACGGCGTCGAGCGCCGCGTCCTCGCCGCCCGCCATGATCGAGAGCTCGCCCGACTTCGCGCGCGGCACCCCGCCGGAGACCGGGCAGTCGAGCGTGGTGATGCCGCGTTCGGCGAGCATCGCCGCGATCTCGCGCGTGCGGTGGGGCGCGCCGCTGGTCATGTCCACGAAGGTCGCGCCGCGCGGCAGGACGGGTGCAATCTGCTCCGCCACCTCGGCCACTTCTTTGGAGGTGGGGAGGATGGTGATGGCGATCTCGGCGCCGTGGGCGGCTTCGGCGGGGCTGGCGCAGCCGCGGCCGCCCAGCTCGACGGCGAAACGGCCGGCGCGTTCGGGCACGGCGTCGCACACGGCGACGTCGTGACCGGCCTTCAGGAGGTTGGCCGCCATCGGCCAACCCATGTTGCCGATGCCGATGAAGGCGACGCGGCTCACTTGCCGGCCTTCTTTTTCTTCTTGTCGCCCTTGGCCGCCGCGGGCGCCGCCTTGGCCGTCAGCGCGCCCTCGGCCGTCAGGACCTCGTGCGCCGCCTTGAAGGCGTCGAGCCCGGCGGGGATGCCGCAATAGGCCGTCGCGTGCAGCAGCGTCGCCTTGATCTCCTCGACGGTGACGCCGTTGTTGAGCGCGCCCTTCACGTGCAGCTTCACCTCGGGAATCTTGCCGAGGGCGGTCAGCATCGCGAGGTTGAGGAGGGAGCGCGTCTTGCGGTCCAGCGTCGGGTCGCCCCAGGCCCAGCCCCAGGCGATGGTCGTGGTGGCGCGCTGGAAGGCCATCATGAAGTCGTCGGCCTTCGCCATGCTGGCATCCACGTATTCGGCGCCGAGCACTTCGCGCCGGATGGGCAGCCCGCGATCGAACAGCACCTCGTCGCCGCGCGGTTCCTTTGCCATGGCTTCTCTCCCTGCTGGAATCCCCGCGGAGGCTGGCGCCGGCGTGGCGCAGGGTCAATCCGGGTGGCCAGGCGGCGCCGGCGGTGCTGTGCTTCGCGGATGAGCTTCTTCGACGGCTTCGCGCTCCAGACCCGGGAGGTGGACGGCATGGCCGTCCGCTTCCGCAGAGGCGGATCGGGCCCGCCGCTGCTGCTGCTGCACGGCAACCCGCAGACCCATGCCATGTGGCACCGCGTCGCGCCGGTTCTGGCGCGCCGCTTCACCGTGATCGCCGCGGACATCCGCGGCTACGGCGCCTCGGCGAAGCCGGCCGTCAGCGCCGATCACGCGGCCTATGCCAAGCGGGAGATGGCGCGGGACGCGCTGGGGCTGATGCGCGCGCTCGGCTTCCCGCGCTTCCAGCTCGTCGCGCATGACCGCGGGGCGCGCGTCGCGCATCGCCTCGCCCTCGACGCGCCGGAGGCGGTGGAGCGGCTGTGCCTCATGGACATCGTGCCCACGCTCCATCACTTCGAGCGCGCCGACATGGCCTTCGCCATGGGATACTATCACTGGTTCTGGCTCGCCCAGCCGCATCCGGGGCCGGAGACGCTGATCCGCCAGGATGTGGAGACCTGGTTCGACATCCACACCAGCCGCGAACCCAAGGATCGCTCCTTCTTCCACCCGGAGGCGCGCGCCGACTACCTGGCGGCGCTGCGGCGGCCCGGCACGGTGGAGGCCATCTGCGAGGATTACCGCGCGGCCGCGACGATCGACCTGGCGCATGACCGGGAGAGCCGCGCAGCCGGTCACCGCATCGCCTGCCCGTTGCTGGCGCTGTGGGGCGCCAAGGGCAAGATCGGCCAATGGTACGAGCCGCTGGCGGTGTGGCGGGACCACGCGACGGGGCCGGTCTCCGGCGGCGCCGTCCATTCGGGCCACTACCTGGTCGAGGAAGCGCCCGAGGAGGTGCTGGCCGCGCTCGATCCCTTCCTGGTAGCGTGACGGCCATGGAATGGGCGCTCCTCGGGATCCTCGTCCTCGCCGTCCTCTGGATGGTGGTGGTCTACAACCGCCTCGTCGCGCTGCGGGCCGAGGCCGATCAGGCCTGGGCCGACGTGGACGTGCAGCTGCGGCAGCGGCACGACCTCATCCCCAACCTGGTCGAGACGGTGAAGGGCGCCGCGGGGCATGAGCGCGGCACGCTCGAGGCCGTGGTGCAGGCGCGCAACGCGGCGGTGGCGGCGCGCGGGCCGGAGGCGCAGGCCGCGGCAGAGAACGCCCTCTCGGCCAGCCTCGGTCGCCTCTTCGCCCTGTCGGAGGCGTACCCGTCGCTGCAGGCGAACCAGAACTTCCGCGACCTGCAGGGGCAGCTCCAGGGCGTCGAGGACAGGCTCGCCGCCGCGCGGCGCTTCTTCAACAACGCCGTCGCCGAGTTCAACGCCGCCATCCAGCAGGTGCCCGCGGTGTTCATCGCCGGCAGGCTGGGCTTCCGCGCGCGCCCCTTCTTCGAGCTGTCGGGCGAGGAGCGCGCCCGCATGGCCGAGCCGCCCGCCGTGAGGTTCTGAGCGCCGGCCGATGCGGGCCACCGGCCTCTCGACCTGGACCTGGAACAACCAGCTCAAGACCGTCGCGCTGCTGGCGGGCTTTCCCGTGCTGCTCGCCATGATGGGCGTGGGCCTCGCGCTCGTCCTGACGGAGGATCCGGGGCTCGCGCTGCGGGCGCTGCCCGGCATCCTCGGCGTGGCGATGCTGGTGGCGGGGCTGTGGTTCGCCGTCGCCTGGGTGGCGAACCACCGCATCATGGACGCGCTGAGCGGCGCCCGGCGCGTCACGCGGGAGGAGGAGCCGCGGCTGTGGCAGCTGATGGAGGTGCTGTGCATCTCCAGGGGCGAGGCCGTGCCGCGCCTCGCCGTGATCGAGACGCCGGCGCGCAACGCCTTCGCCTCCGGCCTGTCGCGGCGGACCGGCGCGGTGACGGTGACGCGCGGCCTGCTCGACGCGCTGGACGACCGCGAATTGTCGGCGGTGCTGGCGCATGAGCTGACGCATGTCCGCAGCGGCGACGCGCGGCTCGCCGTGGTGGCCGCGATCTTCGCCGGCATCCTCACCCTGGTGATGGAGGTGATGCGCTTCGCGCCGCAGCGCCGGTCGGGTCGGAGCGGCGACGGAAAGGGCGGCGGCGCCCTCGCCGTCGTCGGCCTGCTGCTCATCGTCGCGGCGGCGCTGCTGGCGCCGGCGCTGCGCCTCGCGCTCTCGCGCAACCGGGAATACCTGGCCGATGCCGGGGCCGTGGACCTGACGAAGGACCCGGACGCCATGATCTCCGCGCTGCGGAAGGTCGCCGGGCATTCGGAGGTGCCCGCCCTGCCCTCCCAGTTGCAGGCCATGATGCTCGACTGGCCGGCGGGGGAGCGCGGCCCCGACGCCTGGGGCACGCACCCGCCGCTCGAGGCGCGGATCGAGGCGCTGATGCGCTACGCCGGCGGGCGCGACACCGGCGGGCCGGCCTGACGCGGGCTCACGTCGCCTGGCGCTCGACCGCGAAGCCCTCGGCGGACAGGGCGATCAGGTTCCACCCGTTCCCCTCCCCCTTCAGCCGCGGCGACAGCGCGCTGGGCGCGAGGATCACGGGCGGCGCGCCCGGCAGGACGCCGCTCCGATGCAGGTGGCCGGAGAGGACCGCTTCCACGCGCTCCCCGGCCAGCATGGCCAGCGTCTCGGCCGCGCGGACCGGCGCGCGGCGTCCCGGCACGTCGGGCGGGTGCCGCAGGGGATGATGCGCGACGACGAAGCATCGCCGTCCGGCGAGGGCGCGCAGGGCCGCGCGCAGGCGCTCCGCGCGCTCCGGCGGCACGCCGCCGGCCGACCAGTCGGGATGCCATTGCGCGCGCCGCGTCGTGTCCAGCGCGACGAGGGCCGCGTCCCCCGCCAGGACGACCTCCGGCGCGTCCGGACCGATGGCCGCCCGCCAGCGGCGGCGCGGCGCCAGGAAGCGCCGCCACAGGTCCCAGCGCGGGATGTCGTGGTTGCCCGGCACCACCAGCGCCGGCACCTCCAGCGCGCGCAGGAAGGCGAGGGCCTGCGCGAACTCCTCGGGTCGCGCGTCGCGCGTCAGGTCGCCGCTGACGGCCAGCGCGTCGGGCCGCGCCGACAGGATGGCCTGTCGCAGCCTCTCCGCCGCGGCGGGATCATGCTCGCCGAAGTGGAGGTCCGAGAGATGCGCGACGCGCAGCGTCACGCCGGCAGCAGCACGGCCAGCGCGGCGCGGCGGACGCGGAAGCGGACCGGCACCCGCACGACGCGCATCTCGCCGTCGAGCGAGAGCCGCAGGACCGGCGCCGGGCCCAGCATCGCGGCGCGGTTGGTCCGCAGCGCGACCACCTGCGGGTCACGCGACAGGTCGCGGCGGATCCAGCGCCAGGCCTGGCGCAGCTTGGCCCAGAGGCCGCGGGGCCGCGCCACCTCGACCCCGAGCAGGCCGTCCGAGCCGGGTGCGGGCGCCGTCACCACGGCGGCGTGGCCGCCCTGCCGGATGGCGCCGTCGGCCACGACGACGACGATCGAGCGATCGGGGCGGCGCAGCAGCGCGCGCACCCCGGCCCGCAGCAGCGGCAGCCAGCCGAGCGCGCGGCGGCCGCGCTGCATCTCGCGGAACCGCAGCAGCCGCGCCGGAGGGCCGATGATGGACTGATAGAGGAAGACGGCGTCGCCCACCGATCCCACATCGAGGTGCCAGGCGCGCTTCGCGGCCAGCGCGGCGATCGCGGCGACGGGGTCGTCGGGCAGGCCGAGCCGTTCGGCCACGCGGTTCATGGTGCCGCCGGGGACCACGGCCAGCGCGCAACCGGTGTCGAGCAGGCGCTCCGCCACCGCGCGGAGCGTGCCGTCGCCGCCGGCGGCGAACACCACCTCGGCCCCGCCCGCGAGGGCGGCTTCCAGCTGCGCCGCGACGTCGAGCTCGGGCGCCGCTCGCGCGACGAGCACGAAGCCCGCCGTCTCGATGGCCGCCGACAGGGTCTCGGCGGGCCGCTCCATGGTGGAGAGCGTGCCCGCCGACGCGTTCAGGACAAGTCCGGCCCGCACAGGCCGCGCGTCACGGACGCGTGCGCGGGTTGCCGTCCAGCGCGCGGCCGACCGCCGTGCCGCGCGGATTGGCGGGCGTGCCGTCGGATTGCTGCGGATAGGCGCCCGAGGTGTTGGTGCCCGCCGCGCGGTCGAGCGCGCGCGTGGCCGCCGTGCCGGTC
>JAIEOO010000378.1 GCA_019750475.1 Acetobacteraceae bacterium | reverse complement strand
CGTCCCTCGCCGAGCGTGCCCGCGCCCTGGCCGATGACCGCGCCGTGCGGCCGCGGCGCAGCGCGGCCCCCTCCCTCGCCGGTGTCGGGACGGTGGGCGAGGCGTTCATGACGGCCGGCGCGCATCTCCTCGACGTGCTGCTGGCCGAGACGCCGCGCTGCCGGCTGGAGGCCGGGCCGCGGGGCGTGCACCAGTCGCGCGTGGCGCTGCGCCGCCTGCGCTCGGTGGTGCGGGTGTTCCGCCCGGCCTTTGACGGACCGGCGCTCCGCGCCTGGGACCGGGAGCTGGGCGCGCTCGCGCGGGCGCTCGGCGCCGCGCGGGACTGGGATGTGTTCCTCGACGGGGTCGGCCGGTCGCTCGCCGCGGCCTTCCCGGAGGACGCGCGCGCGACCGGCCTGCTCGCGGCGGCGGAGGGCGCCCGGGCGGAGGCCTACGCCGCGCTCGGCCGGACGCTGGCGGCCCCGGAATTCCGCGCCCTGGTTTGGGAGGGGATGAAGCTCCTGGCCGATCCGCCGCGGGCCGAGGCGCGGCCCGACCGGCCCGCGGTGGAGCCCGATGGGCCGCTCACCCCCTTCGCGGCCGCAGTGCTGCGCAAGCGCTGGAAGCGGCTGCGCGCCGCGGGGGACCAGATGGGCGATCTCCCGGCCGAAGCGCTGCACGAGATGCGGCTCGACGTGAAGCGGCTCCGCTACGCGGCCGAACTGTTCGCGCCCCTGTTCGGCGGCAAGCGCGGGCGCCGGCTGCTCCGGCGGCTCGCGGCGCTGCAGGACGCGCTCGGGCTCGCGAATGACGCGGCGGTGGCGCGCGGCCTCGCCGCCCAGCTGCCCGACCCGGATCCCTTCGCGGCCGGGCTGGTGGCGGGGCTGTCGGTCGGACGGGCCGCCGACAGCCGCGATCTTGCTTTGGGACATTGGCAGAAAACATTGAAAACAAAATTGTTCTGGAAATAGTCCCGACCTTCAATCTGCGAAACATGGCGTAACACGTGGTTGCGCCGGGTCCGTCGCCGGGCTAACCACCCCCGCCATGCGCCGCCGCCGCATTTTCCGCCCGTCCGCCCCGCGTCGTTTCGGTGGCGCCTTCGCCGTCACGGGAACCGCGCTGCTGGGCGGGGCGCTCGTCGCGCTGGGCCTGCCCTCCGACCTGCTGGGTTCGGCCCCGCGCAACCAGGAATGGCGCGCGACGGCGCCCGAGATCCGCGTGGTCGATGGCGACACGCTGCGGCTCGGCGACCGGACGCTCCGCCTCTACGGGGTGGATGCGCCGGAGCGCGGCCAGCGCTGCACCGACGTGCAAGGGCAGCTTTACGACTGCGGCACCACGGCCGCCGCGGCGCTGGCGCAGCTCGTCGCCGACCGGGCGGTGGATTGCCGCCTCTACGGCCGGGACCGCTTCGGCCGCGCCCTCGGGGTCTGCCGGGCCGGCGGCGTGGAGCTGAACGCGAGCATGGTGGCGGCGGGCTGGGCGCTCGCCGACGGGTCGTCCCTGCCCGCCCTCGTGCCGATCGAAGGCACCGCGCGCATCGCCCAGCGCGGCCTCTGGGCCGGCGGCTTCGAGCCCCCGGCGCATTGGCGCCGCGGCCACTGACCTGGCGCCACCGCCGCGCTCAGGCGGCGCGATGGACAAGCCGGCAACTGGCCTTATCCTGCATCGCAGCAAGGTCGCCGGGGCGCACCCCGGAGAGGTGAGGAACCCATGGACATGAACCAGCCCTCCGCCGTCACGGTCACCGTGGATGGCAGCAACAAGAGCGCGCGGCTGCCGCTGATGGGCGGCTCGCTCGGGCCGCAGGTGCTCGACATCCGCAAGCTCTACAGCGAGCTCGGCGTCTTCACCTTCGACCCCGGCTACGGCTCCACCGCCTCCTGCGAGAGCAAGATCACCTACATCGACGGCGACGCGGGCATCCTGATGTACCGCGGCTACCCGATCGAGCAGCTGGCCGAGCAGTCCGACTTCATCGAGGTGTGCTACCTCCTCATGTACGGGGAGCTGCCGACCGCCGCGGAACTCGAGAAGTTCCGCAAGGGCGTCACCTACCACACCATGGTGCACGAGCAGCTGCGCCGCTTCTTCGAGGGCTTCCGCCGCGACGCCCACCCGATGGCCGTGCTGTGCGGGGTGGTCGGCGCGCTCGCGGCCTTCTACCACGACAACATCGACATCACCGACCCGAAGGCGCGCGAGATCGCGGCCTTCCGCCTGATCGCGAAGATCCCGACCATCGCCGCCTGGGCCTACAAGTACGCCCTCGGCCAGCCCTTCGTGTACCCGCGCAACGACCTCAGCTACGCGGCCAATTTCCTGCACATGCTGAACGCCGTGCCGGCCGAGCCCTACCAGGTCTCCCCGGTGCTGGAGCGGGCGATGGACCGCATCCTGGTCCTGCACGCCGACCACGAGCAGAACGCCTCGACCTCCACGGTGCGCCTCGCGGGCTCGACGGGCGCCAATCCCTTCGCCTGCATCGCGGCCGGCATCGCGGCGCTGTGGGGCCCGGCGCATGGCGGCGCCAACGAGGCGGTCCTCAAGATGCTCGCCGAGATCGGCGACGTGAAGAACATCCCGGCCTTCATCAGCGAGGTGAAGGACAAGAACAGCCACACCAAGCTGATGGGCTTCGGCCACCGAGTCTACAAGAACTTCGACCCGCGCGCGAAGATCATGAAGGAGTCCTGCCACGAGGTGCTGGCGGAGCTCGGCGTGAAGGACGAGCCGTTGCTGCCGATCGCGATGGAGCTGGAGCGGATCGCGCTGTCCGACGACTACTTCATCTCGCGCAAGCTCTATCCGAACGTGGATTTCTATTCGGGCATCATCCTCAAGGCGATGGGCATCCCGACCTCGATGTTCACGGTGATCTTCGCCGTCGCGCGCACCGTCGGCTGGGTGAGCCAGTGGAAGGAGATGATCGAGGATCCGGGCCAGCGCATCGGGCGCCCCCGGCAGCTCTACATCGGCCCCGACAAGCGGGACTACGTGCCGCTGGCCGGACGCGGCTGACCCGCCGGCCCAGCCGCCGCGACGGGGCCCCGGGGAGCGATCCCCGGGGCCTTTTCCGTTGCGGGTTACCGTCAATGAAGCCCATTCTTTAGCCTGATGCCCGTTAACAGGGCAATAATGGTCATCATTGAGAAGCGATTGCTGAAATTTACGGCTCCTTCATGGGCAAGCCATCCTTCTGCGCGAGAAGGCGGCGTTAGGCTGCCGACCGGCCAGGCCCAAGCCCGGCCCCGGTCCCCCCAGGAAGGCAAGAGCCATGACCCTCGCCACGCGCCGCGCGCTGCTCGGCACCGCCCTCGCGGTCCCCTTCATCCGCCCCTCCTTCGCCCAGGCCGCGCCGATCCGCGTGGGCGTGCTGCACTCGCTCTCCGGCACCATGGCCATCAGCGAGACCGCGCTGCGCGACACGGTGCTGATGATGGTCGAGTGGCAGAACAGCCGCGGCGGCCTGCTCGGCCGGCGGCTCGAGCCGGTGGTGGTGGACCCCGCCTCCAACTGGCCGCTCTTCGCCGAGAAGGCGCGCGAGCTGCTGCAGGTCTCCCGCGTGGACGTGACCTTCGGCTGCTGGACCTCGGTCTCCCGCAAGTCGGTCCTGCCGGTCTTCGAGGAGCTGAACGGGCTGCTCTTCTACCCCGTCCAGTATGAGGGCGAGGAGGAGAGCCGGAACATCTTCTACACCGGCGCCGCGCCGAACCAGCAGGCGATCCCGGCGGTCGAGTACCTGCTCTCGGCCGATGGCGGCGACGCCAGGCGCGTCGCGCTCCTCGGCACCGACTACGTCTATCCCCGCACGACCAACCGCATCCTGCGCGGCTTCCTGGCGTCCAAGGGGATCCAGGGCGCCGACGTGATGGAGGAGTACACGCCCTTCGGCCACAGCGACTGGCAGGGCATCGTCGCCCGCGTGAAGCGCTTCGCCTCCGAGGGCAAGAAGACCGCCATCGTCTCCACCATCAACGGTGACGCGAACGTGCCCTTCTACCGCGAGCTCGGGAACCAGGGGATCAAGGCCGAGGACATTCCCTCCGTCGCCTTCTCCGTGGGCGAGGAGGAGCTGGCCGGCATCGACACGCGCCCGCTCGTCGGGCACCTGGCCGCCTGGAACTACTTCATGTCGGTCCAGTCGCCGGCCAACACCGAGTTCCTGAACATGTGGCGCGCCTATATCCGCAACCCGCGCCGCGTCACGAACGACCCGATGGAGGCGACCCTCATCGGCTTCAAGATGTGGGCGCAGGCCGTGACCCAGGCCCGCACCACGGCGGTGGACCCGGTCCGCACCGCGCTCTACGGCCAGAAGGTCGCGGCCCCCTCGGGCTACGAGGTGGAGATGCACCGCAACCACCACCTGTCGAAGCCGGTCATGATCGGCGAGGTGCAGGCGGACGGGCAGTTCAACATCGTCTACCGGACGCCCACCGCCATCCCGGCCGAGAACTGGTCGCCCTTCATCCCCGAGAACGCCAACCGCCGGCGATAACCCCGCCCCCGAGCGCCGGGCGCGCGCATCCGCGCGCCTGGCTGGCGCGCCGCGGACATGGCGCGCTGGCCCAGCGGTTGGTCGCGGCGCGGCGGCCGCGTCCTCCATGCGTGGTGCGGGATCCCACGGATCCCGCGCTTTTCTCCCCTAGGCGGTCCCCCCTTGTCGAAGCGGCTTCTCCTCTGCCTGCTCCTCCTGATCGCGGCGCCGCTCGGCGCCCGCGCGCAGGACGGGTTCGAGGCGCTCGCCGCCCGCCTCGGCGGCAACTTCAACCAGCAGGCCGAGGCCGTGGAGCGCCTGGGCGCGCTCGGTGACCCGCGCGCCATCCCGTTGCTCCAGGCGCTGGGCGACACGCGGCTGCTGCGGCTGGCCGATGGCGGCGTCGCCGTGCAGGACGGCCCCGCCCCGCCCGAAGGCGCGCAGGTGCTGCGCATCAACAACCGCGTCCGGGCCGCCATCCGGGGCGCGCTCGGCCGGTTGCAGCTCGTCTCGCCCGACCCGGGCGAGCGCCGCCGCGCCGCCGACGCCATCCTGCGCAACCGCAGCGCCGACGACATCCCGCTGCTCGAAGCGGCCCTGGCGCGCGAGGCCGTCCCCGCCATCCGCGCCCGGATGGAGCTGGCGCTGGGCGGCGCCCGCCTCGCCGCGTCCGATCCGGCCGCGAAGCGCGCCGGCATCGCCGCCCTCGGCACGTCCGCCGATCCCGAGGCGCGGTCGCTCCTGCTCGCGGCGCGTGCCGCCAACGCGGAGCTTCTGGCGGAGATCGAAGCGGCCGTCGCCGCCATCGACCGGCGCCTCGCCCTGCGCCGCGCGGCGGAGACGGTGTTCCAGGGCCTCTCCCTCGGCTCGGTCCTGCTGCTCGCCGCGCTCGGCCTCGCGGTCACCTTCGGCGTCATGGGCGTGATCAACATGGCCCATGGCGAGTTCGTGATGCTCGGCGCCTACGCCACCGTGCTGGTGCAGGAGGCCTGCCGCGGCGTCCCCGCGCTCGAACCCTGGTCCCTCCCCCTCGCCCTCCCGGCCGCCTTCGTGCTGACGGCGGCCCTCGGCGCGGCGATGGAGCGCGGGCTGATCCGCCACCTCTATGGCCGCCCGCTGGAGACGCTGCTGCTCACCTTCGGCGTCGGCATGATCCTGCAGCAGGTGGTGCGGCTGCTCTTCGGCGCGCAGAACAGGGAAGTGCTCAGCCCCGCCTGGATGACCGGCGTGCTGGTGCTGCCGGGGGGCGTGCAGGTGACGCAGAACCGCGCCTGGATCATCGTCTTCTCGCTGCTCGTGCTGCTCGCGACGCTGGCCGCCATCCGCCTCACGCGCTTCGGCCTCGAGATGCGGGCGGTGGTGCAGAACCGGCGCATCGCCGCCACCATGGGCATCCGCACCGGCCGCGTGGACGCCATGACCTTCGCCTTCGGCTCCGGCATCGCGGGCCTCGCGGGCGTCGCGCTCAGCCAGATCGACAACGTCTCCCCCAATCTCGGCACGGGCTACATCATCGACAGCTTCATGGTGGTGGTGTTCGGCGGCGTGGGGTCGCTGGCGGGCACGCTGATCGGGGCGATGACCCTCGGCCTCGTCAACAAGCTGCTCGAACCCCATGCGGGCGCGGTGCTGGCCAAGGTCGCGGTGCTGGTCGGCATCATGCTGTTCATCCAGCGCCGGCCCAAGGGCCTCTTCGCCCTCAAGGGCCGGGCGGCCGACCAATGAGGGACACGCCAGGCCTTCCGGTCGAGCGCCCGCGCCCGGCGCGCGCCCAGCTTCTCTTCTGGGTCGGCATCGCGGCTCTCGCCCTGCTGCCGCTGCTGAACGCCCTGCCGGAGGGGCACCCGCTCCACGCCTCCGACTTCCTGGTCAGCGTCATCGGCAAGTGGATCTGCTACGCCATGCTGGCCCTGGCGCTCGACCTCGCCTGGGGTTACGCCGGCATCCTGTCGCTCGGCCACGGCGCCTTCTTCGCGCTCGGCGGCTACGCCATGGGGATGCATCTGATGCGGCTGATCGGGCCGCGCGGCGTCTATGGCCATCCCGTCCTGCCCGACTTCATGGTCTTCCTCGGCTATGAGCGCCTGCCCTGGTACTGGCTGGGCTTCGAGCACTTTCCCTTCGCTCTGCTCATGGCCCTCGCCGTGCCCGGGCTGCTCGGCTTCGTCGTCGGCTATCTGGCGTTTCGCAGCCGCATCACGGGCGTCTATCTCTCGATCCTGACGCAGGCGCTCACCTACGCCCTGATGCTCGCCTTCTTCCGCAACGACATGGGGTTCGGCGGCAACAACGGCTTCACCGACTTCAAGGAGCTGCTGGGCATGCCGCTCGGCACGGGGACGGCGCGCGCGCTGCTGTTCTACGCCGCCCTCGTCTCCCTCGCGCTGGTCTTCCTGCTCTGCGTGAAGCTGACGCGCACCAAGTTCGGCCGCGTGCTCACCGCCATCCGCGACGCCGAGGCGCGGACGCGCTTCCTCGGCTACGACACGCTGCGGCACAAGCTCTTCGTCTTCACGCTCTCGGCGATGATCGCCGGGCTCGCCGGCGCGCTCTACGTGCCGATCGTCGGCATCATCAACCCCTCCGAGTTCAGCCCGGGCAACTCGATCGAGGCGGTGGTGTGGGTGGCCTTCGGCGGGCGCGGCACGCTGGTCGGCGCGGTGCTCGGCGCCTTCTCGGTGAACGCGCTCAAGACCTGGCTCACCACCCTCGCGCCCGATCTCTGGCTGATCGTGCTCGGCGCGCTCTTCGTGCTGGTGCCGCTGCTGCTGCCCAAGGGCCTGATCGGCCTGCGGAGGCCGAGGGCATGACCGGCAGGAAGGACGGCCTCTACCTCGACGGCGTGACCGTGACCTTCGACGGCTTCCGGGCGCTGAACAACCTCTCGCTCATCGTCGAGCCCGGGGAGTTGCGGGCGGTGATCGGCCCGAACGGCGCGGGCAAGACGACGATGATGGACGTCATCACCGGCAAGACCCGGCCCGATGCGGGCGTGGTCCGCTTCGCCGGCCGGGACCTGACGCGCATGGACGAGGCCGCCATCGCCACCCTCGGCATCGGACGCAAGTTCCAGAAGCCCACCGTCTTCGACGCGCTGAGCGTGTTCGAGAACCTGGAGCTCGCGCTCAAGGCGCCGCGCGGCCCGGTCGCCTGCATCCGCTGGGCGCTCACCGGCGAGGCCCGCGCCCGGATCGAGGCGGTGATGGCCGAGATCGGCCTGGAGGCGCGCGCCGAGGATCTGGCGGGGCTGCTGAGCCACGGCCAGCGGCAATGGCTGGAGATCGGCATGATGCTCGCCCAGGAGCCGGAGCTGCTGCTGGTGGACGAGCCCGTCGCCGGCATGACCGACCAGGAAACCGAGCACACCGCCGCCCTGCTGCGCCGCATC
>JAIEOO010000399.1 GCA_019750475.1 Acetobacteraceae bacterium | reverse complement strand
GGTGGACAGCGGCGGCGCGAACCTGCCGAACCAGGACGAGATCTTCCCCGACCGCGAGCATTTCGGCCGCATCTTCTTCAACCAGGCCAACATGTCGGCCCAGGGCATCCCGCAGATCGCCTCGGTCATGGGCTCCTGCACGGCCGGTGGCGCCTATGTGCCCGCCATGTGCGACGAGGCGGTGATCGTGAAGGAGCAGGGCACGATCTTCCTCGGCGGCCCGCCCCTGGTGAAGGCCGCGACGGGGGAGGTGGTCACCGCCGAGGATCTCGGCGGCGCCGACGTCCACACGCGCCTCTCGGGCGTGGCCGACCACATGGCGCAGGACGACATGCACGCGCTCGGCCTCGTGCGGCGGATCGTGGCGAACCTCAACGCGCCGAAGCCGCCCTTGCCGCCGCGCGCGCCGGCGCCGCCCGCCTATGACCCGGCGGAGCTGCACGGGCTGATCCCCGCCGATGTCCGCACGCCCTTCGACGCGCGGGAGGTGATCGCGCGCCTCGTGGACGGATCGGAGCTCGACGAGTTCAAGCCGCGCTACGGCACGACGCTGGTCTGCGGCTTCGCGCATCTCTGGGGCATGCCGGTCGGCATCCTGGCGAACAACGGCATCCTGTTCAGCGAGAGCGCGCTGAAGGGCGCCCATTTCATCGAGCTGTGCTGCCAGCGGGGGATCCCGCTGCTGTTCCTGCAGAACATCGCGGGCTTCATGGTGGGCCGGAAATACGAGAGCGGCGGCATCGCCAAGGATGGCGCGAAGCTCGTCACCGCGGTCGCCACCGCCTGCGTGCCGAAGCTGACCGTGCTGATCGGCGGCAGCTTCGGCGCGGGCAATTACGGCATGTGCGGCCGCGCCTATTCGCCGCGCTTCCTCTTCACCTGGCCCAATTCGCGCATCAGCGTCATGGGCGGGGAACAGGCGGCGAGCGTGCTGGCGACGATCCGGCGCGACAATCTCACCGCCCAGGGCAAGGACTGGTCCGCGGCGGAGGAGGAAGCCTTCAAGGCGCCCATCCGGGAGAAGTACGAGGTGGAGGGCGACCCCTACCACGCGACGGCGCGGCTCTGGGACGACGGCATCATCGACCCCGCCATGACGCGGGACGTGCTGGCGCTGGCGCTCAACGCCGCGCTCCACGCGCCGGGCGAGCGCCGCCAGGCACCGCTGTTCCGGATGTGACGGCGATGTTCCGCTCCCTCCTGATCGCCAATCGCGGCGAGATCGCGCGCCGGGTGATCCGCACCGCGCGCCGCCTCGGCCTCCGCACCGTCGCCGTCTTCTCCGATGCCGACGCCTCGGCGCCCTTCGTCGCCGAGGCGGACGAGGCGCATCGCCTCGGCCCGGCGCCGGCGGCCGAGAGCTATCTGCGCGGCGACCTGATCCTGGACATCGCGCGCCAGGCCGGGGCGGAGGCGATCCACCCGGGCTACGGCTTCCTGTCGGAGAACGCCGAATTCGCGGAGGCCTGCGCCGCCGCGGGCATCGCCTTCGTCGGGCCGCCGCCCGCCGCGATCCGCGCCATGGGCAGCAAGGCGGAGAGCAAGCGCCTGATGGTCGCGGCCGGGGTTCCGACCGTGCCCGGCTATCACGGGGAGGATCAGTCGGACGCGCTGCTGGCGACGGAGGCCGCGCGCATCGGCTTTCCCGTGCTGATCAAGGCGAGCGCCGGCGGGGGCGGGAAGGGGATGCGCCCGGTCTTCGACGCGGCCGGTTTCGC
Source organism: Acetobacteraceae bacterium (assembly GCA_019750475.1). Taxonomy (GTDB): domain Bacteria; phylum Pseudomonadota; class Alphaproteobacteria; order Acetobacterales; family Acetobacteraceae; genus Roseococcus. The sequence continues at coordinate 6,124 of JAIEOO010000399.1, read as the reverse complement.
CGCCGAACTCGCCGGGGCGCGGCGCGAGGCCCAGGCCGCCTTCGGCGACGACCGGGTGCTGCTGGAGAAATACCTCCAGCGGCCGCGCCACGTGGAGGTGCAGGTCTTCGGTGACGCCCATGGCCGCGTGACGCATCTGCACACGCGCGACTGTTCGGTGCAGCGGCGGCACCAGAAGGTGCTGGAGGAGGCGCCGGCCCCCGCCCTCCCGGACGCGTTGCGCGCCCGCCTGCACCGGGCGGCCGAGGATGCGGCGCGGGCCGTGGGCTACGTCAATGCCGGCACGGTCGAGTTCATCGTCGAGGGCGAGGAGGCGTATTTCCTCGAGATGAACACGCGGCTCCAGGTCGAGCATCCGGTGACCGAACTCGTCGCCGGCCTCGACCTCGTGGAGTGGCAGCTCCGCGTCGCGGCCGGAGAGGCGCTGCCCGCGCATTGGCCGCCCGAGCCGCAGGGCCACGCCGTCGAGGTGCGGCTCTACGCCGAGGACGCCGAGCACGATTTCCGCCCCGCCACGGGCCGGCTGACGCGGCTGCGCTGGCCCGGGGAGGGGCGCGTGGACGCGGGCATCGAGGAGGGGGACGCGATCACCCCCTTCTACGATCCGATGATCGCCAAGGTGATCGCCTGGGGCGAGGATCGCCGCGCGGCGCTGCGCCGCCTCTCGGCCATGCTGGCGGCGACGGAAGCCGAGGGCAGCGTCACCAATCTCGGCTTCCTGCGGCGCCTCGTCGCGCATCCGGCGCTCGCCGCGCTGGAACTCGACACCGGCTTCATCGCGCGTCACGCCGCCGGGTTGACGGGTCCCGCCGCGCCCTCGGCCCCCGAGGCGGTGCTGGCGGCGGCACTCGCCATGCTCCTCGCCGGCGAGGACGCCGCCTCGCCCTGGGACCGGCGGGACGGCTTCCGGCTGCAGGGCGCGGCCGAGGCGGTGATGCTGCTGGCGGAGGGCCCGCATCGGCACCGCCTGACACTCCGCCGCCGCGGCGCGGCGGTGGAGGCGGCCTTCGACGGCGGCGAAGCCCTCGCCTTCGGCTTCGTGGCGACGGCCGACCAGGTCACGCTGCGCGGCGCGGACGGTGCCTGGCGGCGGATCGCGCTGCGCGAGGCGACGCGGGAGCGGGCCGTGCTGGCCTCGGGCACGGTCTTCTCACGCCTCGATCCCCTCATGCCCTTGGCGGGGGAGGCGGCGGCGGAAGGGCGCCTCGCCTCGCCCATCCCGGGCCGGGTCGTCCAGCTGCTGGTCGCGGTGGGGGACAGCGTCGCGGCCGGCCAGACGCTGGTCGTGGTCGAGGCCATGAAGACGGAGATCAAGCTGACGGCACCGCGCGACGCGGTGGTGGCGGCCGTGATGTGCGCCCCGGGCGACTCCGTGGCGGAGGGGGTGGACCTGCTGCGTCTCGAAACGCGCGCCGCGGGCTGACGATTGCGGCGTCCTGTTCCCGGTTGTGGGGCGCTGCCGTCCCGGCGGCGCCGATGCGCGCGCGGCTGATCTCATGAAGGGAACGGCCCACCCCGAGCTTCAACCTTTCCGCGAATCCGGCGTTTCATCTCGCGTCGAGGGCCCCATCGACGACCCGTGAATCACACGCCTACGTTGGTGGCAGGCTTGGCGCGGAGGGGCTACATGCTGAGCGGCTGCCACCACATCGCCCCCCATGGAGGTTGCACATGAGCCTGGAACCGTCCCGGCAGATGGCTGCTCCTTCAGCCCTGCCCCAACGAAATGCCGTCCCCCGCGTGATCCGAACCGCGAAGCCCGAAGAGGGCGCCTCCTCCTCCGGTGAGTTCTGGGCCGTCGTGAAGGCCGCCGGCCTCGTCGTGCTCGGCATTCTCGTTCTCGGCTGGATGCTCGGCTGACGCTGCCCGCGGGCCGCCGCGGCCCGCCCTGTTCCGCCGCCCCGCTGCCCGCCTTCAGCGCAGCACGGGTGCGCGCGACTCCACGAATTCCGCCACCGCCGCCGCCAGCGCCTCGCAGGCCGCGTCGTCCACCGGCAGCGACAGCGCCATCATGCCGCGGCGCGCCAGGTAGATCCCGCTCTCCAGCAGATCGAGGAAGAACAGCTCCCGCCGGAGTTCCTCCTCCCCGCCGGGCAGGTAGGCCGTGGTCGGCAGGGGCGTCCGGAAATGGACGGAGAGCATGCTGCCCCGCCCGGTGAAGCCCATCGGCACCCCGGCCGCCGCGCAGATCGCGTTCAGCCGCTCCCGCAGGGCCTCGCCGCGGGCGTAGAGGGCGTCCGCCACCTCGGCCGTGAAGATCTCGCCGAGCGCCACGCGGCCGGCCGCCATGGTCCAGACATTGTTGTTGAAGGTGCCGGCGTGGCCCAGGGCGCCCGGGCGGTGGCCGTCGAACACGGCCATCACGTCCTCCCGCCCGCCGAAGGCGCCGACATTCATCCCGCCGGCGATGTACTTGCCGAGCGTCGTCATGTCGGGCGTGACGCCGGTGCGGGCCTGGAGGCCGCCATGGCTGTGGCGGCTCGTCATCACCTCGTCGAAGATCAGGATGGCGCCCGTCTCGCGCGTGGCCGCGCGCACCGCCGCGAGGAAGTCCTGGGTGGCCGGGATGCAGCCGCCGGAGCCCAGCATGGGCTCGAGGATGACGGCGGCGAGGCTGTCGCCCGCCTCCCGGATGGCGGCGGCCGCGCCCTCGGCGTCGTTGTAGGTGGCGAAGGCGATGGGGAAGGGGGCGTTGACGCGCGAGGGCTGGCCGGACGCCGTCATGCCGAAGGTCAGCACGCCGCCGTGGTAGCCGCCGCGCATGACCATCACCGTGTCGCGCCCGGTGAAGGCGCGGGCGGCGGTCAGCGCCATCAGGTTCGCCTCGGTGCCGCTGTTGGTGAAGCGCACCCGCTCGATCGAGGGGAATTTCGCGCAGACCAGCGCGGCGAAGCGCACCTCGTCCTCGCCCATGGCGCCGAAGCCCACGCCCCGGTCGAAGGCGGCCTTCACCGCGTCCAGGATGCGGCGCTCGCTGTGGCCGAAGAGGCCGGCCGTGTATTCGCCCAGGAAGTCGAGATACTCGCGCCCGTCGGCGTCCCAGAGGCGGCAGCCCTCGCCGCGGACCATGGTGATCGGGAAGGGGGCCCAGAGCAGGGTGGAGCGCGTGTTGCCCCCCGCCATGGATTGCCGGGCGTCGGCGTGCAGCGCGGCGCTGCGGGGCCGCTTGCGCGCGTAATCCCCGCGCGCTTCCATGACGGCAGCTTCGAGGTCCGAATTGGGGCGCGGAGGCGCGGCGTCGAGCGGGCTCATGGCTCGGGAGCATGGGCCGGCGGCGGAAGGCGGGTCAACGCGGGAATGGGCGGCCGTGACCCCCGGCGAGGGGCGATGGCGGCACGGAGCGGGCGGGGGATCGGATGCGGCGCTTCGACGCGGTGGTGGTGGGCGGCGGGCTGGTCGGCGCGGCCATCGCCTGGGGCATGCAGCGGCGGGGCGCGCGGGTCGCGCTGCTCGACGAGGGCGACCTCGCCTACCGGGCGAGCCGGGGGAATTTCGGCTTGGTCTGGGTGCAGTCGAAGGGCCTGGGCGCGCCGCATTACCAGCGCTGGACCCGCGCCTCCGCGGCCGAGTGGCCGGCGCTGAACGAGGAGCTGGGGCGCCTCTCCGGCCGGGATTGCGGGTTGTCGCAGCCGGGCGGCGTGCATCTCTGCCTCTCCGAGCGCGAGTTCGAGGACCGGGCCGCCCGCATGGCCCGGATGAAGGAAGAAGCCGGGAACCACGGCTACGAGTACCGGATGCTCCGCCGCGGCGAGCTGGACGGCATGCTGCCGGGCCTCGGCCCCGACGTCGTGGGCGCGAGCTGGACGCCCTATGACGGCCACGCCAACAGCCTGAACCTGCTGCACGCGCTGCACATCGCCTTCGAGGGGGCGGGCGGCGCCTACGTGCCGGGGGCGAAGCTGCTCGATGCCGCCTGCGCCCCGCGCGACTTCCGGCTGCGGACCACGGCGGGCGACGTCGCGGCGCCGCGCGCCGTGCTGGCCGCCGGCCTCGGCAACAGGGAGCTGGCGCCGCTCTTCGGCCTCGACGCGCCGGTGCGGCCGCAGAAGGGGCAGGTGCTGGTGACGGAGCGCGCGCGCCACGCGCTCGACCTGCCGACGACGTCGGTCCGGCAGACGCCGGAGGGCACGCTGCTGCTCGGCGACAGCCAGGAGGAGGCGGGGTTCGACCTCTCCCAGGCGGCCGACGTCATGGCGATGATCGCGGACCGGGCGGTGCGCTCCTTCCCGTGGATCGCCGGGCTGAACATCGTGCGCGCGTGGTCGGCGTTGCGGGTGATGGCGCCGGACGGGCTGCCGATCTACGACGAGAGCGAGCGCTATCCCGGCGCTTTCACCGCCAATTGCCATTCCGGCGTGACGCTGGCCGGGGCCCATGCCCATCTGCTGGCGCCCATGCTACTGGGGCAAGGACTTGATCCGATGCTGGCAGGCTTCTCGGCGCGGCGCTTCGCCGCGGACCGGCGGGCTGCGTAGCCGCTTGGACGAACAGGGAACCCGGTTGTAAGGACCGCCGCCATGAACCGCCGTCAGCTCCTCCTCGCCGCCGGGGCCCTGCCCCTCGCCGGGGCGGCGCACGCCCAGACCGCCTTCGGCCCGATGCGGGCGACGGGCGACGCCGCGCAGCGGCTCCAGGCGCGGCTGCTGCGGCTGGACGAGGACGGGCTCGATCCGCGCTGGTACGACCTGCCGCCGCAGGGCGTCGAGCCGGCGCCCGGGCAGTTGCCGCGCGCGGCGATGCAAGCGCTGGCCGACCTGACGCAGGGCCGCGGCAACCCCTCGGCGCGGCCGGACATCCGGCGCGACCCGGCGGCCAACCCCTTGCAGCCCTGGGTGCAGCAGCTGCTGGAGAGCGACGAGCCGGCGCAGGTGATCGAGCGCGCGGCGGCGGCAACCCCGGATGCCGGCCCGCTGAAGGCGGCGCTGGCCGCGGCGCGCACCCGCGCCGGGTCCGGAGGCTGGCAGCCGGTCCCGACGCAGGGCGGCACGCTCGAGCCCTGGGCGGAGGATGCGGCGCGGGTGCCCGCCCTGCGCGCGCGGCTGAGCGCGACGGACCCGCAGCTGGCGGCCCAGCCGGGCTCCGGCATCACCTATGACCAGGCGCTGCAGGCCGCGGTGCGGCGCTTCCAGGCGGCCGCCGGGCTCGAGGCCGACGGGCGGATCGGGCAGGCCACCTTCGCCGCGCTGAACCGGCCGGCGAGCGCGCAGGTCCAGCAGCTGCGCGTCGCCCTCGACATGCGGCGGGGCGTCGCGGCGCAGCACCCCTCCCGCTCGGTCGAGGTGAACGTCCCCGACTATCGGCTGCGGGTCATGGAGGACGGGCGCGCCATCCTCGACATGGCGGTGGTGGTCGGCCGCCCGGCCCGCGCCACGCCGATGATGGTCACGCGCCTGACGGCGGTCCAGTTCAACCCGCCCTGGGGCGTGCCGCACCGCCTGGCGAAGGAGGACATGCTGCCCCGGCTGCGCCGGGACCCGCAGGCCCTCGTCCAGCGCGGCTTCCGCATCTTCCAGCGGGTGGACGGCCAGATGGTCGAGGTGGACCCGCTGACGGTGAACTGGCACGCCGTCCACCCGGACCGGTTCCCCTACGTGATGCGGCAGGACAGCGGGGACGCCAACGCGCTCGGCCGGATCAAGTTCGTCATGCCGAATGGCGACGACATCTTCCTGCACGACACGCCGGAGCGGCGGCTGTTCAACCGGCCGGACCGGGCCCATTCCTCGGGCTGCATCCGTCTCGAGCGGCCGATGGACCTGCTCATGATGCTGCTGGAGACCAACCAGGGCTGGAACCGCGAGCGCGTGGACCGCGTTCTGGCCTCGGGCGCCACCAGCAGCGTGGCGCTGGCGCGCGTGCTGCCGATCCGGCTGCACTACCACACCGTCACGGTGGATGCGGGGCAGGTCCGGATGCGGCAGGACATCTACGGCCTCGACGAGGCCTATCACCGCAGCATGGAGCGGGGCCGGGCCACGCCGGTCGCCGCGCGGAGCTGACAGGAAGCATGCGTCTTTTCGCCCATGTCTGTCCGGCCTGCGAGGGGCTTGCCGCCGAGGCCGGTCCATCCTGCGACGCGGCCGCGCTGCCCGGGCGGCGCGGCTTCCTCGCCGCCCTTCAGCGA
>JAIEOO010000217.1 GCA_019750475.1 Acetobacteraceae bacterium | reverse complement strand
CGGGCAGGAAGTGCATCTCGATCTTGATGACGCCGTCGCCCTGGCAGGCCTCGCAGCGGCCGCCCTTCACGTTGAAGGAGAAGCGGCCCGACTTGTAGCCGCGCGAGCGCGAATCCGGCAGCTCGGCGAACCAGTCGCGGATCGGGCCGAAGAGGCCGGTGTAGGTCGCCGGGTTGGAGCGCGGCGTGCGGCCGATGGGCGACTGGTCGATGTCGATGACCTTGTCCACGTGCTCCAGGCCCTCGATCCGGTCATGCGGCGCGGGGACGAGGCCCGCGCCCATCAGCCGCCGCGCCAGGCCGTTGTAGAGCGTCTCGATCACCAGGGTGGACTTGCCGCCGCCGGAGACGCCGGCGACCGCGGTGAAGGTGCCGAGCGGGAACTCCGCCGTCACGTCCTTGAGGTTGTTGCCGCGCGCGCCGACGACGCGGATCAGCCGCTTCGGGTCGCGCGGGCGGCGCTTCCCGGACATCGGGATCTCGCGCCGGCCGGAGAGGTAGTCGCCGGTGACGGAGGCGGGGTTGGCGGCCACCTGATCCGGCGTGCCCTGGGCGACCACCGTGCCGCCGTGCTGCCCGGCGCCCGGGCCGATGTCCACCAGGTGGTCGGCGGTGCGGATCGCGTCCTCGTCATGCTCGACGACGAGGACGGTGTTGCCGAGGTCCCGCAGGCGCCGCAGCGTGCCGAGCAGGCGCTCGTTGTCGCGCTGGTGCAGGCCGATGGAGGGCTCGTCCAGCACGTAGAGCACGCCCGTGAGGCCCGAGCCGATCTGGGAGGCCAGGCGGATGCGCTGGCTCTCCCCGCCGGAGAGGGTGGCGGAGGAGCGCGACAGCGAGAGGTAGTCGAGCCCGACATCCACGAGGAACTGCAGCCGCTCCTCGATCTCGCGCAGGATCCGGCGGGCGATCTCCTGGCGCTGCGGCGTGAGCGTGTCGTTGACCCGCGCGAACCACTCGCGTGCTTTCCGGATGGAGAGGGCGGAGGCCTCGCCGATGTGGCAGCCCGCGACCTTCACCGCGAGGGATTGCGGCCGCAGGCGGAAGCCGGCGCAGACATGGCAGGGCTTCTCGGCCTGATAGCGGGAGAGGTCCTCGCGGACCCAGGGATTGTCGGTTTCCTTGAAGCGCCGCTCGAGGTTGCGGATCACGCCCTCGAAGGGCTTCTCCACCTCGTAGGCGCGCAGCCCGTCCTTGTAGCGGAGCGTGACCGGCACCGTGCCCGTGCCATGGAGGATGGCGTTCCGGGCCTCCTCGGGCAGCGCCTCCCAGGCGGCGTCCATGGAGAGCCTCAGGTGCTTCGCCAGCGAAGCCAGCGTCTGGTCGTAGTAGGGCGAGGACGCGTTGCCGGCCCAGGGCGCGATCGCGCCTTCCTTCAGGCTGCGCTGCTCGTCCGGGACGACGAGGTCGGGGTCGAAGAAGCTCTCGACGCCGAGCCCGTCGCATTCGGGGCAGGCGCCCTGGGGCGAGTTGAAGGAGAAGAGGCGGGGCTCGATCTCCTCGATGGAGAAGCCGCTCTCGGGGCAGGCGAATTTCTGCGAGAACACGGTGCGTTCGCCGCTCTCGGCGTTCTCGGCGTAGGCGATGCCGTCGGCGAGGCCGAGCGCGGTCTCGAAGCTGTCGGCCAGGCGCTGCGCCAGCCCGTCGCGGACCACGACGCGGTCCACCACCACCTCGATGTCGTGCTTGAGCTTCTTGTCGAGCTTGGGCGCCTCGGCGATCAGGTGGAGGGCGCCGTTGATCTTCACGCGCTCGAAGCCGCGGCGCTGGTACTCGGCCAGCTCCTTCCGGTACTCGCCCTTCTTGCCGCGGATGACGGGGGCGAGGATCAGCAGCCGCGTCCCCTCCGGCATGGCCATGACGCGGTCCACCATCTGGGAGACGCTCTGCGCCTCGATCGGCAGGCCGGTGGTGGGGCTGTAGGGCACGCCGACCCGCGCCCAGAGCAGGCGCATATAGTCGTGGATCTCGGTCACCGTGCCGACCGTCGAGCGCGGGTTGTGGGAGGTGGTCTTCTGCTCGATCGAGATGGCGGGCGAGAGGCCCTCGATGCTGTCCACGTCGGGCTTCTGCATCAGCTGCAGGAACTGCCGCGCATAGGCCGACAGGCTCTCGACGTAGCGGCGCTGGCCTTCGGCGTAGATCGTGTCGAAGGCGAGGGAGGACTTGCCCGAGCCGGACAGGCCGGTGAGGACCACCAGCTTGTTCCGCGGCAGGTCGAGGTCCATGGCCTTGAGGTTGTGCGTCCGCGCGCCCCGGATGCGGATCATCGGTGTCTCGAAGGGGGTGTCGCGCGGCATGGTCAGGCTCCAGCGCCCCATCGGGCGCAGCAGGGCGAGTTCATGTTGTGTTCCGGCCCTTCCAACACCATATTGCCGAACGCGGGAAGGGGGATGCGGGGCTGGCTCGCATCCTGCTGCGAAGCTAGGTTGTCCCGCCTGATTGCCCACAGCGAAGCGATAAGGATTTTCAGGCCATGGCCGGTGTGAACAAGGTGATCCTGCTGGGCCGCCTCGGCAAGGACCCGGAGGTGCGGAACTTCCAGAATGGGGGCCGCGTGGTGAACCTCCGCCTCGCCACCAGCGAGCGGTACAAAGACCGCGAGGGCAACCAGCAGGAGCGGACCGAGTGGCACTCGGTCGCCATCTTCAACGAGAAGCTGGGCGAGATCGCCGAGCGCTACCTGAAGAAGGGCAGCGAGGTCTACCTCGAGGGTCAGCTCGAAACCCGGAAGTGGACCGACCAGCAAGGCCAGGAGCGCTACACGACCGAGATCGTGCTGCGGCAGTTCCGGGGCGAGCTGGCCCTGGTCGGCGGCCGGGCCTCCGGCGGCGGGTCCGACATGGAAGAGGGGGGCGGCGGCTACGAACGTCGGTCCCCGGCGCCGGCCCGGGCCGGGGCGGGCGGTGGCGGCGGCGGCCGCGGCTGGGACGCCGGCAAGAAGTCCGACATGGACGACGACATCCCGTTCTGAGGGCAGCCGCCCTCGGCCAAGTCCTCGGCTTGGGAATCCGGGGCTGATGGCCTATCACCCGGCGCCGGAACCGTGCGTCCGGCGGCCGGGCTCGCGCACCGGCCCGCAACCGCACACCCGACGCTGTCCGGTCGCCGCGCCCCGCCGTGGCCCGGCCCCTTCTGAAGAGGTTCTCCAAGCCCCGTGAGCGACACCCCGATTCCGCCGCAGGACGTCGCCCCCGTCGCCCTCGAAGAGGAGATGCGCCGGTCCTACCTCGACTACGCGATGAGCGTCATCGTCAGCCGCGCGCTGCCCGATGTACGCGACGGGCTGAAGCCGGTGCACCGCCGCATCCTCTACGCCATGCAGGAGAGCGGCTACACCTCCGACAAGCCGCACCGGAAGTCGGCCCGCGTCGTCGGCGACGTGATGGGCAAGTACCACCCCCACGGCGACGCCGCGATCTACGACGCCATGGTGCGCATGGCGCAGCCCTTCTCGATGCGGGTTCCCCTGGTGGACGGGCAGGGCAATTTCGGCTCGATGGACGGCGACCCGCCGGCGGCCATGCGCTACACCGAGGTGCGGCTGGCGAAGTCGGCCGCCGCGCTGCTGGAAGGCATCGACGAGGACACGGTCGATTTCGTCCCGAACTACGACGAATCGGCCGAGGAACCGCGGGTGCTGCCCGCCGCCTTCCCGAACCTGCTGGTCAACGGCGCGGGCGGCATCGCCGTCGGCATGGCGACCAACATCCCCACCCACAACCCGACCGAGATCATCGACGCGACGCTCGCCCTGATCCGCGAGCCGTCGCTCACGCTGCCGCAGCTCATGGAGATCGTGCCGGGGCCCGATTTCCCGACGGGCGGCATCATCCTCGGCCGCGCCGGCATCCGCTCGGCGTTCGAGACCGGGCGCGGCTCCATCCCGCTGCGCGCGGTGACCGAGATCGAGGAGATGAAGGGCGGCCGCCAGGCCATCATCGTCTCCGAGATCCCCTACCAGGTGAACAAGGCGACGCTGATCGAGAAGATCGCCGAGCTCGTGCGCGCCAAGGCGATCGAGGGCATCTCGGACATGCGCGACGAGTCCGACCGCTCGGGCCTGCGCATCGTGATCGAGGTCAAGAAGGACGCCGTCGCGGAGATCGTGCTGAACACGCTGTTCCGCATGACGCAGTTGCAGATCTCCTTCCCGGTCAACTTCCTGGCGCTGCACAACGGGCGCCCGCAGCAGATGGGGCTGAAGGACGCGCTGACGGCGTTCATCGCCTTCCGCGAGGACGTCATCCTCCGCCGCTCGCGCTTCCGCCTCGCGAAGCAGCGGGAGCGGGGGCACAACCTCATCGGCCTCGCCATCGCGGTGGCCAACATCGACGAGGTGATCCGCCTGATCCGGGAGAGCCCGGACGCGGCCGCGGCGCGCGTCGCCCTGATGGCGCGCGACTGGCCGGCGGCCGATGTCGCCCCTCTCGTGGCGCTCGTTCAGGACGAGGGCAACGAGCTCTCGGCCGAGGGCACGATGCGCCTGACCGAGGCGCAGGCCCGCGGCATCCTCGACCTGCGGCTGCAGCGCCTCACCGGCCTCGAGCGCGAGAAGATCGACGCCGAGCTGAAGGAGGTCGGCGCCCGCATCCAGGAGCTGCTGGAGATCCTCTCCTCCCATCCCCGCCGGATGGAGGTGATGACCGAGGAGCTGCTGGCGGTCCGCCAGACCCTCTTCTCCCCGCGCCTCACCCGCATCGACGACGCCGCCGGCGACATCGACGACGAGAGCCTGATCGCCCCGGGCTCCATGGTGGTGACCATCACGCGCGACGGCTACGTCAAGCGCACCGGCCTCGACGCCTTCCGGGCGCAGAACCGCGGCGGGCGCGGCCGCAGCGCGGCGGCCACCCGCGCCGACGACGTGGTGGTGCGCAGCTTCGTCGCCCACACCCATCAGTGGGTGCTGTTCTTCACCAGCCGCGGCATGGCCTTCCGCGAGAAGGTCTGGCAGCTCCCCGAGGGCGGGACCAACGGCAAGGGCCGTTCGCTGCGGCAGGTGCTGGCGCTGGCCGAAGGGGAGCAGGTGACGGCCGTGCTGCCGCTGCCCCAGGACGAGAGCCTGTGGGACGCGCTTCACCTCGTCTTCGCGACCGCCAAGGGCGATGTGCGCCGCAACCGCCTGTCCGATTTCCGCAACGTCCGCTCCAAGGGCCTCATCGCCATGAAGCTCGAGGAGGGCGACGCGCTGATCGGCGTCGCCACCCTGCGCGAGGGCGACGACGTGCTGCTCGCGACGCGGAAGGGACGGGCGATCCGCTTCGTGGCCGATGCCGACCAGCTGCGCGTCTTCGCCGGGCGCGACAGCACGGGCGTGCGCGGCATCCGCCTGGCCACGGGCGACGAGGTGATCGCGCTCGCGGTGCTCGGCCATGTGGACGCCTCGATGGCGGAGCGGCAGGCCTACCTCAAGCTCGCCGCCGCCAAGCGGCGCGCCGAAGGGGACGAGGCGATCGAGGGCGCACCCTCCGACGAGGAGGCGGCCGAGGACATCACCCTCAGCGCCGAGCGCGTCGAGGAGATGGAGCGGCGCGAGGAGTTCCTGCTCACCGTGACGGATGGCGGCTTCGGCAAGCGCACCAGCGCCTACGAGTACCGCGTGACCGGCCGGGGCGGGCAGGGCATCACCTCCATCACGCTCTCGGCCCGGACCGGGCGCGAGGTGGTCGCCACCTTCACCGTGCGCGAGGGCGACCACATCATGCTGATGACCGATGGCGGCCAGGCCATCCGCTTCCAGGGCGACCAGGTGCGCCAGACCGGCCGCACGGCCCAGGGCGTCATGCTGCAGCGGCTTGACGAGAGCGAGCGCGTGACCTCCTGCTTCCCCGTGGCTGACGACAATGGCGCGGACGAGAACGACGACGCGCCCGGGGAAGGAAGCGCGAGCGATGCCTGAGAGGACGGGACTCTATCCCGGCACCTTCGACCCGGTGACCAACGGTCATCTCGACGTCATCGGGCGCGCGGCGCGGCTGATGGACCGCCTCGTGATCGGCGTCGCGATCAACACGGGCAAGGGGCCGCTCTTCCCGCTCGAGGAGCGGGTGGAGCTGGTCGAGGCCGAGGCCACGGCGATCGCCGCCCGCACCGGCTGCCGCATCGAGGTGCGGCCCTTCACCGGCCTGCTCATCGGCTTCGCGCGCGAGGTGGGCGCCTCCATGATCGTGCGCGGCCTGCGCGCCGTGTCCGACTTCGACTACGAGTTCCAGATGGCCGGGATGAACGCGCGGCTCGACAACGAGATCGAGACCGTGTTCCTCATGGCCAGCGAGCGGAACCACTTCATCTCCTCGCGCTTCGTGAAGGAGATCGCGCAGCTCGGCGGGGACATCTCCTCCTTCGTGCCGCGCCTGACGCTCGAGCGGACGCTGGCGCGGACGCGCGCCCGCGCGGCCGAGTGACGTCCGCCGAGTGACCATCACCGATCCGAGGGAGCCCAGCATGCACCGCCGCACCCTTCTCACCGCCACCACGCTTGCCGCCGCAGGAGCGATCATGAGCGAGACCAACGAAGCCGAGGCGCAAGCGCCGCAGGACCGCGAGAACACCGTCATCTTCACGCTGAAGGACAACGGCCTCGTCACCATCCAGCTGCGTCCGGACCTGGCGCCGCAGCATTGCGAGCGCATCCGCGCCCTGGTGCGCGCGGGCCTCTACGACGGCACGCCCTTCCACCGCGTGATCGAGGGCTTCATGGCCCAGGGCGGCGACCCGACGGGCACCGGCACGGGCGGCTTCCGCGACCGCGGCTACGCCGACCTGCCGGCCGAGTTCGTGCCGCCCAACCGCGCGCGCTTCCTGCGCGGCACCTGCGGCATGGCGCGCGCGCAGAACCCGAACAGCGCCAACAGCCAGTTCTTCATCATGTTCGCGCCCGCCCCGTCGCTCGACGGGCAGTACACCATCTGGGGCCAGGTGACGGCCGGCATGGAGCATGTGGACCGCATCACGCGCGGCGAGGCCTCGCGCAACGGCCAGGTGCGCACGCCGGACCGGCTGATCCGCGCGCGCATGCTGGGCGACGCGTGAGGCGCGCCACGCCTGATTGACCTGAGCCGCCCGCGGTGGTTCACCGCGGGCGAGTGAGCCCGTAGCTCAGCCGGTAGAGCACGTGACTTTTAATCATGGGGTCCTGGGTTCGAGTCCCAGCGGGCTCACCAACCGGACCGGCGGGATGGGCCAGGCGGCCTGTCCGGCGCCCCCGCCGCATCCGGACATGGACCGGACGCATCGCCGCGGGCGCGCCACGCGCGTTGGGCACTCCATGAGCGACGAGAAGCCCCGGCCCCAGACCCTCGAGGAACGCGCGGCCGAACTCGAGAAACGCCGCGTCGGGCCGGAGACGGAAGACCGCAAGTCGCCGGAGGGCCCGGCCTCTCAGATCACGCCCGAGGTCGAGCCCTCGGGCAGCTGAGAATTCGGCGTCGCCGGGGCCACCACCGCGCATCCCTCGCGTTCTGACGGCTGATCCCTCTGGACGCCGCCGATGCGCTTCGCTCCCCTCCTGCTTCTGCTGGCGGCTCCAACCTCGCTCCTGGCCCAGGGCCAGGACGCGCAGACGGCCGCCATGGCGCCGCAGACCCAGGCGCGCCCCGCGCCCCTCGGCTCCCTGTCCTCGGTGTCCGTGCCGGGCGGGCGTCCGATCGAGCTCGCGCCGGTGGACTGGCTCCGTCCGCCCCGGGCCGACGGGCTCGTCCTGCCGGGACCGATGCGCCTCGCGGCCCCGGAGCGGCTCGCCTGCGACGCCATCGCCCATGACCTCGCGCGGCGCGCCTGCGAGGGCCGTTCCGCGCCGCCCGCACCGCCGCGCGGCGGCGAAGGCG
>JAIEOO010000372.1 GCA_019750475.1 Acetobacteraceae bacterium | reverse complement strand
GCTCCGCCACGGCCGCGGGGACGAGCATCCACATGCGGCCCGGATCCCGCAGGTCGCCGGCGCGTCGCCCGGCCTCGGCGCCCCAGCCGGTGAAGATGTCGGCCCGGCCCGCGCCGCGGATCGCGCCGCCCACATCCTGCGCGACGTAGAGGCGGTCGCCGACGCCATCCCGCGCGCCGGCGATCCACACCGGCGCGCCGAGCGCGACATGGGCGCGGTCCACGGCGACCGAGCGCATCGGCGTCAGGGGCAGGCCCATCGCGCCGATCGGCCCCTCATCGATCCGCAGCCCCTCGACGATGCGGAAATAAACGAAGGACGGGTTCAGTTCGCGCAGGCCGCGCGCCGCCATCGGCCCGGCGCGGTCCATCCAGTCACGGATGGCCTGCATGCTGACCCCGCGCGCCGCCAGCTCGCCGCTCTCGATCAGCCGCCGGCCGATCGGCAGGTAGGGCTGGCCGTTCTGGCCGGCATAGCCGATCCGCACGATGCGGCCGTCATAGAGGCGGAGCCGCCCGCTGCCCTGGATGGCCAGGAAGAAGGCATCCGCCGGGTCGCCGATCCAGGCGACCTCCAGGCCGCGCTCGGCCAGCGCGCCGGCATAGATCGCCGCCCGGGTCTCGCGCCGGAGCGTGTCCTCCTCGGGCGGGGCGTAGAGCGGGACGGAGAAGCGCTCATCCTCGCCGATCGAGCCTTCGAATTCGGGCTCGAAATACCCGGTCAGCGTGCCCGCGCCGACGAAGACGGGGCGGAAATGCCGCTCGAGGAAGCCGCGCGCGCGGCGGTGCCGGCGCTCCTCCAGGCCCGCCAGCGCCTCCTCCCGGTCCGCGGCCGGCAGGGTGCCGATGCGCGCGGTCTCGGCGGCCTGGTCGGCCTCGAGCGCGGTGACGAAGCGGGCGAGCGCGTCGCAGGGTGCCTCCCACTGCCCCGCCGCGCCCGCGCGCGGTCCCATGGGGCGCGCATCGGGCCAGCCGGAGATGACGCGGCAGGACCGCAACAGCGGCGCCAGGGCTTCGGCTTGCGAATCACTCTCCCATCCGGGAAGGTCCCGGAAGGTGAGCGGCGGAGGTGCCGGGGCGGAAGGCCGACGCGCCGCCACGGCCTGCGATGACAGGCCCGACAACGCACCCAGGAGAACGAGCGCGCAGAGCCACGGGCGCGCGCGCACGACCTTCCGCGATGGGCCGCGGGGGGTCGGCTCGTCGCGCATGCCTGTTTTCTGGACCGGCGCCGCTTTCCCTGTCCAGCTTTCTTTCTCGTGACGAAACCGAAACCGCGGGATGGCTGCCGCGTTTCAGGTGGCCCGCGCGGCCTGCCCCGGCTTCAGCACCCGCACCGCGCTCTGCTCCGCCAGGATCTCCCCGATCGCCTGGCGCAGCAGCCGGATGTCGCGGATGCGGCCGAAGGACGGGCGGTGGAACAGCGCGATCTCCCGCGCGTGGCGGCTGCCCTGGATGCGGCGATAGGCCACCATGTCGTCGAGCAGCGCCCCCACCTGCACCGCGAGCTGCGGCATCAGCGAGCAGCCGATGCCGGCCGCGATCATCTGCCGCAGGGATTCGAGGCTGGCGGCCTGCAGGTCGCGCTCGCTCTCGCGCAGGCGGGCGGGGCAGACCTCCAGCGCCTGTTCGCGCAGGCAGTGCCCCTCGTTCAGCAGGATCAGCTCCCTGGCCGGGATGTCGTCGTTGTGGACGGTCTCGACCTGGGCGAGGGCGTGGTCGCGCGGCACGGCCAGCACCAGCTCCTCCCGGAACAGCGGCAGGGCGGTGAGCTCGGCCTCCGCCACGGGGGTGGCCGCCAGCAGCCCGTCCAGCTCCCCCTCCTCGAGCTGCCGCACCAGCGGGCGCGTGTGCCCCTCGACGAGGACGAGGCGGAGGTTGGGGAAGCGCTCCCGCAGCGGGCGCAGCAGGAAGGGCATCAGATACGGCCCGAGCGTCGTGATCACGCCGAGGTGGAAGGTGCCGGAGAGTGGCTCCGCCCCGATCCGCACCACCTCGAACAGGCGCCGCGCCTCGGCGAGGATGCGCTTGGCCTGCGCCACCACCTCCTCCCCGCGCGAGGTGACCAGGACGCCGCGCGGCGAGCGCTCGAAGATCTCGACGCCCAGGAAATCCTCGAGCTTGCGGAGCTGCCCGGACAGGGTGGGCTGGCTGACGCCGCAGGCCAGCGCGGCGCGGCCGAAATGCAGGTGTTCGGCGACGGCGGTGACGTATTCGAGGTCGCGAAGGCTGAGACCAGCGAGGTTCATGCGGCGATTCCCTTCGCCGCGAGTATGCCGGGGCCGGAACGGCCGTCCAAGCGCCGTTGACAGCGCGTGCCGCGCTTCGTCATGCTCCGCGCCAGGGGGAGATGCGGTCGCCCCGTGAGGCTCCGGCCGAAGCATCGCGCGACAATCCCGCGACGGAGCGCCCCATGCCCGCCCCCGACATCATCACCCCCGCGCAGCTCGCGCGCCGGATCGGCCTGCCGGACGCCCCGGCCATCCTCGACGTCCGCGTCCCCGAGGACCGGGCGGCCGATCCCCGCCGCCTCCCGGCGAGCGGCTTCGCCTCGCACCGCGACGTGGCCGCCTGGGCCGAGCGGTTCCGCGGGCGCGACGTGGTCGTGGTCTGCCAGCGCGGCCTCAAGCTCTCCCAGGGCACGGCCGCCTGGCTGCGGCATGCCGGCGCCCGCGCCGAGGCGCTGGAGGGCGGGTTCGAGGCCTGGGCGGCCGCCGGCCTGCCCCTGCTCAGGCCCGACGCCCTCCCGCCGGCGGATCGCAGCCTGTGGGTCACCCGGGCCCGGCCGAAGGTGGACCGGATCGCCTGCCCCTGGCTCATCCGCCGCTTCGTGGATCCCGAGGCCGTCTTCCTGTTCGTCGCACCGTCGGAGGTGACGGCCGTCGCCGAGCGCTTCTCCGCCATCCCCTTCGACGTCCCCGGCGTGCACTGGTCCCACCGCGGCGAGGCATGCACCTTCGACGTGATGGTCGAGGAGTTCGGCCTGCTCACCCCGGCGCTGGCGCGGCTCGCCACCGTGGTGCGCGGCGCCGACACCGCCCGGCACGACCTCGCTCCCGAGGCCGCCGGGCTGCTCGCGGCCTCCCTCGGCCTGTCGCGCATGTTCCGCGACGACCTCGCGCAGCTCGACGCGGGCCTCGCGCTCTACGACGCCTTCTACCGCTGGGCGCGCGACGCCCATGACGAGACGCATGACTGGCAGGATGGCCCCGCGCGATGACGCCGACCGGAGAGGACTTCCCCACCTTCCGCGAGGCCCTGCGGGTCTGGGCCCGCATCGGCTGCCTCTCCTTCGGCGGCCCCGCCGCGCAGATCGCGCTGATGCACCGCGAGGTGGTGGAGGGGCGCCGCTGGGTCAGCGAGAAGCGCTTCCTGCAAGGGCTCAACTTCTGCACGCTCCTGCCGGGGCCGGAGGCGATGCAGCTGGCCACCTATCTCGGCTTCCTGATGCATGGCGTGCGCGGCGGCGCGGCCGCCGGCCTGCTCTTCGTGCTGCCGGGCGCCCTGGTGCTGCTGGCCCTGTCGCTGATCTACGCGACGCTCGGCAGCGTTCCGCTGATCAGCGGACTGTTCTTCGGCCTGAAATGCGCCGTGCTCGTGCTGGTGGTGGAGGCGCTGCTGCGCGTCGCGCGGCGCGCGTTGAAGGGGCCGGCGCCCTGGGCGCTCGCCTTCGCCGCCTTCGCCGCGCTGTTCCTCTTCGGCGTCCCCTTCCCCATCGTCGTGCTGGGCGCCGCGGCGGTGGGCTTCCTCGCCCCCGGCGCCTTCGCCGGCGGCGGGCACGGCGCGGCGAAGGGCGACGCCCCGGCCCTGCTCGACATGCTCCTCGCGCGGGAGCCGGGGCGGATCGCCGCCATGGCGCCGGCCGCGCGGCGCGCGGGTCTCGTGGCCCTCGCCCTCTGGCTCTGGCCGGTGGCCCTGCTGATGCCGGCGGGCGGCCTCTACGCCGACATCGCCTGGTTCTTCTCCAAGATGGCGGTCGTCACCTTCGGCGGCGCCTACGCCGTGCTGGCCTATGTCGCGCAGGAAGCGGTGGAGCACTACCGCTGGCTGTCGGCGGCCGAGATGCTCGCGGGCCTCGGCCTCGCCGAGACGACGCCCGGGCCGCTCATCCTCGTGCTGCAATTCGTGGGCTTCCTGGCGGGCTGGCGGGAGGACGGGCTGGTCGGGGCCCTCGCCGGCACCGGGCTCACGCTCTGGGTCACCTTCCTGCCCTGCTTCGCCTGGATCTTCCTCGCCGCCCCCTACATCGAGCGGCTGAACGACAACCCCAAGCTGGGCGGCGCGCTCGCGGCGGTGACGGCGGCGGTGGTGGGCGTGATCGCCAACCTCGCCCTCTGGTTCGGCCTTCGCGTGGTGTTCACCCGGATGGAGCGCGGCGCGCTCGGCGTCGAATGGCCGGTGCCGACGAGCCTCGACGTGCCGGCCCTGTTCCTCACCGTCCTCGCCGCCCTCGCGCTGTTCCGGCTGAAGCTCGGGGTGGTGAAGACGCTCGCCGTCACGGCCGTCGCCGGCCTCAGCCTGCGGCTCGCGGGCTTGTAGGCGCGGCGCCGCGGCGGGATCGCCCGGACCGCCGCCAGGGCGGTCCCGCGCTGGCGGCGCGCGGTCAGCGCCGCTGGCGGGGCCCGTGCTGGCGCTCGGACGGCAGGTCCCGTTCGAGCCAGGCGGTCAGGGCGTCCACGTCGGCTTCGGTCAGGCGCGGCGCGATCGCCCGCATCGCGCCCCCCGCGTCGTTCCGGCGCGTGCCCTCGCGGAAGGCGTGGAGCTGCGCCTCGGCGTAGTCGGACCATTGCCCCACGATGCGCGGGATCAGCGGCCCGAGCCCGAGCCCGCCCGGCCCGTGGCAGTTGATGCAGGCCTGCACGCCGCGCTCGGCGATGCCGAGCTCGTAGATGGCGCGCCCGCGCCGCGCCTCCTCGCCCGTGGGTTCGGGGCCGGCGGCGAAGTCCTGCGCGGCGAACCAGGCCGCCACGTCCTGGCGCTGCCGCGCGGTGAGACCCTGGGCGATCGGCGTCATCACCTCGTTCGGGCGGCTGCCCGACGCGTAGTCCTCGAGCTGCTTCAACAGGTAATGGGCCGACTGGCCGTCGAGGCGGGGGAACTGCTCGCTCCGGTTCGCCCGTCCGTCCATTCCGTGGCAGGAGGCGCAGGGCGCGGCGTTCTCGGTCCCGTTCTCGACGATGGCGCGTCCGCGCGCCGCATCCTGCGCGAGGGCGGGCCAGGTCAGCAGCAGGCCGGCGAGGAGGAGCGCCGCCCTCATCGCTGCACCATCGCGCCGGGGGCGCGCAGGTAGCGGTCCCGGATGGCATCGGCCGTCCAGTAGGCCAGCGCGCCGACCGTGCCCGTCGGGTTGTAGCTGGCATTCTGCGGGAAGAGCGCGCTGCCGGTGACGAAGACGTTCGGCACGTCCCAGCTCTGCCCGTAGCGGTTCACCGCCGTCTCGCGCGGATCGGCGCCCATGATCGCGCCGCCCGTGTTGTGCGTCGTCTGGTAGGGCACGACCGACCAGGGCGCCGTCCGCGGGTTGGCGAGGATCCGGCGCGCGCCCATCCGCCGCGCGATCTCGGTGGCGCGCTCGGTCACGTAGGCCGACATCCGCAGGTCGTTCTCGGGGAAGTCGAAGGTGATGCGGGCGAGCGGCTGGCCGTAGGCGTCGCGGTAGGTCGGGTCGAGGTCCACGTGGTTGGACGCGCGCGCGTTCGACATGCCGTGGCAGGTGATGGCGCCGGTGTGGTTGTAGTGCCGCGCCGTCGCCGCCTTCCACGCCGCGCCCCAACGGGGCGTGCCGGGCGGCACGGGGTGGAACTCGATCGGCCGCGCGCCGGTCGTGAACGCACCGATGTAGGCCCCGCCGATGAAATCGAGCCCCGCGTGGTCGAAATTGTCGCCGGCATACTCGTCCACCATGGTGCCCAGCGCACCGGCCCCCATGAACTGGTTGAGGTGGACGTCGTCGTCGTAGAACAGCGTGACGCTGCTCATCGTCTGGTAGCAGTAGTTGCGGCCGACATTCCCCTGCCGCGTCGCCGGGTCGTAGGCCGTCCCGATGCCCGAGAGCAGCATGAGGCGCACGTTGTTGTAGGCGAAGGAGGACAGCACCACGATCTCGGCGGGCTGGGTCACCTCCTCGCCGGTGGCGGCGTCGATGTAGGTCACGCCCCGGGCGCGGCGGCGGTCGGGCGTGAGGTCGACGCGCGTCACATGCGCGCCGGTGCGCAGCTCGAAGTTGCGCTGCTCCCTCAGGCGCGGCAGCAGGGTGGTCTGCGGGCTCGACTTGGCGAAGTGCTCGCAGCCGAAGCGCTCGCAATAGCCGCACACCATGCAGGGCTTCATCTCGACGCCCTCGGGGTTGGTGTAGGCGCGCGTGAGATTGGCCGAGGGCACCTGGAAGGGCTGGCAGCCCAGCTCCATCGCCGCCTTGGCGAAGATCGCCCCGAGATAGGAGGGCTCGGTCGCGGGGTTGGGGTAGTCCTCGCTCCGCGGCGCCTCGTGGATGTTGCCCCCGGGGCGGATCTCGCCGCGGACGTTGCCGGCATGGCCGCAGGTGCCGATCAGCCGGTCGAACCGCGTGTAGGAGGGCTCCAGCTCGTCATAGGTGACGCCCCAGTCGCGGATGGACAGCTCCTCCGGCACGAAGCCGCGCCCGTAGCGCTCCTCGTGGTGGGAGCGCAGCCGGAAGTCGCTCGCCTGGAAGCGGAAGGTCTGGCCGTTCCAGTGCACGCCGGCGCCGCCGAGATCCGTCCCCGGCAGGAAGCTGCCGAGCTGCCGCATCGGCAGCGCCGTCTGGTCCGGCCGGTTGCGCACCGTCACCGTCTCGCGCGCGGTGTCCTGCATCAGCCCGTGCCGGACCGCCATCGCCAGCTCGTCATGCATGGCGGGCCCCTGGAAGTCGGGCACGGTGTCGCGCGGCTGCCCGCGCTCGAGGCCGAGGATGCGGAGCGGGCTGTCCTTCAGCTCGCGCGCGATGATCGCGCCGGTGAAGCCGAAGCCGACGAAGACGATGTCCACGGCGGGCATGGTGCGGGCCATCAGCGGTGCCCTCCGTGACGGGGGCCGGGTGCGTGGCCGTGGCCGGCGCTCGCGTCGCGCAGCAGGGGGGAGGCCGCGTGCTGGTGGGCGCCGGCGTCGCCCATCGGGTGCGGCTCGCCCTCGTGGCGCACGCCGTGCTGGACATAGGTCGGCAGCCAGGCGGCGTGGGCGCCGGGGAAGCCGATCATCCGCCAGCCCACCATGTCGCGGTTCCCGCCATAGGCCGGGTCGGCGAACCAGCCCTCGACGGTGTTGGCCAGCAGCGTCTCGAAGAAGACGGCGGAGTTGTAGCCGCCGCAATCCACGCGCCCCGCCTCGATGGCGCGCAGCATCTCCGTCTGCGCCGCCGCCTCGGCCGTCGCGAAGTCCGGCATCGCCTGGCGCAGCGCCGCGAGCGACCGCCGGTAGAGGTGCTGCGGCGTGTGGGGCAGCTGGTAGCCCTGCGACCCCACCCCCGGCTCCCAGGGGCCTTCCTTGTAGAGCCGCGCGCCCTGGCCCCAGGCCCCGGCGAGCTGGCCGTCGATGTAGCTCGGCACGCCGGCCCAGACGGCGCCGGGCCACTGGTCGTCGGCCGGGATCAGCAGGTCCACGGCGGCGGACACGAAGGCCGCCTCCGCCGCGTCGAGGAAGCGCAGGGGCGGCTGCGGCGGGATGTCGCGCCGGCCGGCGCGCCAGGCGGCGAGGGTGCCGCCGTCGGGCTGCGCGGAGACCGGCAGGGCGACGACCGCCGGGGCGGCTGCGGCCCCGCGGAGGAGGTTGCGGCGACCGCTCATGGCGCGCCGCCTTCGCC
>JAIEOO010000402.1 GCA_019750475.1 Acetobacteraceae bacterium | reverse complement strand
GGCGGCGCGGCCGCCTCGCCCTGGCCGAAGCGCAGCAGCGCCGCCCGCAGCGGGTCCGCGCCCGGGTTGTGCGCGGCCATGTTGATGATGACGTCGCGCGCCGTGACCTCCCGCCCGTAATAGGCGGCGTTCCAGGCCGGCAGCGGGTTCATCACCGTGCCCTCGATGGACACGCCGGCGAAGAGGCCGCGGTTGCGCGAGAAGGCGACGATATCGGCACCGAGGTTGGTGGTGGTCGCCCCCTCGACCGAGCCGCCGACATGCGCGACCGCGACCGAGGCGTCGGCGCCGAGCCGGAACTGGTCGTTCAGCACGGAATTCAGCGCCCGCTCATTCATGATGAGCATGAGGGTCTGGCTGTCCTGGATGCCGAACTGGAAGCCGATGCTGGCCGCGCCGATGCCCAGGAAGGCCGGCGACGACCAGGATCCGGCGGCATCGCGCCCGACCAGCACGCAGGCCCCGCCCTCGCCGCCGGCGAAGAAGCTCACCCGGAAGGTCTGCGGGCAGATGAGGGCCCCCTTGGCGCGCCGCAGCAGGGACGCCGCGTCGAGCCGGTCATTCCCCTCGCCCAGCAGGTCCTGCACGGTCAGGGCCGAGCGGTCCACCAGGGCCTGCGGGTCCGTCCGGCTCGGCGTGGTCGAACACGCCCCGAGCAGCAGAAGCCCCGCGAGAAACATGATCCGCCGCATGAAGTCCCCCCGCCAACTGTTTGGCCTCGCGCCGATTCTAGGCCATTCGGGCGGCCAGGGCCAAGCCAGAACGCAACCTGGAGTTTAGGGCGCCTTCCCGAGGGGTGAGGATCAGGCTGCGGGGGTGAAGGGCTCCTCGTTCACCGAGGCGACGCGCCAGTCCCGCCCCCGGCGCTCCAGCCGCGTCAGCGACAGGTTCTTGATGGAGAAATGCAGCGCCTGGCGCGGCGTCAGGTCCAGCGCGTGGGCGATCGCCGCGCGGATCGAGCCGCCATGAGCGATGACCACCGTGTCGCCATCCCGCTCGCCCAGCCGGTCCACCACGGTGCCGACGCGGGCGCGCAGATCCTCCATGGATTCGCCGCCGGGCGGCCGCTCCTCCGCCGCGTGGGGCCAGAACGGGTGGGGCGGGTGGCGCAGCCGCTCGGAGAAGGCCTCATGCGTCAGGCCCTGCCATTCGCCGAGGTGCTGCTCCATCAGGTCCTCCTCGATGACGAGGTCCTGGGCGGGGTAACCGGCGGCGAAGATGGCGGCGGCCGTCGCCTTGGTGCGGGAGAGCGGGGTCGCCACCCACCGCGCGGGCTGCGGCAGCCGGGCCGCCAGCCAGCGATAGAGCAGCGCGTCCTGCCGCAGGGCGGCCTCGCACAGCGCGACATCCATCGCGCCGTACAGCACCAGCCGCGCCGAAGGCTCCACCAGAGCGTGGCGGACGAGGAAGATGCGGGCGTCGGCGTGTTCCATCGCCGCGCATGTAGAGCACGATCCGCGGAGGCGGAACGCCGGAGCGGTGAATCGTGCTCTCCCAATGGGCTGAGGCGTGAGCCCGTCCCACGGATCACGCCGCAGCGCACGATCCGCGGAGGCGGAACGCCGGAGCGGTGAATCGTGCTCTCCCAATGGGCTGAGGCGTGAGCCCGTCCCACGGATCACGCCGCAGCGCACGATCCGCGAAGGCGGAACGCCGGAGCGATGAATCGTGCTCTCCCAATGGGCGGAGGCGTGAGCCCGTCCCACGGGGTCACGCCGCAGCGCACGATCCGCGGCGGCGGAAGGCCGGAGCGGTGAATCGTGCTCCCACGATGGGCCGTGCCGCGGGACCGCGCTGTAGCGTCGCGCCGCCGCCTCTGGTAGCGCGGCCGGCATGGAGCTGCTGCGCGACCGCCGTTTCCTGATCATGCTGGCCCTGGGCTTCGCGGCCGGCGTGCCGCTGCCCCTGACGGGCTTCGTGCTGCGCCAATGGTTCTCCGAATCCGGCATCTCCCTCACCGCCATCGGGCTGACGGCGCTGATCGGCCTCGCCTACTCCTTCAAGTTCGTCTGGTCGCCCGTGCTGGACCACGCGCCGCCGCCGCTGTTCCGCGGCCTCGGCCGGCGGCGCGGCTGGCTCGCCACCATCCAGCCGCTGCTCATGCTGGCGATCATCGCGCTCGGCCTGACCGACCCGGCGACGGCGGCCGCCACCACCGTGGCCGTCGCCGTGCTGGTCGCCGTCCTGTCGGCCAGCCAGGACATCGTGGTGGACGCCTACCGCATCGAGGTGCTGGAGGACCGCCAGCAGGGCTACGGCCTGGCCTGCTACATCTGGGGCTACCGCTTCGCGCTGCTCGCCTCGAATGCCGGGGCGCTCGCCCTCGTCTCGACGCTGGGGTGGAGCGGCGTCTTCGTCTACTGCGCGGCCCTCGTGCTGGTGGGCTTCATCGCCGTGCTGCTCGGCCCCGAGCCGCCCGCGGCCCCGGCCCTGCCGCAGAGCTGGGGCGGGCGCATCCGCGCCGCCGTGGTGGACCCCTTCGCCGACTTCGTCCGCCGCCGCTACTGGGTCGCGATCCTGCTGTTCATCGCCCTCTTCAAGCTCGGCGAGGCGCTGGCCGGCATCATGACCGCACCCTTCTATCGCTCGCTCGGCTTCACCCGGGCGGAGGTCGCGGCCGTTGGCGTCGTCTTCGGCCTCTGCGCCACGCTGTTCGGCGTGCTGGTGGGCGGATGGTTCGTCGCCCGCATCGGCACGGGCAAGGCCCTCGTCATCACGGGGCTGCTGCAGATGCTGTCCAACCTGATGTACGTTGCGCTCCACCAGGCCGGCCACTCCATCCCCATGCTCTACGCCCAGGTGGGGGTGGAGAACTTCACCGACGGCCTCGCGGACGCCGCCTTCGTCGCCTACCTCTCCGGCCTGACGAGCCGCGCCTTCACCGCGACGCAATACGCGCTGCTGTCCTCCCTCGCCGCGGTGCCGCTCCGCACCCTCGGCGCCTCCTCCGGCTGGCTGGCCGAGAGCATGGGCTGGACACCCTTCTTCCTGCTGACCACCGCGGCCGCCCTGCCCGCCCTCGCCCTGATGCTGTGGCTGCTGCGCAAGCTCCCGCCCGAGCCGCAGAAGCCGATGACCGACCCCGTGCCGGTGGTTTGACGGCCGGCGCATCCCGTCTCGCGCGCGGCGCGGCGCCTTCCGATGCCGCGGACAGGGCCGCCGCCCGGCGACGCGCCAGCGGGCGGAGCCGCATCCCGGCATGGACGCGATGGCCTGCGAGGGCGGCGGATCCGCGTGCCTCGCCACCTGCCGGACCGGGACGCAGGCCGCGGCCGGGGGCCGGGCAGCCCTGGGAGGCGTCCCCGACGGAGGAGCTTGGACACTTACCTTGAAGGATACTCGGCTGTATCCATCTGTGCTCAAACCTTTCCGCTTTCCAAACGAGGCGTCATGCCGAGCCCCAGCGATGCCCTGCGCCCGCACCGCAGGACGGATCGGCCATCCGGCCGGCGCCGCCTGCCGGCCGCGACGGCCGGCCTGCTCCTCACGGCCCTCGCCGCCTGCGAGGACCAGCCCCCGCGCGCGGCCGCCAGCAGTGGCCCGCCGGCGCCCATCGCCGTCACGGTCGTCACGCTCGAACGGCGCGAGATCCCCGTCGCGTCCGTGCTGCCGGGGCGGACCGCGGCCTCTCGGGTGGCCGAGGTGCGGCCGCAGGTGGGTGGCGTCCTGCAGGAGCGGCTCTTCACCGAAGGCCAGTCGGTGGCGGCGGGCCAGCCGCTCTTCCAGATCGCCCCGGCACCCTTCGAGGCCGCGCTGCGCCGCGCCGAAGCGGCGCTGGCACGCAACGAGGCGGCCGAGCGCGCGGCGCTCGGCACCGTGGGCCGCCAGCGCGCCCTGGCGCGCGTCCAGGCCGTGAGCGAGCAGAACCTGGAGAATGCCGAGGCCAACCTGCGGCAGATCCAGGCGGACATCACCTCCGCCCGCGCGGCGGTCGAGACGGCGCGCATCGACCTCGGCTACACCCGCGTCGCCTCCCCCATCGCCGGACGGACGGGGCGGGCCGCGGTCACGGCCGGCGCGCTCGTCACCGCCAACCAGGCCACGCCCCTCGTCACCGTCACGCAGCTCGATCCGATCTTCGTGGACCTGACGCAGCCGGCGGCCGCCCTCCTCCAGCAGCGGCGGGAGGTGGCGAGCGGGGCGCTGCGCCGCGCCTCGGCCGACCGCGCGACGGCGCGCCTGCTGCTCGAGGACGGCAGCGAATACCCCCATGCGGGGGAGGTCCAGTTCTCCGAGGTGATCGTGGACCAGGGCACGGGCTCGGTGACCATCCGCGCGGTCTTCCCCAACCCCGACCAGATGCTGCTGCCCGGCATGTTCGTGCGCGCGCGCGTCGAGGAGGGCGTGACCGACCGCTCCATCCTGGTGCCGCAGCGCGCGGTGCAGCGCACCCTCCGCGGGGAGCCCATGGCCCTCGTCGTCAATGCCGAGAACGTGGTCGAGCAGCGCGTGCTGCGCGCCAGCCGCGCCATCGGCAATGACTGGCTGGTGACCGAAGGCGTCTCGCCGGGCGACCGCGTGGTGATCGAGGGCTTCCAGCGCATCCGCCCCGGCGACCGCGTGCGCGCGACGGAACGCCCGGCCCCGCAGACCGGAAGCTGACCGCCCCATGGCCCGCTTCTTCATCGATCGGCCGGTCTTCGCCTGGGTCGTCGCCATCGGCATCATGATGGCGGGGCTGCTCGCGGTGCGGACCCTGCCGCTCGCGCAGTTCCCGGCCGTGGCACCCTCGGTCATCCAGATCACGGCGACCTATCCCGGCGCCTCGGCCGAGACGGTGCAGACCACCGTGGTCCAGCCGATCGAGCAGCAGCTCACCGGCCTCGACAACCTGCTCTACTTCACCTCGGTCACGACGAAGGACGGGTTCACCAACATCCAGCTCTTCTTCGCGCAGGGCTCGAACGTGGATACGGCGCAGGTGCAGGTGCAGAACCGCGTGCAGCTCGCCGTGCCGCGCCTGCCGCAGGTGGTGCAGCAGCAGGGCATCCGCGTCGCCAAGGCCGGCAGCACCTTCCTGATGATCGTGGCCTTCGTCTCGACCGACGGGCGCCTCGACCGCACCGACATCGCGGACTTCCTGGTCGGCAACATCCAGGACCCGCTGAGCCGCACGCCGGGCGTGGGCGACTTCCAGATCTTCGGCGCGCAATACGCCATGCGCATCTGGCTCGACCCGGCGCGGCTGGTGAATTTCGGCCTGACCCCGGCCGATGTGAGCGCCGCGGTGCGCGCGCAGAACGTGCAGGTCTCGAGCGGCGAGATCGGCGCGCTGCCGGCGGTGCTGGGGCAGCAGCTCAACGCCACCATCCTCGGACCGTCCTACCTGCAGACGCCGGAGGAGTTCGGCTCCATCCTGCTGCGCGTGCGCACCGACGGCTCCCAGGTGCGGCTGCGCGACGTGGCCACGATCGAGATCGGCGCCGAGAACTACGCGATCCAGAGCTTCTACAACGGCCGCCCCGCGGCCGGCATGGGCATCCGCCTGGCGTCGGGCGCGAACGCGCTGGAGACGGCGGACAACGTCCGCGCCACCATCGAGCGCCTGCGCCCGAGCTTCCCCCCCGGCATCGAGGTGGTCTACCCCTTCGACACCACGCCCTTCGTCCGCGTCTCGATCAAGGCCGTCGTGATGACGCTGATCGAGGCGGTGGTGCTGGTCTTCCTGGTGATGCTGGTCTTCCTGCAGAACCTGCGCGCCACCCTGATCCCGACGCTCGCCATCCCCGTCGTGCTGCTCGGCACCTTCGCGGTGCTGAGCGTGCTGGGCTTCACCATCAACACCCTGACCATGTTCGGCTTGGTGCTGGCCATCGGCCTTCTGGTGGACGACGCGATCGTGGTGGTCGAGAACGTCGAGCGCGTCATGGCGGAGGAGCACCTCTCGCCGCTCGAGGCGACGCGCAAGTCCATGGACCAGATCACCGGCGCGCTGATCGGCATCGGGCTGGTGCTCTCGGCGGTGTTCCTGCCGATGGCCTTCTTCGGCGGCTCGGTGGGCGTGATCTACCGGCAGTTCTCCGTCACCATCGCGACCGCCATGGCGCTGTCGGTGATCGTGGCGATCTTCTTCACGCCGGTGCTCTGCGCCACCATGCTGAAGCCGCACAAGCCCGGCCAGGGGACGCGGGGCCTGTCCGGCTGGTTCAACCGCAACTTCGACCGCGCGACGAATGGCTACGTCTCCAGCGTGCGCGCCTCGCTCCGGCGGCCGCTGCGGATGCTGGCGATCTACGTCGCCCTGCTCGGCGCGCTGGGCTACAGCTTCATGCGGCTGCCCGGCGGCTTCCTGCCGAACGAGGACCAGGGCAATGCCTTCGTGCAGATCATCGCCCCACCCGGCGCCACGGCGGACCGCACGCAGCGCGCGATCAACGAGGTGACGCGCTACCTCCTCGAGGACGAGAAGGACGCCGTCCAGGCCATCTTCGTCAACAACGGCTTCGGCTTCAGCGGCCGCGGGCAGAATGTGGGCCTGGGCTTCCTCAACATGCGCGACTGGGCGGACCGGTCGGACGAGCGGAACCGCGTCCAGGCCGTGGTCGCGCGCATCAACGCCCGCTTCTCCACCTATCAGGACGCGCTGGTCGTCGCCTTCGCGCCGCCGGCCATCCGCGAGCTCGGCAACGCGACCGGCTTCAACTTCCAGCTGCTCGACCGCGGCGGCCGCGGCCATGCCGAGCTGATGGCCGCGCGGGACGCGCTGCTGCGGGCCGCCCGCGAGAGCCCCGTCCTCGCCGGCATCCGCCCCAACGGTCTCAACGACGAGGCGCAGTTCCGCCTGATCGTGGACTGGGAGCGCGCGAGCGCCCTCGGCCTCTCCATCACCGACATCAACTCGACGCTCTCGGCCGCCTGGGGCGCGACCTACGTCAACGACTTCCTCGACCGCGGGCGCATCAAGCGCGTCTTCATGCAGGGCGCCGACAACGCCCGCATGCAGCCGGGCGACCTCGACAAGTGGTTCGTGCGCAACGCGATGGGGCAGATGGTGCCATTCTCCTCCTTCGCGCGGGCGGACTGGGCCTTCGGCTCGCCGCGGCTCGAGCGCTTCAACGGCGTCGCCTCGCGCGAGATCCTGGGCACCCCGGCGCCGGGCCGGACGACGGGCGAGGCCATGGCCGAGATGGAGCGCCTGTTCCGCAGCCTGCCGCAGGGCTTCGGCTTCGAATGGAGCGGCATCTCCTTCGAGGAGCAGCGCTCCTCCGGCCAGGCGCCGGCGCTCTACGCCATCTCGCTCCTCGTGGTCTTCCTCTGCCTCGCCGCCCTCTACGAGAGCTGGTCGGTGCCGACGGCGGTGCTGCTGGCCGTGCCGCTCGGCATCCTCGGCGCCGTGCTCGCCTCCATCATGCAGGGCATGGCGAACGACGTGTACTTCCAGGTCGGGCTGCTCACCACGATCGGCCTCACGGCCAAGAACGGCATCCTCATCGTCGAGTTCGCGCGGGACTGGTACAACCGCGGCCTGACGCTGGAGCAGGCGGCCGAGGAGGCCGCGCGGCAGCGGCTGCGGCCGATCATCATGACCTCGCTCGCCTTCACCCTCGGCGTCGTGCCGCTCGCCATCGCGAGCGGCGCGGGCTCGGGCGCGCAGAACGCGATCGGCGTCGGCGTCATCGGCGGCGTGGTGGCGGGAACGGTGCTCGCGATCCTCTTCGTGCCGCTGTTCTTCGTCCTCGTGCTGCGCTTGTTCCGCTCGAAGCGGGTGGGAGAGGCCGCGGCGGCGCCGAAGGCGGCGGTGCCGGTGCCGGCGGGCGAATAGCCACGGTCGCGCCGGCGGGCGCCGCGTCAGCCCGGGGCTTCGCGCGCGGAC
>JAIEOO010000168.1 GCA_019750475.1 Acetobacteraceae bacterium | reverse complement strand
GCTCGGCGCGCGGCGGCGTGGCCGGGCGCCGGGCGACGGCCAGGGCTACGCCGCCGCCCGCCCCTCGCCCAACACGCCGCGCAGGCAATCGAGCAGCGGCTCCACCAGCGGGGATTGGCCGGCCGCGTCGCCGAACAGGCACATCTCCGCCGTGCCGAGGGGCGGCAGGCCGCCCAGCACCGCGACGCCGTCGGGCAGGCCCTCGGCACCGAGCACCGTGACGGCGAAGCCCGCCTGCGCCGCGGCCGCGACGCCCAGCAGGCTGGCCGAGACATAGACGATGTCGGAGGCGATCCCGGCGCGGGCCAGGGCGGCGAGCGCGCGTTCGCGGAACATGCAGCCCTGCGGCAGCATGGCGAGGGGCAGGGGCTTGTCGGGGGGTGCCGCGAAGCCCGGGGCGGCGACCCAGACGACCTCCTCGGTGAAGATCAGCCGGCCGTCCGTCTCGCCGTCGCGGCGCTTGCCCAGCACCAAGTCCAGCTCCTCCCGCGCCAGCGACGCGCGCAGCTCGTGCGAGCGGCCGACCTCCACCTCGATCCGCACCTCGGGCCAGTCGCGGGCGAAGCGGGCCAGCGCCGGCGCCAGGTGGCGCGGCACGAAATGGTCGGCGACGCCGAGGCGCAGCCGCCCCTGCACCGGGGGCGCCACGAAGCGGCGCACCGCTTCCTCGTTCAGGGCGAGCATGCGGCGGGCGTAGGTCAGCAGCGTCTCGCCCTCGCGCGTCAGGGTCACGCGCTTGGTTCCGCGCAGGAAGACCGGCTTGCCGAGCAGGTCCTCGAGTCGCTTCACCTTCAGGCTGATCGCCGATTGCGTGAGGCCGAGGGCGAGGCCGGCCGCGGTGAAGCCGCCCCGCTCCGCCACGGCGACGAAGCCGCGCAGCAGGTCGAGGTCGAGGTCGGGCAGGCGCATGGGGCGGTTATCCGGCGCCGCCCGGGAAACGCCAAGCGCCGGACAGGACGAGGGCCGCCCGGCGAACCGGGCGGCCCCCTGAACCCCCGGGACGGAGGATCAGATCTCGTCGTCGTAGCCGCCGCCGGCGTCGTCATAGCCGCCGGAGGCGTCGTCGTAGCCGCCCTGGGCATCGTAGCCCGAGGCGCCGGTGTCGTAGCTGCCGGAGGCGTCGTTGCCGCCCCAGCCCTGCGACGCCGCGGCCGTGCCCGGGTCGGTCCAGGCGGAGCCGGTGGGAACCGCTTCGCTGCCGAAGGCGCCCGCGCCGCCGGCGAGGCCCGCGGCCGCGGCGGAGCCGCCGCCGGAGAAGGCGTTCATCAGCATGTTGCCGAGCACCATGCCGCCGGCGACGCCGGCCGCCGTCATCGCGGCGGTGGCGAGGAAGCCGGGGCCCTGGCGGCCTTGCATCATCGCCGGGTTCATCGGCGGGCCGGGCGGCTGCATGGGCTGCGGGCGCGGCGGCATCGGCGCCGGCCTGGAGCCGCCGAAGCCGAAGAAGCCGCGGTTCTGCGCGGCCTGGGTCTGGCGCTGCGCGGCCTCCAGCTCCCACTCCAGCTCCTGGATGCGGTTCTGGGCGGCGACCAGCGCGTGTTCCTGCACGAAGGCGGTCTGCGTCAGGCGGTACCGCGCCTCGGGGTACTGGCTGAACAGCTGCTGGATGAGGGCGTCGGCCTCACGATCCACCGGCGGCAGGGGCGGCTGCGCGGGCTGGGTGCTCGGCACGCGGCCGGCATTCCCCCAGGGCGAGCTGCTTTGGGCCGGCTGGGCCGCGCCGGCCACGCGGGTCACGTACTCGGTGATAATCCGGCGCTCTTCTTCGGTCATGGCGTCCTCAAGAAGGGTTGGCAGAGGATCGGGTCCTCCGGCGTTCCGACAAATGGCGCGAGATTACACGGATTTCAAGATTGCGCCGGCAGGCGCGGCGGCAGGCCGAGGCGCCGCCATTCGATGACGGGGCAACGGTCCATCACGACCGTGACGCCCTTCGCCCGCGCCCGTTCCGCCGCCGCCTCGTTCACGACGCCGAGCTGCAGCCAGACCGCCTTCGCCCCCAGGGCGGCGGCCTCGTCCACCACGGGACCGGCGGCCGCGCTGTTGCGGAACACGTCCACGAGGTCGAGCGGCCCGGCCTCGGCGAGCGACGCGACGACGACCCGGCCGTGGATCTCCCGCCCGGCGAGGGCGGGGCTCACCGGCGTCACGTCGTAGCCGCGGGCCAGCAGGAACCCCATCACCTCGTGCGAGGCGCGGTCCGGCCGGTCGGAGGCGCCGACCAGCGCGATCCGGCGGGTGGAGAGCAGCAGGTCGCGGAGATCGGTCATCGACCGAGGGTAACGCGCCTCAACCCGGAATGGCAGCCGGCCCCGGGACCGCGTGGCCGGGAACGCCGTGGGCGGCGGGGCGCAGCGCGGCGATCGGCGGCGGCTCGACGCGGTAGCGGCGCTGCATGGACCAGTTCGGCGCGATGCGGACCTCGGGGTTCGGCACGGTCCAGCACTGCCCGTTCTCGTCGAGGAAGCAGACCCACATGAGGTGCGCTTCGGGCCCGTAGTCGATCAGGAAATGCGCGAGCGCGGGCCCCTTCGGCGTCATCAGGGGGAGCGGGGGGTTCAGCTGGGTGATCATGCGGGCCGGTGCCTCCGGCTGCGGGAACGCGCGCCCTCGCGCTCGCGTTGCCTGGCTTGTCCGTGGCGAGGGAGAACGCATGTTCTCCCGCATGTGGAATCCCTTCGGCCTGTTCGGCCCCAAGCCGCCCGTCGTCGCCCTGGTTCGCCTGGAAGGCATCATCGCCGCCCGCACCGGACCGTTCGGCGGGCTGAACGCCGCCGGCGTCGCCCCCCTGCTGGAGCGCGCCTTCGGCATCAAGCGCGTCGCGGCCGTGCTGCTGGCGATCAATTCGCCGGGCGGCTCGCCGGTGCAGTCCTCGCTCATCGCCGCGCGCATCCGGGAGCTGGCGGAGGAGAAGAAGGTGCCGGTCATCGCCGTCTGCGAGGACGCGGCGGCCTCGGGCGGCTACTGGATCGCCTGCGCGGCGGACGAGATCGTGGCCGATCCCGCCTCCATCGTGGGCTCGATCGGCGTCGTCTCGGGCGGCTTCGGCTTTCCCCGCGCGCTGGCGCGCCTCGGCATCGAGCGGCGGCTGCGCACGGCGGGGCACGAGAAGGCGATGCTCGACCCCTTCCTGCCGGAAAGCGAGGAGGATCGCGCGCGGCAGCGCGAGCTGCTCGACACGCTGCACGAGGAGTTCCGCGCCTGGGTGCGCGGCCGCCGCGCCGGCAAGCTGACGGCGCCGGAGGATCGGCTCTTCACCGGGCGGTTCTGGACCGGGCGGCAGGGGCTGGCGCTCGGCCTGGTGGACGCGCTCGGCACCGCGCGCGGCGAGGCGCGCCGCCGCTTCGGCGACAAGGTGAAGATCGTGACGGTGGGGCCGAAGCGCCGGCGCTTCCCCTTCTCCCTCATGCCGGGCGTGGGTGCCTCGATGGCGGAGGGCGTGGCCCAGGCGATGGAGGAACGCGCCGCCTGGGCGCGGCTGGGGTTGTAGCCCCTGGTTCCGCCGTGCTTCCGTTCCCGCCAAGAAGAACGGAGGCAAGCCATGGTTTCTCGTCGTCACGCCATCGGCGCGGGCGCGGCCCTCACGCTGCTCGGCGCTGCGGGCCGCGCAACGGCCCAGGGCCAGACGCTGCGCGTGGGCTCCACCCCCACCGGCATCCCCTTCACCTTCCTCGACACCTCCACGAACCGGATCACCGGCTTCATGGTCGAGCTGATCCAGGAGATCGGGCGGCGCCAGGGCTTCGCCGTGGACGTGCAGGCCACGCCCTTCGCCGCGCTGATCGCGTCGCTGACCTCCAGCCGCATCGACGTCATCTCGGCCGCGATGCTCGCCACGCCGGCGCGGCGCGAGCAGATCGACTTCTCCGACCCGGTCTATGCCTATGGCGAGGGTGTGGCCATCCGCGAGGGCGAGACGCGGCCCTGGCGCAGCCTCGCGGACATGCGCGGCGTCGCGGCCGGCGCCCAGATCGGCACCGTCTACATCGAGCCGCTGCGCGCCGCGGGCCTCGAAGTCAGAACCTATGACAGCGTGGGCGACATCATGCGCGACGTCTCGCTCGGCCGCATCGCGGCGGGGTTCGGCGACGCGCCCATCGTCTCCTACCAGATCGCCCAGGGCACCTTCCGCGGCGTCCGGCTGCTGACGGATTACCGCCCCTCGATCGTCGGCTCCATCGGGATCGGCACGCGCAAGGGCGACCCGGTTCTGGCCCGGATCAATGCCGGCCTCGCGGCGATGAAGGCCGACGGCGCCTTCGCGCAGCTCGTCACGAAGTGGAACCTGCCGCCTTCGGTGGAGTGAGTGACGAGCTTCTGGCGCGACGCGGAGCGCTTCCTCCCCATCCTGCTGCAAGGGGTGGGGATGACGGTCCTCGTCACCCTCTGCGCCCTGGCCCTGGCCACGGCGCTCGGCCTCGTCTGGGCGCTGATGCGGACCTCCGGGACGCGCTGGCTGGCCTGGCCGGCGCTGGCCTTCACCAACACGATCCGCGGCATCCCGATCCTCGTGCAGCTCTTCTACATCTACTTCGTGCTGCCCGATCTCGGCGTGGATCTCACGGCCTTCCAGGCCGGCGTCATCGGCCTCGGCATCGCCTACTCGGCCTATATGGGAGAGGTGTTCCGCTCCGGCCTGATGGCCGTCGAGAAGGGGCAGATCGAGGCGGCGCGGTCGCTCGGCCTCTCGAAGGGGCAGGTGCTGTGGCTGATCGTGCTGCCGCAGGCGACGCGCATCGTCCTGCCGCCCTATGGCAACAACCTCATCATGCTGCTGAAGGACAGCTCCCAGGCGAGCGTGATCACGGTAGCCGAGATCTCCACCCAGGCGCGGCTCATCGCCTCCTCGACCTTCAAGAACCAGGAGGTGTGGACGCTCGCCGCCCTCCTCTACCTCTGCCTCTCGATCCCGCTCATCATCGCGGTCTCTTACCTGGAGAAGCGCTTCAAGCGCCGCTGAGCATGCCCAACCTGCCGCCCTCGCTCTACGCGACCGACGCCATCCCGGCGCCGCCGACCCCGCCGCTCGATGGGGCCGCGCGCGCCGATGTCTGCGTGGTGGGCAGCGGCTTCACCGGGCTGTCCGCGGCGCTGCACCTGGCGGAAGCGGGGGTGGATGTCGTCCTGATCGAGACGGAGGAGCCGGGCTGGGGCGCCTCGGGCCGCAATGGCGGCCAGGTGAACCCGGGCCTCAAGCCCGACCCGGACGAGGTGGAGCGCGACTGGGGAGCCGAGCTCGGCGCCCGGATGCTGGCCCTCTCCTACGAGGCGCCGAACGCGGTGTTCGAGCTGATCCGCAAGCACCAGATCCGCTGCGAGGCGCGGCAGGAGGGCACGATCCGCGCCGCCATCGACGAGGCGAACGCGCGGTCCGTCGCCCGCACCGCCGAGCAATGCCAGCGCCGCGGCTGGCCCGTCGAGTTCACGGACGCCGCGACGACCGCCGCGCTCACCGGCACGCCGCGCTACGCCGGCGCGATGCTCGACCGGCGGGGCGGGCATGTGCAGCCGCTCTCCTACGCCCGCGGCCTGGCGCGCGCCGCGATGCAGGCCGGCGCGCGCATCCATGGCGGGACGCCGGCGACCGGCATCGCCCGGGCCGAGGGCGGCTGGCGCGTGACCACGCCGCGCGGGGCGGTCACGGCGGAGAGCGTGGTGCTCGCCACCAATGGCTACACGGGCGACCTCTGGCCGAAGCTGCGGCGGAGCGTGGTGCCCGTCTTCTCCTCCATCGCCGCGACGGAGCCGCTGGCCGATGCCGTGGCGGAGCGGATCATGCCGCTGCGCGCCTCGCTGTACGAGGCGGGGAACATCACCGTCTACTACCGCCTCGACGCGCGGAACCGGCTGGTGATCGGCGGGCGGGGGCCGCAGCGTCCGATCACCGACACCGCGCCCATCGCCTACATCAAGCGCTATGCCGAGCGCCTGTGGCCGGGGCTGGCGGGCGTGGCCTGGACGCATGGCTGGAACGGCCAGCTGGCGATGACCAAGGACCACTACCCCCATCTGCACGAGCCCGCGCCGGGGGTGATCGCGGCGCTCGGCTACAACGGCCGGGGCGTGGCGATGGCGACGGTGATGGGAAGGCAGATCGCGCGCCGCCTGACCGGGACGGCGGTTCGGGACCTCGACATGCCCGTGGTGCCGATCAGGCCCATCCCCTTCCACGGCTTCTGGCGCATCGGCGTGGAGGCGAAGCTGTGGGAAGGGCGCATCCGGGACCGGTTGGGGATGTAGGCGACCGCCGGGGCGGGCCGCCTCCCCGCCCGGGCGGTCGCCACCCCGTTGACGCGGCTCCCCCCCGCGCGAAGGATGCCCGCCCTGTTCAGGAGATGACCATGACGGAGCTCTGGCGCTGGTCCGCCGTGGAGACGGCGCAGGCGGTGGCGGCGCGGAAGGTGTCCGCGCGGGAGGTGGCGGCGAGCGTCCTCGCCCGCCTCGACGCCGTGAACCCGCGCATCAACGCCGTGGTGCAGCACCGGCCCGAGGAGACGCTGGCCGAGGCCGAGGCGCTCGACGCCCGGATCGCCCGCGGCGAGGATGTCGGGCCGCTCGCCGGCGTGCCGGTGACGATCAAGGTGAACGCCGACCAGAAGGGCTTCGCCACCACCAACGGGCTGCGCCTCCAGAAGGATCTGGTGGCGGAGCAGGACAGCCCTGTCGTCGCCAATCTGCGGCGCGCCGGCGCGGTGGTGGTGGGCCGCACCAACACGCCCGCCTTCTCGCTGCGCTGGTTCTGCCACAACTCGCTGCACGGGCACACGAAGAACCCGCGCGACCCCGCCATCACGCCCGGCGGCTCCTCCGGCGGGGCGGCCGCCGCCTGCGTCGCGGGCATCGGCTCCATCGCGCACGGGACCGATATCGGCGGCTCGATCCGCTACCCGGCCTATGCCTGCGGCATCCACGGGCTGCGCCCCACCCTCGGGCGCGTCGCCGCCTACAACGCGACCGCGCCGGAGCGCGCGGCGGGCGGGCAGCTCATGGCGGTGTCGGGGCCGCTCGCGCGGTCCATCGCCGACATCCGCCTCGCCTTCGGCGCGATGACGGCGCCCGACGCGCGCGACCCCTGGTGGACGCCGGCGCCGCTCGAAGGCCCGCCCGCGCCGAAGCGCGCCGCGCTCTGCATCCGCCCCGAGGGCATGCCCGTCCAGCCCGAGGTCGAGGCGGCGCTGCGCGACGCCGCCCGCCGGTTGCAGGACGCCGGCTGGCAGGTCGAGGAGGTGCCCGAGATCCCGCCCCTGCGGGAGCCCGCGCAACTCCAGGCGCTGCTGTGGCTGGCGGAGATGCGGGGCTCGGACGCCATCGCGCGCGAAGGCGATCCCTCGGCCATCGCGGTGTTCGGCCATATGGAGAAGCTGTGCCCGGTGCCCGACCTAGCGGGGTATCAGCGGGCGCTGACCGTGCGCGCCACCTTCCTGCGGCGCTGGAACCTGTTCTTCGAGGGCTTCCCCGTCATCCTCATGCCGGTCTGCGGGGAACTCCCCTTCCCCGACCAGCTCGACCAGCAGGGCTTCGAGACCTTCCAGCGCATCATGGAGGCGCAGCTTCCCCAGATCGGCCTGCCGCTGATGGGCCTGCCCGGCCTCGCCGTGACGACGGGCCTCGTCGGCACGGTGCCGGTGGGCGTGCAGCTCGTCGCCGGCCGCTACCGCGAGGATTTGCTGCTCGCGGCCGGCGAAGCGATCGAGGCGGCGGGCGTCCCCGCCGCCCCGGTGGATCCGCGCTGATGCGCGCGCTGCTCCTGCTGCCGCTGCTGGCGGCCTGCGCCGCGCCCGGCGCGCCCCTGCCGGCC
>JAIEOO010000237.1 GCA_019750475.1 Acetobacteraceae bacterium | reverse complement strand
CGGCGCGGGCGCAGCTCGAGCAGGCGCAGCGCGCGCGCGACGTCGCGTCGGCCGAGCTCGCCGCGCTGGCCCAGCGTCACGCCACGCTGCGGGCGGAGATGCGCGCCGCCGAGGCGGGCGTCTTCGTCTCCGACGTGGGGACGGACCGCTCGGCCTCGCAGCAGGCCGCGGACCGGCTGCGCCTCCTCGGCGCGGAGCTGTCGGCGGCGCTGTCGGAGCGGGAGGCGCGCGTCGCCGCCCTGCGCGAACGCCTCGAAGCGGAGGGCGAGCGCCTGGCGCGGCTGTCCGGCGCCGCCGTGCCGCTGCCCGGGCGGGCGCGGCTCGTCTCCCTCGCGGCCGGCCCGGGCGAGGAGGTGCGCGCCGGGCAGGAGATCGCGCGCCTCGCGGATTGCGGCCGCCCCATGGCCGAGGCGGAGGTGGATGAGCGCCTGTTCCGCTCACTCGCGGTCGGCATGGCGGCCGAGTTCGTGCCGGCCGATGGCGGCCCGGCCCTGCCCGGCCGCGTCGCGCGCCTCAGCTCCCCCGCCGGGGGCGACCCCGTGCACGGCCTCGACGTGACGCGCCACCGCGTCGCCGTGAGCCTGGAGGCACCGGGCTGCGCGACCTCGGGCGCCGGCCGCCTGCGTTTCCGCGCCTGATTCCGCCATGACCGAGGCGCTGCTGACCGCCGCGACGCCCATGCTCGTGGTGGTCGCGCTCGGCGCCCTGCTCCTGCCCCTCGTCCGGCCCGACCATCCCGCCTTCCGGGCGCTCGGCGCGCTCGCCTGCGGGCTGCTCATGCTCCGCTACCTCGTCTGGCGCGCGACCGAGACGATCCCGGCCGGCGACGGGATCGGCGTGTGGATCGCCTGGACCTTCCTCACCGTCGAGCTGCTGAGCTGCGTGGCCGGGCTGCTTCTGCTCCACGTGCTGTCGCGCACGCGCGACCGCTCGGCCGAGGCCGACGCCCATCCGGTCGAGCGGCATCCGGGCGGGCCGCCGCTCATCGACGTGCTGATCCCGACCTACAACGAAGCGCGGGAGATCCTGGAGCGCACCATCGTCGGCGCCATGGCGCAGGACTACCCGCGCTTCCGCGTCTGGATCCTCGACGACAAGCGCCGCCCCTGGCTGCGCGAGCTCGCGGAGATCCACGGCGCCGGCTACCTGACACGCCCGGACAACAGCCACGGCAAGGCGGGCAACATGAACGCCGCGCTCCGCCGCATCATGGCCCTGCCCGAGGCGCCCGACGCCATCGCCGTGCTCGACGCCGACTTCGTCGCCGCCCCCCAGTTCCTGCGCCGCGGCGCCGCGCTGCTGCACGACCCCAGGGTCGCGCTGGTGCAGACGCCGCAGCGCTTCTTCAACCCCGACCCCATCCAGCTCAACCTCGGGGATGCGCGCACGGTCCCGGACGAGCAGCGCTTCTTCTTCGACGTCATCATGCCGTCGAAGGACGCGCACGGCACCGCCTTCTCCTGCGGCACCTCGGCGATCATCCGCTGCTCCGCCCTGCGCGAGGTCGGCCTGTTCCCGACCGAGAGCGTGACGGAGGACCTGCTGCTCTCGCTCAAGCTGAAGGAGGCGGGCTGGACCAGCGTCTACCTCAACGAGCCGCTGAGCATCGGCCTCGCGCCCGAGGGCATGGGCGAGTACCTGACGCAGCGCGGCCGCTGGTGCCTCGGCACCATGCAGATCATGCGGACCCGCTGGGCGCCCTGGGCCCGGAGCCGGATGCCGCTCGTCATGCGGCTGCACACGGTGGACACCTTCCTGTTCTGGTCGGTGGGATCCCTGATCCGCATCCTCTCCCTCCTCATCCCCGTGCTCTACTGGTGGTTCGGGCTCGTCGTGATGCAGACGGGGATCGAGGATCTGCTGTGGTATTTCGGCCCCTACTGGATCGGCTTCGCGCTGTTCCTCGCCAAGGTCAGCCGCGGGACCAACCTGCCCGTCCTGGCCGAATCCATGTCGCTCCTGGTCAGCCCGGTCGCGCTGCGGGCCACGGCGGTCGGGCTGTTCGGGCGCCGCGACCAGAAGTTCAAGGTCACCGACAAGGGCACGACGCGCGACCGCGTGGTCGTCCACTGGGGTCTGGTCGCGCCCTTCCTCGGCGTCGCGGCGGCGACCGCGGGCGGCGTCGCCTGGCGGCTGGCCCAGGGGCCGGTCGCCTACACGCCGGCCGATGTCGAGGCGATGAACCTGTTCTGGAGCCTCTACAACATCCTCATCCTCGCGATCGCCGCGCTCCTCTGCGTCGAGCCGCCGCGCTTCCGCGCGCAGGAGCGCTTCGACACGACGGAGGCCGCGCCGGTCGAGTGGGGGCCGTGGCGCCACGTCGCGCGGATCACCGACATGTCGCTGACCGGGTGCCGCGTCGAACTGCCGCCCGAGGCGGCGCCGCCCGTGCCCGGCGCGATGGTGCGGCTGGTCATCCCGGAGGTGGGGCCGGCCCAGGCGGAGGTGCGGCGCGTGAACGGGGAGCGGAGCCTCGGGCTGCGCTTCATGGACCGTCCCGGGCTGCGGACGGCGCTGATCTGCAAGCTGCTCGGCGGCGGCTACGCCAGGCCGGTGGAGAGCATGCGCTCGCGCGACTTCGCCCGGCTGGTGCTGCGGCGCCTCTTCGCCTGAGGCGCGTCAGCCGCCCTGGGCGACGGCGCGCGTGACCGCCCGCGCCAGCGGCCCGGTCAGCGTGGCGAAGATCCGCGCCGCCTCCGCCGGTGCGGATGGCACGTCCCCCGGCGGGTAGGTGACGCGGATGCGCACGAACATGCCCCCGGCGCCGGTGATGCAGGACACCTCCGTCGCGCCCGGCACGTTGGGGGCCGGCAGCGTGATCTCGCAGACCTGGCTCGGCGCGTCGGGGAAGTCGAGCGTCGCCGTGGTCCGTGGCCGCCCCTGGGTCTGCGTGACGAGCCAGGCCAGTTGCCAGGCGAGCATGGGCGCCGAACGCGGCCCGTCCGGAATGCGCCCGGCCTCGTTCCCGTCCGGCAGGTTCTGGCCGAGGATGACCGTCGCCCAGGCCTGGGTGCCCGACAGGACGTAGCGCGTGAAGGTGTTGCTGTTGGCCACGGGCAGCACGGCCCGTTGCGTCCAGGGGCCGGCGGCCTGGGGCAGCCGCGCGGCGGCGGCCGCCACCGCCCGGGGCGCGCCAGCGGCGGGGCCCGATTTCAGATCCCCGCCGGCACAACCCGCGGCGGACAGGAGGACGGCGGCGAGAAGCGCGGCGGCGCCGCGGCGGAAGCCTGGCATCGCGGAAGCGTGCCGCAGCGCCGGCCGTTCCGGCAAGCGCGTCATGGCGTTTCCCCCCGTCACGGAACCGCCCTACTCTCGCGGCCAACGAGGAAAGGCGGGGCAGCATGGACGAGTTCGACTACATCATCGTGGGCGCCGGCGCCGCCGGCTCCATCCTGGCGAACCGCCTCTCCGAGGACCGTTCCGTCACCGTCTGCGTGCTCGAAGCAGGTCCCAGGGACCGCAACCCCTGGATCCACATCCCGGCGGGCTTCACCAAGACGCTGACCGACCCCTCCGTCACCTGGCAGTTCTCGACCGAGCCCACCGAGAACACCGCCGGCCGCCGCATCCCCACCATCCAGGGCCGCACCCTCGGCGGCTCCTCCTCGGTGAACGGGCTGATCTACAACCGCGGCCAGCCCGGCGACCTCGACAGCTGGGCCCAGCGCGGCAACCGGGGCTGGGGCTACGCCGACTGCCTGCCCTTCTACATGCGGACCGAGCGACGGATCGGCTTCGGCGAGCCCGAACGGCGCGGCCGCGCCGGCGGCCTGCCGGTCACCGACATGGACTGGATCCACCCGCTCTCCGAGGCCTTCATCCAGGGCTGCGTGAACGCCGGCATCCCCCGCAACCCGGACTACAACAGCGGGGACCAGGCGGGCGTCGGCTACTACCAGCGCTTCATCCTGCGCGGCCGCCGCGTCTCCGCCGCGCGCGCCTACCTCAAGCCCGTCATGGCGCGCCCGAACCTCGAGGTGCGCACCAACGCCCGCGCCTGCGAGGTGGTGCTGCACGGCAGGCGCGCGGTCGCCGTGCGGTATCAGCAGGAGCGCGGCGGGCCGTCGGTCCATCTCCGCGCGCGGCGGGAGATCATCCTTTCGGCCGGCACGGTGAACACGGCGCGCCTGCTCCAGGTCTCGGGCATCGGTCCGGCCTGGCTGCTGCAGCAGCTCGGGGTCGAGGTGAAGCACGAGCTGCCGGTGGGCGAGAACTTCCGGGACCACTACGCCTCGCGCTTCGTGATGCGGGCGAAGCCCGGCGTCACGACGCTGAACGAGCTGGCGCGCGGGCCGCGCCTCGTCGGCCAGGTGCTGCGCTGGGCGACCGGCCAGCCCTCGATGCTGGCGACCGCGCCCTCGCACGTGCACATCTTCTGGAAGAGCTTCGAGGGCCTCGACCAGCCCGACCTGCAAGGGGTGTTCACCCCCGGCTCCTACAAGGTCGGCAAGACCTACATCCTGGATGACTATCCGGGCGTCAGCGCGGGCATGTGGCAGCACCGGCCGGAGAGCACGGGCTGGGTGCGCGCCCGCAGCGCCGATGTCTGGGAAGACCCGGAGATCCAGCCGAACTACCTGACCAACCCGATGGACATCCGCGTCCACCTGGCCGGGCAGCGGCTGATCCGCCGCCTGCTCAACACGCCCGAGATGCAGCACTTCCTGGAGCGCGAGACGCTGCCGGGCCCGGAGGCGCAATCGGATGACGAGTTGCTGGCCTTCGCGCGGCAATACGGCACCACGACCTATCACCTGATCGGCACGTGCCGCATGGGTCCGACGACGGACCCGAGCGCGGTGGTGAACGACCGGCTGCAGATCCACGGCCTCGAGGGCATCCGCGTGATCGACGCGTCCATCATGCCCTCGATGCCGAGCGCCAACACCTTCGCGACGACGCTGATGATCGCCGAGAAGGGCGCGAGCTTCATCCGGGGCCGGGAGGCCGCCGAGGCCGCCTGACGATCACCCGCCGGGGTCGGCGAGCCACGCCTCGTCCTCCTCCTCCGCCTCGCGGCCGAGGGGGTCGCGCGGGAGGAGGCGATGGCGCAGCACGGCGCGGGCGAGGCCGGCGCGCGCCGGGATGGCCGCGCCCTCGGCGTGCAGCGCGGCGGCGCTGGTGAGGTGATAGAGGGCGCTCGCCGCCTGGCGGGCCAGCGCCGGGCCCTCCTGCGCTTCGGCCGCGAGGGCCATCACGCGCGGCAGGAGGGCGGTCGCCTCGCCGAAGCCATTGCCGCACAGTGCCCGGATGCGGGCTTCCAGCACGGGCAGCGAACCCTCCCGCCCCGCGGCGCGCAGCACGTCGAGGGCGACGATGTTCGACGTGCCCTCCCAGATCGAGCCGAGATGCGCGTCGCGCAGCAGCCGCGCATCGGGCCATTCCTCGATGTAGCCGCAGCCGCCCCGCACCTCCATCGCGTCGCCCGTGACGCGCCGCGCATCGCGGCAGGCGCGGAACTTCAGCAGCGGCGTCAGGATGCGCAGCAGCGCATAGGCTCCCTCCTCCCCCGCGTCGGAGCGGCGCAGCGCCTCGGCCGTCAGGAACACCATGGAGCGCGCCTGCTCCATCGGCAGCACCATCTTGCGGAGCTGGCGCCGCATCAGCGGCATCTCGACCAGGCGCCGGCCGAAGGCCACGCGGCGATGCGCGACGAAGAGCGCCTCCGTCACCGCCCGCCGCATCAGCCCCGCGGCGCGCACGCCGTTCGAGAGGCGGGAGTTGTTCACCATGTCCGCCATCTGCCGGAAGCCGGCGCCGGGATCGCCGACGAGATACGCCGTCGCCCCTTCCAGCCGGATCTCGCCCGAGGCCATGGAGCGCGTGCCG
Organism: Acetobacteraceae bacterium; assembly: GCA_019750475.1. Classification (GTDB taxonomy): domain Bacteria; phylum Pseudomonadota; class Alphaproteobacteria; order Acetobacterales; family Acetobacteraceae; genus Roseococcus. Next base: position 1,969 of record JAIEOO010000237.1, on the reverse strand, counting down.
AGCTTGTCCTTCAGCCGCACGATCCGACAGGCGTTCGGCGTCCCGTCCGGGAGCACCCGCGGCAGCAGGAAGAGCGAGACGGCCTTGAGGCCCGGCCCCGCCCCGTCCCGCCTCGCGAGCACCATGGCCAGCTCGGCATCCGGGTTGGAGCAGAACCACTTGTCGCCGGAGAGCGACCAGGTGCCGTCCGGGTTGGGTGCCGCCATCACTGCCGTGTTGGCGATGTCGCTGCCCGCCCCCTGCTCCGTCATGAACATCGCGCCCTGGGCCAGCGCGTCGAGATCCTGGCTCGTCAGCGCCGGCAGGTAGCGCGCGACGAGCGCGGGATCGCCGAACTTGCGGAGCGTGCGCGTCAGGCTGTCGGTCATGCTGACCGGGCAGCACAGGCCGAATTCCGCCTGCACGAAGAGCATCGTGAGCAGGTACTTGGCGGCGGGCGGCATCGGGTCCGGCCAGCCCAGGACGCCGCCCCGGTGCGACAGCGCGGCGAGGCCGAGCTCCCCGAAGGCGACGCGCTCGAGCTCGCGGTAGGCGGGGTGATACTCGACGCTCTGCGCGTCCTCCCCGCGGCGGGTGCGGTCGTGCAGCACGGGCGGGTTGCGGTCGGCCAGGCCGGCCAGCTCGTCGAGGCGGCCGCCGGCCAGCGCCCCGAGCCGGTCGAGATGCGGCTCGAGATGGGCGAAGAGGTCGGGCGGCAAGTGGTGCCCCGCCAGCGCCCGCAACATGGGGTCGGCGCGCCACAGGTTCAGCCCGGCGGCGTCGGGGACGGCCGCCGGCCCGGTGGGGGCGGCGAGCGGGCGGACATGCATGGACGGTTCCTCCGTCCGCGCAGGATCGGCGCCCGGGGCGCGCGGGGCAAGCGCCGGCTACAGGGCCGGGCGCATGGCCCGAAGTTCCTCCAGCGGGATGTGGCAGGCGATCCGGTGGCCGGGTGCGGCCTCGCGCTCGGGCGGGGCCTCGCGCTCGCAGATCGCGCCGAGCTTGAGCGGGCAGCGATGGGCGAAGCGGCAACCGCCGGCGGGCGCCGCGCTCGACACGTCGCCCTTGAGGCGCAGCCGGCCCGCCGCGCGCCCACGGCTGCCGACGAGCGGCACGGCGGAGAGCAGCGCCTGGGTGTAGGGGTGATAGGGCGGCGCCAGCACCTCCGTCGCGCTGCCTTCCTCCACCACGGCGCCGCGATACATGACGGCGATGCGGTCCGCGATGTGCGAGACGACGCCGATGTCGTGCGAGATGAAGAGATAGGCGACGCCGAGGCTGTCCCGCAGATCGGCCAGCAGGTTCAGCACCGCCGCCTGCACCGAGACATCGAGGGCGCTCACCGCCTCGTCGCAGACGAGCAGGTCGGGGCGGCTGGCCAGCGCGCGGGCGATGCCGATGCGCTGCTTCTCGCCGCCCGACATCTGGTGCGGGTAGCGCGCGCGATAGGCCGGCGTCAGGCGCACCAACTCGAGCAGCCGGTCCACCTCCCGCAGGGCGGCGGCGCCGCGCGCGATGCCGAACTTCTCGATCGGCCGCAGCAGCGCCTGCCCGACCGTCTGGCGCGGGTTGAGCGAGGTGTCGGGGTTCTGGAACACGATCTGCGCGCGGCGGCGGAAGGCGTCGTCCGGCATGGCCGGCACCCCCCGCCCCTCGAAGCGGAGCGTCCCGCCATCGGCCGCGAGCAGCCGCAGCGCGAGGCGCCCGAGGGTGGATTTGCCGCAGCCGCTCTCGCCGACGAGGCCCAGCACTTCGCCGCGCCGGAGGGTGAGCGTCACGCCGTCCACCGCGCGCACCTCGGTCCTCGCGCGGAACCAGCCGCCGCCGATGCGGAAGGTCCTGGCCAGGCGATCCGCCTCCAGCAGCGCCTCGCCGATCGGGGCGCGCGCCGTGGGCGCGGCGTCGGCCTCGGGCCAGGGCGCGTCGCGCACCGCTTCGGCGCGGTGGCAGCGGACGGCGCGGCCGTCGAGCGGACGAGGCGCCTGCGGCT
>JAIEOO010000279.1 GCA_019750475.1 Acetobacteraceae bacterium | reverse complement strand
CAAAGGATTCGCAGGGGTCCGGGGAGCCCGTGGCTCCCCGGCGGGAGGGGCCTGGGGAGGGCGGAGCCCTCCCCAGCAGCGCCGCGCCTACCGCCCGCCGCGCGCCGCGACGAGTGCGGCCAGGGTCAGGCCGGCGACCCACCAGTATTGCCAGGCGCCGTAGCTGAGCATGGCGATGACGGTGCCCGCGGCCAGGGCTCCGCTGCCGGCGGGGTTGGTTTCGGCGGCGCGGGCGAGGGCGAGGACGAGGGTGGCCAGCAGCAGGGCTCCGATCGCCCCGAGTTCCAGCCAGACCTGGAGGGCGATGTTGTGCGGGTGCAGCGGCAGGAGTTGGGCCCGGCTGATCCAGGAGGTTTCGGGGATGCCGAAGCGGGTGAGGGTCGCGGCGTCGGGCGTGCTCGTGCCGCCGGGGATGGCGCGGCTCGAATCCATCCCGAAGCCGGCCGCGGGCCGCTCGGCCATGCGGGTCGCGGCGAAATCCCAGACGATCAGGCGGTGGGCGGCGCTTTCGGGCCAGTGGCCGGCGGGCAGGCCGGGGGCCAGCCCCGCGCGCATCGCCCAGGGTCCGGCGAGGATGAGGGCGGCGATGCCGTAGCCGAGCAGGCGCGCGGTCAGCCGTGGCCGCCAGCCGGCGAGGGCGGTGGCGCCGAGTCCCGCGAGGGCGGCGAGCTTCGCGCTCTCGCCCGGCAGCAGCAGCACGACGGCGGCGCCGGCCGCGCCGATGGCCCAGCCGATGGCGGGCCGCGCGGCCATCACGGCGAGCGGCAGGAAGAGCGCGAGGATGGCGGCCGCGTTCTTGAGGCCGAAGGCGAGGGAGGCCGGCGCTTCCGCCATGCCGCGGACGCCGGCGCGGAGCGCGTTGCCGGTGAGGTGATCCAGGGCCGCGGCGGCGAGACCGATCATGACGCCGATGGCGGTGGCCCGGCCGAGCGGGCGCGGATTCTCGTGCCGCAGCGCATCGGCGGCGAGCAGGCCGAGGAGGGCCGTCGCGGCGAGGCGCCAGGTGGCGTCGAGGCCGCGGCCGAGCGACGGCGCCCAGAAGGCGGCGACCGCCATCCAGAGCAGCAGCGCGCCGAGCGGCAGGGCGAGCGCCGGCGGCCGCGAGGGCCGCCAGCCGCGCGCCAGGGCGAGGCCGACGGTCCCCGCGAGGCCGAGCAGGGCGATGGGCGCGAGGGCGCGGTTCTGGAGAACGACCGCCAGCGGCGCGACGAGAAGCGCGCCCGCCAGCGGCCAGTACGGTGCGATCAAGACGGCGCGATCAAACGACGGCGAGGCTTTCGCGGCGGAGCTGCACCGAGAGCTCGTCGAGGGTGCGGCCGAAGCGGTCCAGCATGTCCGTGATCTCCTCCGCGCTGATGATCAGCGGGGGCGAGAAGGCGATGCTGTCGTTGGGGAGGGTGCGGCAGATCAGCCCCTGCGCCTCGGCGAGCTTGACGAAGCGCGGGCCGATCTTCTGCGCCGGGTCGAAGTTCTTGCGGGCGGCCTTGTCCTGCACGAACTCGACGGCGCCGATGAGGCCCGTGCCGCGGATCTCGCCGACGAGCGGGTGGTCGGCGAAGCGCTGCCGCAGCCCGTCCTGCAGCACGGGGGCCACCGACTTCACATGGCCGACGACGTCGATCTCGTCGTAGATCTTCAGCGTCTCGACCGCGACGGCGGCCGGGACCGGGTGGCCCGAATAGGTGAAGCCGTGGCCGAAGGTACCGACCGAGGAGGTGCCGTCGGCCAGCGCCTCGAACACGCGCTCGTTCAGCATGATGGCCGAGATCGGCAGGTAGGAGGAGGAGAGCGCCTTGGCGCAGGTCAGGATGTCCGGCTGCATGCCGAGGGTCTGGCTGCCCCAGTAGTTGCCCGTCCGCGCGAAGCCGCAGATCACCTCGTCGGCGACCAGCCAGACATCGTGCTTGCGCAGCACGGCCTGGATCTTCTCGAAATAGGTGGCGGGCGGGATGATGACGCCGCCCGCGCCCATGATCGGCTCGGCGAAGAAGGCGGCGACCGTGTCCGCGCCCTCCCGCGTGATGACGTCGTCGAGTTCCTGCGCGAGGCGGCTCGCGAACTGCTCCTCCGTCTCGCCCGGATGGGCGCCGTGGTAGTGGTGCGGCGTCGAGACGTGCAGGAAGCCGGGCAGCGGCAGGTCGAAGAGCTTGTGGTTGTAGGGCAGGCCGGTCAGCGAAGCCGAGGCCAGCGTGATGCCGTGATAGCCCTTGAGGCGGCCGATGATCTTCTTCTTCTGCGGCCGGCCGAGCGCGTTGTTGGCGAACCAGATCATCTTGATCGCGGTGTCGTTCGCCTCGGAGCCGGAATTGGCGAAGAACACCTTGCTCATCGGCACGGGAGCGCGCTCGAGCAGCATCTCGGCGAGGTCCACCATCGGCTCGTGGGTGCGGCCGGTGAAGCCGTGGTAGAAGGGCAGCTGCCGCATCTGGCGCGCCGCGGCCTCGACCAGGCGCTCGTTGTCGAAGCCGAGCGAGGCGCACCACAGCCCCGCCACCGTCTCGATGTAGGAATTCCCCTGGTCGTCGTAGACGCGCACGCCCTTGCCCCGGCTGATGACCAGCGGCGTGCCCTTCTGGTGCGCGCGCGCGTCCGTGTAGGGGTGCAGCACGCTCTGCGTGTCGCGGATGGCGGTCGAGTTGCGCGGGGGCGTCATGGCCTGGGGTGTTCCTGCCGTGGTCCGTTGGGGGGGCGAGTGTAGGCAGGGCGGGCCGCGGGCGGGAACCCCGTCGCCGCGCGATTGCGAAGCCCCTTGATTGCGAAACCGGCCCCGCCGCCGCATCTTCCCCGGCATGGGAGAAATCAAGCCGCACGCCGCCCATTGGGGCTTCTTCGATGCCGTGACGGAGGGCGGGCGGCTCGTGGGCGTCCGCCCCTTCGCGCGCGATCCCGTCCCGGCCACGCTGATCGAGGCCGTGCCGGAGACGGTGCACAGCCGCGCCCGGGTGGACCGGCCCTACATCCGCAAGGGTTGGCTGGAGGGGCGGCGGCGCGGCCATCTGCGCGGCGGGGACCCCTTCGTCCCGGTCTCCTGGGACCGGGTGACGCGGCTGCTGGCCGAGGAGACCGCGCGCGTCCGCGCCGAGCACGGCGACGAGGCGATCTTCGGCGGGTCCTATGGCTGGTCGAGCGCGGGGCGCTTCCACCACGCCAAGTCCCAGCTTCAGCGGTTCCTGGGGCTCGGCGGGGGCTACACCAGCTCGGTCAACGCCTATTCCTACGCGACGGCCCAGGCGCTTCTCCCGCACGTCATCGGCACGAACGAGGTGCTGCTCGGCCGGACGACGGACTGGGCGGCGATCCGGCGCCACGCGCGGCTGATGCTCTGCTTCGGCGGGCTGGCGGCCAAGAACGGCGCGGTGGCGGCCGGCGGGGCGGCGCAGACCTACGGCCCCAACATGCGGGCCGCGGCCGCGGGGGGCGTGCGGATGGTGAACGTCTCGCCCTATCGCGGCGACACCGAAGCGGCGCTGGCCGCCGAATGGGTGCCGATCCGGCCCGGCACCGACACGGCGATGCTGCTCGCGATGATCGGCCATATCGTGGCGCTGGGCCGGGAGGATCGCGGCTTCCTCGCCTCCCACTGCGTGGGCTGGGATCGGTTCCGGCCGACGCTGGAGGGGCGCACGCCCGAATGGGCGGAGGCGATCACCGGGGTTCCCGCGGCCACCATCCGGGAGCTGGCCGAGCGCTGCGCGGACGAGCCGACCATGCTGACGGCCACCTGGTCGCTCCAGCGCGCCGATTTCGGCGAGCAGCCGTATTGGGCGCTGATCGCGCTCGCCGCCGTGCTGGGGCGCATCGGCCGGCCGGGGCAGGGGGTCGCCTTCGGCCTCGGCTCCATCGGGGGCATGGGCAATCCGCGCCGCGAGATGCCGGGGATCACCCTGCCGCCGGCGGCCAACCGCGTCTCCCGCTTCATTCCGGTGGGCCGCGTCACCGAGCTGCTGGAGCGTCCCGGCGGCACCCTGCGCTACAACGGGCGGGACCTGCCGCTGCCCGACATCCGCATGGTCTGGTGGTCGGGCGGCAACCCGTTCCACCACCACCAGGACCTCAACCGCTTCCTGCGCGCCTGGTCCCACCCCGAGACGATCGTGGTGAGCGAGCCCTGGTGGACCGGCGTGGCGCGCCACGCCGACATCGTGCTGCCCTGCACGACCACGCTGGAGCGCAACGACCTCGCCCATTCCTCCCGCGATCGCTTCGTCCGCGCCATGCACCAGGCGATCCCGCCGCAGGGGCAGGCGCGGAACGACCATGACTGGCTGGCGGACCTGGCGGATGCCGGCGGCTTCCGCCCGCGCTTCACCGAGCAGCGGGACGAGGATGCGTGGCTGCGCTTCCTCTACGGCAAGTGGCGCACGGCCTGCGCGAAGTTCGGCTACGACGCGCCCGATTTCGACCGCTTCTGGGCCGAGGGCCACGCCGAGATCCCCGACATCGCCCCGGGCGAGGAATACACGCAGTTCGCCGATTTCCACCGCGACCCGGAGGCGCATCCGCTCGACACGCCGACCGGCAAGGTCGAGCTGTGGAGCGAAACCATCGCCGCCATGGGGGAGGCCGAATGCCCGCCGGTGCCGAGCTGGATCGGGCCGCGCGAATCCCTGCTGACCGCGGCCGAGGACGAGCTCCACCTGCTCTCCTATCAGCCGGAGACGCGGCTGCATTCGCAGCTCGATCCGGGGCGGATCGCCGCGGCGGCGAAGATCGCCGGGCGGGAGCCGATCAAGCTGCACCCGGCCGATGCGGCGCGGCGCGGCCTTCGCGCCGGCCAGGTGGTCCGCGTGTTCAACGCCCGCGGCGCCTGCCTCGGTGGCCTCGTCCTCGATGCGGGCGTGCTGCCCGGCGTGGCCATGATGGCGACCGGCGCCTGGTTCGACCCGCTGGAGCCGGGCGTGCCGGGGTCGCTCTGCGTCCATGGCAATCCGAACGTGCTGACGCCCGACATCGGCTCCTCGCCGCTCAGCCAGGGGCCTTCGGCGCAATCCTGCCTCGTGCGCGTCGAGGCCTGGGACGGCCCCTTGCCACCCGTCCGCGCGCATGAGCCACCCGTGATCGAGGAACAGGCCGCCTGATGCTCCGCCGTTCGCTTCTCGCCGCGCCCGCGCTCCTGCCGGTGCTGCGGCCCCGGTCGGCCACGGCCCAGGCGCCCCTCGCGCAGGGGCCGGGCGTCCAGCAGGGCGACGTGGTGGCGCCCGGCTGGCGCCGCGACGTGCTCAGCCGTTGGGGCGACCGCGTCACTTTCGACGCGCCGCCCTTCAACCCGGCCATCGTGGATGCCGAGGGCGCCTCGGCCCAGTTCGGCTGGGACGCACGGGTCATCGGCCTCGCCGCGCCGCCCGTCGCGGCCGATGGCGTGGCGCGCGCCGTGCTGGCGGTGGCGCACCCGACCGTGGACGCGGCGCTCGCCTTTCCCGGCGGGCGGGAGCGGCCGGAGGTGACGGGCGCGCTGCAAGGGGCGACCTTGCTCAACCTCGAATTCCAGGGCGGGCGCTGGATCGTCGTGGATGGCGGCTTCCAGGCGCGGCGCCTGACGGCGACGACGCTCTGCCGCGCCGCCGGCCCGCTCGGCCAGGCGCTGGGCGGGGCGGTGCGCGGCGTCCTCGCGGTGAATGGCGGCTGCGTCACGCCCTGGGGCACGCTGCTGCTCGCCGAGGGCGACCCGAACACCCTCGCGCCGCGGCTCGGCGTCGCGCAGACGGCGCCCTATGGCTGGATCGCGGAGTTCGACCCGCTCGACCCGCAAGCGGTGCCGGCGAAGCGCACGGCGCTCGGCCGGGCGGTGCGCGGCGATGCCACGGCGGTGCTCGCGCGGGACACGCGGGCCGTCGTCTTCTCGACGCAGCGCCTGCCCTCGGGCTTCCTGTTCCGCTTCGTCAGCGCGGCGCCGGCGGCCGAGCCCGACGCGCTCGATGCCGGGCAGCTCTCGGTCGGGGTGCAGCAGGGGAACCGGCTGCGCTGGGCGCCGCTGCCGGCGGGCGCGGCGCAGGATCTGGGGGAGGCGGCCCGCGCCCTCGGCGCCGCGCCCTTCGACGTGCCGGCGGGATGCGACTGGGACGCGCGCGGCAACCGGCTGTTGGTCTGCCTGCGCGGCGGCGTCACGCGGAGCGCCGGCAGCGTCATCGCGCTGCGCCCCGAAGGCGGCGATCCGGCGGCGGAGGTCTTCGCTGTGGAGACGGTCGTCGCCGGCGGCCTCGCCAACCCGGACACCGTCACCGCCGCGCGCGACGGGCGCATCCTGATCGGCACGGACCAGGGCGGAGCCTGGCAGGCCGCGGCCGACACGCTGTTCCAGCTCCAGGGCCCGGGGGTGGCGCCGATCTACGCGGCGGCGCGGGGCGCGGGAATCGGCGGGGCCGCCGTCACGCCCGATGGCCGGACCATCGTCACCGCCGCCCGCATGCCGGGCCGCGCGCCGGGCGCCAGCTTCGAGCGCCCGGCCACGCGCTGGCCGGAGTTCACGCCGGGCGTGCCGCCGCGCTCGGCGCTCGTCGCCCTCACGCGGTGACGCCCGCGCGATGACGCCCGCGCGATGACGCCGCTCGCTACCATCACCCCCTCCGCGAACTGGGTGGTGGAGGCGACGACGATCGCCATGCTGCGCGACGTGCCGGGGGTGGTGCCGATCTTCAGCCGCACGCCCGTGCCCGATGGGCGCCCGGACGACTACGACGTACCGGCCATGCTGCGCGCGGCGGAGCTGCTCGCCCAGGCGCGGCCGGCCGCGATCGTCTGGAACGGCAGCAAGGGCGGCGTCATCGGCCTCGACCACGACCGCGACCTCTGCGCGCGCGTTACCGCCGCGACCGGCATCCCGGCCGACACCTCCGCCCTGCTGCTCGACCGGCGGCTGGCGGCGCGAGGCCCGACGCGGCTCGGCCTGATCACGCCTTACGACGACGTCTACACCGCGCGGCTGCTCGCCGCCTTCGCGCGACAGGGATGGGACGTCACCGCCGAGAGCCATCTCGGGATGAGCGACAACCTGTCCTATGCCTCGGTGCCCGGCGCCGCCATCCGCGGCCAGGCGCGGGAGGTGGCGCCGCGCTGCGACGTCATCCTGGCCTGGTGCACCAACTACCCCGCCTGGTTCGAGGCCGCGGCGATCCGGGCCGAGACGGGCCGGGAGGTGTGGGACGCGACGGAGCTGGGCGTCGTGGCCCTGCTCGAGCGCGCGCGGCCGCGCTGAGTGAGCGCCCGCGGGGCGGCCGCACGGTTGCGGGTGGTCGCGGACGTTTCCGGCCGCAGGCGCGAAACAGGTCTTGACAACGCACGCATCCGTGCGGGCGCGCCCGGCGTTGTCGCCGCACCATGCGCCAGATCGCTTCCCTCGGCTTCCTCCTCCTCGCGGCGCTGCCCGGCTGCAAGGACCCGACCCCACCCGCGCAGGCGGCCTCCGCGGCGCCCCGCGTCCAGGCCGCGGTCGAGGCGGCGACGGACCCGCTGCGGCAGCGGCTGCGCGCGGCGGGCGACCTGCGGCAGCGCGGTGTCCAGGTCTTCGCCCAGGCGCTGCCGGGCACCTATGCGGTCTGCGGCCGGGTGAACCCGACCGGCCTCGTGGGCGACGCCTTCGTCCCCTACGTCGCCCTCATCGTCTTCGAGCGCGAGGCGCCGCAGGTGACCAGCCTCGTCATCGGGATGAACGGCAACGAGGCCTCCCGCACCTATGTCGAGATGGCCGAGCGCTGCTTCGACGGCGGCGGGCCGCCGAGCCAGCGCGTCGCGGCGCGCAGCCTGCCGCCGCTGCCAGAGCCGCCGGCGGCGCAGCCCGCCCTCCAGCTC